>NZ_KB906369.1:0-65657 GCF_000381305.1 Thioalkalivibrio sp. ALE16
ACCGTCCGGAAGATCGACCCGAACGGGAATCAGGTCTGGAGCTTTGAAGGGCACACGAGCTGGGTTTGGCCGGTAACGGTCGATGCAACCGGGAATGTGTACTCCGGGGGCGGAGACAACACCGTCCGCAAGCTCCGCCAGACAAGCGACACCTGCACCTCGGACTGACCCGCGTTCGGGGTGAACCGGGGTGCGGCGAGCCCCCCCTTACTCCACCCGTGTCGCCCCGGCGATGCGGGTTTGTTGTGTCTGGAGGCGGGAGGTGTGCCCGAAAAATCGACAGATGGGCGGTTATTCCTATGATGGAGACTCCATCAACGCAAGCGGCGCGAAGCCGCAACAGGAGTAAGTCATGCCAAAGAGCAACGAAGTCGTCACCCTCGCCTGCCACACGGCGTCTGGAGACCCGAGCGTCTACACCTACTCAACTGCGGTCGAGGCGGCCGAACGCGCAAAGGGGGTGCATATCGAACGGGCCCGCAATGCCGCCCTGAAGGCGGGCTATCAGGAGCCGATGGTGGCTTTTGATCGAGATCACCAATCGGAGCTTTCGTGCGGTGTCGAGGAAACCGGGCGCAAGGTTCAGCGCGCCACCGATGCGCCCCGGTTCGCCCTGCTGGCGGTCACCGCCCGCGGCCGGGGCGAGGTGCGGTTCGAGGTGTCCTGCATCCGCGGCGCAAAGGACATGCACACTGCGGCGGAGGTGGCGCTGGTGATGCGCAAACCGGAGCAGATGATGGATGCGTTTGTCCGTGGGGATCTGCGGGTCGACGTTGCGCCGGCGGAAATGCAGGCGCTTTTTGTGGCCGCCAGCCGCGTGCAGGCCTGTGGTCATCTGGACGGGCTCGTCGCGCTGCAAGAGGCGGAGAAGCAACCCTCGGTCTCGGAGGCGTTCGAAGCGATCTGGGAACAGGGTGGCGTGCGCATGAGCGATGGATCGATTCATGGGGAGGTGGGTTATCTCGCCTACGTAGCGATTGACGAGGACGACGGCGGCGCGATCAGTGAGGCCCCGCGATTCTGGCGCCGAGCCATCCAACTGGCGTTCGGCGTGATGATCGAGGAACGAGAGGAAGGGTTTGGGCGGCCGCGAGAAGAAGATCTGGTGGGGCCCGGGTTCTTCAAGCCCCGCGATCCGGAGGCGACGGCCGCATAGCGCCCCGAGAAAGGAAGCACCCCCCGACCCGTGTCGCTCCGGCGGCGCGGGTTTTTTGTGTCTGGAGCCAGGACACACCCAAAACTCGACGGACGCCTGCGCTTTGCTACGCTAGATCCGTGGAAGACATCCACAGCCGCGCCCGGCGGCGACACCGGGAATGACGAGGGAACAGCATGAAGACACTATCGATCGCGCAGTTCGAGGCGCTCGTGGAGAACGGCACCTGGACCCGAGAGCAGGACATCGAGGTCATCACGAGAATCACCCAGACCCGCGACGAGTGGGACGATGATGGCGACCCCTACCAGGCGGCGATCCCGCACGAATTCGGAGCAGCCGAACTCACCTCCACCTGTGAAGGCATCCGGATCACCTACACCGAAAGTTTCAACTACGACCTGTACCAGCCGGAAACGCTCAAGACGGGCATCGAAGGTCAGGACATGGTGTGGTCCGTGGAAGGCGCCACGGTGGTGGATGAAGACGGCGATCCGCTGTCGGCCGCGGAGCTGGCGGATTACCTGGATGAAGACTTCAAGTGCATTGACTACAGCGATCTTCAGATCGCGCAGACCGACGACATCGACGTAGACGAGGAAAGCGACATGGAAACGATCACCCTGGAGATCGACAACGCCCCGGATATCCGTTTCACCGGCGAGCGGATCGCATCGGCATCGAGCACCGACAACAACGCCCACGGAAGCAGCTATAGCGGGCAGACCGGACGCTGGACCGAACTGGCCCTGTACAAGACCCAGGGCGGCAGGTTCGTGTGCCACCAGATCGGGCGCACTCGCTGGCAGGGCGAGCGCGACCGTCACAGCGGGTGTGTCTGTGACACCGAGGAAGAGGTCATCGAGTTCTTCGGGCACCGATGGCTTGCCAAGGAGCTGTACGAGGATGCCGGGCTGGAGGATGTGATCGAGGTGGATTGAAGCGTCCATCGAGAGATGTCGAATGCGGCCCCCTCTCGCCCGAGGGGGTTCCATGGAGACGGTACGATCGATGTCGCCCGAAAGACCCCCACAAGATGGCAGAGAAGGTCTTAGGGCTGATAGAAGGGGTCGCCGGATCTCACCGCCAGCTGGTTTGCATGCCGTGTCGTGTATTGCCCTTCGGGGGGCGTTTCGGACCGGGCGAAGCGAAGGCGTACTGCACGACACCCTTGCCGTTCGGCACTGTGTCCAACTGCGACTGGGTGAGTCCGCGTACGTCACCGGAATCGACCAGGGGGTTAGCCCCTGGATAGCGAGCCCGCTTGTGAGTGAGCTGGACCTTGTTGACCAGCTTCTCCAGTGACCGCTTGTACCGAAAGAACTCGCCCTTGTGGTGCTTGTCGGTGATCAGGTCGTGCGCGCGGCCCATCGCCAGCAGCGCGGAATAGCGATCGGCCGCGCGGATCGTGTTCACCAGGCGCTCCCCCAGTTGCGTTTGAACTGAACAATCAAAGGGCGTCGCGTCCGTGTAGATCGTCTCTGGATCAAGCCCCTCCGCCAGCAGCAGGCTCTCCACCTTATCCTGGCGCTGATCCAGTAGACCGGATGGGAACAGGCGATCCATGTATCCGTGAATCAGGGCCTCCATCTGCTCGACGCGGTGCTCCGGGGTGTCGTGTCGGAGGTGTTCATGGGCGAAGCGGCAAAGAAAAAGGACGGACTTCTCGAACGGATCGAGTAACGCGTGAGCACACCTCTCCCCCAGCGGGGAGGCCCATCCCGCCTGGATGGACGCCTGCATCGGGGGTGTCGGATTCGGCCCTGCGGATCGACGGGTGGATGGGTCGGTACCGTCCGCCGGGGGCGTGTTCAGTAGGGCGTGTTCTTTGGACAAGGAAAGCCTGCTTGCATGCGGTTGAAGGATGGCGCCTGTGCGGATTCGTTTGGAACCATGTGCACATGAGGATTATGGACATGGTAGGCCAGCGTCGGGCCGAGGGAAAGTGGGCCGCCGGACGCACCCAAAAGGCGTGAGCAGCCCCAGCTTCAGCGGGTATAGCGCGGCGGCCGCGGGGAGGGTGTCAAAGGGGAGCGGAAGAAATCGACGCGCGGCCCCGAATCGGCATACTGGAAGATCAATCAGCCGGCCGCGCTCACAGCCGAGAGAAGGACAAGGATGGACACATTGAGCGATCACACGATGACCGAAACGAGTACCCCCCGATCCCCGGATCAATGGCGGCCCATTCACGAGGCCCCAAGAGATGGCACCCGCGTGGACCTCTACATCCCGGAGCGTGGGCGGATTCCGGATGCCTATTGGGTGCAGGACGCTGAGGCTGCGACGCTCCAGCGTCTGGGCCACGCCTGGTCGACGGACCGAGGGGTAGTCAGCGAGGGTGGTTCGGCGACCCACTGGCGCTCCTGCCCGCCCCCGCCCGGCCGAGAGCCGGCACCCCACTTCATTCGCGAATACGCCAACCTGGTTCAGGTGCTCGATGCTGTTGCACAGCCCTGGATGAACGACGATGGCGAAGGCGGCCTTCCCGAAGCGATTCGACAAATGGCGGCCGATGCGTACCGTGTGGAGTCCATGCAGCCGGTGGTCGAGGCCGCGCGATCCATCCAGCACTGGCACGACAGCGGAGAGGATGGAATGGTCGTGAGTGCCGAGCATGTGCAGGCGCTTTGGCAGGCGCTGGCGGACTTGGACACCTCGGAGCCGGGATGAGCAGTCATCATAAGAAGTACCGCCCCTGTATCCGCCGGCAGCACCCGGCCGACCGCGCCGATGATTTCTTCACGGCCCTGCGCCTGGCGGTGTTCCAGGAGAACGGCTGGCGGGGCTGGGTTCTCGTGCAACACGGGGTACGCGGCAAGGTCGTGGGGATCGCCCGATCCCGAGGCGAGCTGATCCATTCCATGGTGGGGCCGGACGAGAGCTTCCGAGCCTGGGCACGGCGGGTTCAGGTATTCGGCCGGCTTGTCGGGTAATAGCGCCCAGGGCGCACGGACATCTTCATCATCTAAAAGGGACGGGTGTTTATGAATGATTCGATCTGGGGTTACGTGAAGGTGGCGAGCTACGGCATATTGCTGGTGACCCTTTCGCTATCAATGGGGGAGCCGCCAAAAGGGTTCGCGCAAGACACCTACAACTTGGTTTTACAGATCGGGATACCGGTTTACATGGCGACGGTGATTTTCGCATCCGCGATAAAGATCGTCATCAGTGGTTCGTACCAACCAGGAAACGGCTTGGCCCCGCTTGTCGACGGAATCTACAGTCTTGCCAGAGGGGTAATGTTCCTGGTGATCGCGCTGTGGATGGTCAGTCATTTTGGCGACGACCTCTACAGGGTGGCTCTCGAGGATCCGCAAGGCGCTGCGTCTTTCGCATTGGCAATCACTATTCTGTTCGGAGCCTTATTGGTGAGCCGGGTAATCGGGCCACATCCGGGGGTCACAAAAGGTGGGAAGACAATCACTGATTATCCATATCCACGCGGGTATATGGTTAGCGGAAAAACCTCGAAGGCCGACGACCATCAAGACGGCTCTTGATATAGAGATGAGCCGGTCGATGTTTCAGACAAACGCCGGCGGGGTATGGACCATGAAGGTGACGGGCGCCGGGCAGCCCGGGCACCCGCTATACATGCACCGTAATCTTGAACCGCGTCCCTGGCGCGGTGTGCGCTGACGGGCGAATAAATCGACAGATCGCAAGTGGCCGATAGCATGGAAGCGAACAGTCAGAACAAGGAAGACCGCATGGAACAGACCACACCGACAAACCTACCCGAAGGATCGGGCGCACGACTCCACGAGATCCTGATTGAGCTGGCGGAGGTCCTCGGCGCGGAGGAAGACCCCGAGGCGTATATGTGGGACGTCAGCGACGTGCAGGACTGGTTGCATGAAGTCGCGGACCTGATGGCCGCCCTGCCCTCGGTGTCCGAAGTGGGCCACGAAGATGCGAATCAGGCGCAGGATGCGCGACGCGGCCGTTTCCTGGTGAGGCACGGCGCCTGGTTGCGTTTTGGCGTGGATCAGGAGTCGGAGGAAGACCGGAGCGCTGCGCTGGCGGTCCGAGTCCCGTTCACGGCCGATCTCTCGACGGTCGCCACCCGTGAGGCCGCGGTGGATGCCGCCATCGAGGCGGCCGAGCAAGCGGCGAGCGAGGCACATGGTGATGGCTGAATCCGGTTACCTCTTCCGAGCCTACCGCTATCCGGTCCCGCCCGCGGCATCACCCGACTGGGAATCGACCCCTTATGCCCGGATGGAGCCGATCAAGCGCATGGCGCGGAGTCATTACCTCGCCCACAGCGCGCGGTACCACTACGAGATCCAGGCGGTTGAGGTGGGTAAGAAGGACGGAGCGGTGCAAGTCCTGTCTCGAAAGACCCTGCTGAAAGCCACACCCGAGCCGGGTACCGCCCGGATACGCTGGGTGTCCTGCGAGAACCGGGACACGTAGGGTTCGCCTGCGGACCCACACCGGGCAGGCGTGGTGTTACGAAAGGACCAAGCAGATTCAAGGAGGAGATCAGTGATAGTCGAGAAGCTCACGAGGGGCGGATGGCATTCTGACCGGCAAAAAGCCCAGCGATCGTCTGGCGCGAGATGTGGGGGTCTCCATCGACTAGCCCCGCCGGTCCGGTACGGCACTCCTCACCCCTTCGCCGATCACTCAAACCGACCAGGAGGTGCGCCATGCAACGGCCTAACAACGATGGCTGAGGCCTGAAAACGGGCAACAGAAAGGGGTGCGATGCGCCCCTTTTTTATGTCCGCCGAAAAAATCGACAGATCCGGCGTCTTCGATACGCTGGAGTTTCAATCAACGGATACCGGCCCGAAGCCGGCAAGGAGCGCTCCATGTCTCAAAAGAACTACTACCGCAAGACCTTCACCGTGACCTTCTACGCCGAGAGCGAGGAGATGCTGGACCAATCGTTCGGGAAGCTGGCGCAGGAAGCAGACACGGGTGCAATCATCGCCGATGCGAGCGACAAGAAGATCGTGACGATTTCGCCGCTGGAAGCCGCCTATGGCTTACTCAAGGCAGGCTCCGATACCGAATTCTTCATGGGGCTTCCAGATCCCGATGACTTCGGCGCAAACCCCGAGGTCCAGAAATCGATCGATGCCGTGACGCAGTTCGACATGAACACCCCCGAATTCGACGAGGCCCTTGGCCGTTTGCAGGCCACGATCGGAGTGAATTCAGGTGACCATGCGGCGCTGTTCTTTTCCCGCAAGGATGGTTACTGGCGCGGCATGTCGACCCGCGCGCGCCGAGAGATGATCGAGCACTACATCGAGGCCGAGAAGTTCCACGCCGATTCCGCCGTGAGCCGATAGGTCTGCGAACCGAGACGCCCTCACTCCATACGACCAACCGCCGGGAATCGACCAGGCGGGCCCGGCCCTCAGTCAGAAAAGGAGCACCACCATGTCGCAAATGAACACGGAAACGCCCTACCGCAACGTCCTTGTTGTTGTGCTGCCCGAGCGCCACATGCTGCCGCCGGATGGGGATGAATTCAAAGGCGATGACAGCGCCATCCCGGGCGTCTACAGCGTAGACGGCATCCCGGATCGGGTGACCGAGGAAGAAGCCGCCTACTACGCGCTGGAGGCATTCCATGAGAGCCAGGGGATCGCCTTCGTTGAAGACCTCGCGATCTTCGTGATCGACACGGAGGCCGGTAGGCTGCTGGACGAGGATGAAGACCCGACCGGTGGCGAGTGGATCGGCGGTGTATCGTGCGAGAAGACCGGGACGGACCTTCCACCGTGGCTCGTGACCCTCCTGCTCCGCGAAATGGACCCGCTGGACTGAACGACCGCCAGCAGCCCCATCCACACAGTCACAGCGTCCCGGGGTTCGGGCGCGAGGAGTTTTTCCTGCTGATGTCCGGTACGCATGAATATCCCGAACGATCACTCCTGATCCTGGCGACCGCCAGCGGCGACATCACCGAACCGGCCGACCGCTCAGTACCTGGCGCGCACCGGGTCAGCGACATTCCCCGTGCGCTGCGCGACGAGGATGCGTACCTGTGGGCGCTGGAGGCGTTTCACCGCACCGTCGCGGTTGAGCGACTGGAGGACTTTGATCTGAGTGTCGTGGACCCCGGGACGGGGCGCATCCTGCCCTCGGATGTCGGCCCTGCTCCCGGTGGTCACGCCACCTGCCGCAAGGTGGCGAAGGAGACAGCCATCAGGATGTAGCGCGCTCCGAGTCGGGGTGAGACACGGGGAGTGCCCCGCCAGCAATGGCGGGAGGTGCGATCGAGGAAATCGACGGATGCGGGCGCCTCGCTACACTGGAGCCTCATTCAACGGAGCCGGCCCGAAGCCGGCAGGAGAATCCCCATGGAAACGATCAACGACATCAGCCCGGCCATCCTCATCGTCGGAAACCCCGTCGACGGTCTGAGCCATATCGGCCCGTTCGCGGATACCGAGGCGGCCAATGAATACGGCGACGGACTGGACGAGGACTGGTGGGTGGTCACCCTGGCCGCCCCCGAAATCGAGGATGCCGAGGAAACGGTGCGCACGTTCCAGACGCGCCTCGCCCCCGAGGACATCCCGGACGACTTCGAGGTGCGCCCGCTGCAACCGGGCGACGAGGCCCGCGACAAGGTGACGTGTCTGTCCTGCGGCCTGAGCTGGGACGATGCGGTACCGACCGGAATCACGCCAGCCCCGGCGGCGCGCTGCCCGTTCGAGCCGTTCCATCGGGGCGAGTAACCCCGAGTTCTCGAGAAACATCCGAGCGAGAGCCCACCGAAAGGCGGATCGACGGAGGGTGGGAGCAGAAATCGACACCCCGCCCTCCTCGGCTATTCTGGAGTTATACCCATCACGGATACCGGCCCGAAGCCGGCAGGAGAACACCATGATCTATTCAATCGAGAAGGACCGCATCTTCACCCTCGACTCGGGGGAGTTCGACGACTTTGGCGTGGACGTGTTCGCCCGCGCGCTGGAGGATCTGGACCTGTTCGCGTTGGGCGAGGCCTACGTGGACGCTGTGGCAGCCGGAGAAGCGCCCGCCCCCGGCATGACCCCGAATATCGGGTTCGCCGCGTGGCTGGAGGCGCAGGGCAAGATCGAACGCCTGTCCGTCGATCGCCACCACACCGGCCGCACGGGGACGTTCATCCTGGCGCCGGGGCGCGATCTCGAGATGGCGACCCGCAAGGGGGAGCGCGCCAAGGCGGATGCGGAATATCCGTATGCCGAGCACGAGGGCCTGCACGGGGATTGAGGCGATACCGGCTCGAGCCACAGCCCACGGAATCGGGATCTCATAGAGACACAACGGAGAATCGAACATGACCTGCACCACCAAGAACTGCCCGGACTGCAATGTGGCCCCGGGCGAATATCACGAACCCGATTGCGATGTGGAGCGCTGCCCGGCCTGCGGATTCCAGTTGTTGTCGTGCGGCTGTGCGATCCATGATTGCCCGCCCGTCCCGTGGATGGGGGAATGGCCCGGTGAGGCGGAATGTCGAGAGTTCGGCTGGACGATCACGATCAACGGGCGCGAGGAGCCCGATCTGAACCGGCTCTACGCCGAGGCCGCCTGGAACCCGGAAAAGCAGCGTTTCGAGCGCAAGGAGTCCTCGTGAATCGGGAAGTGATCCGCCAGCGGGGGTTGCGTGAAGTTCGACTAGAACGCACAGCGGCCGGGATCAACCTGCATCTCACCACCGATGGAGAGGACTGGCATTCCGCCCCGGTCGACCGGGACACCGTCGCCCTGCTGGCGGGCGCTGCCCGAACGTTCGTTCAGGCGTTGGACGAGAACCCCGCGGTGCAGCGCGCTCGAGAACTGGTCGCCAGCCTCGAGGAAATGGAAGCCGAGAACCCGGATCTTCTGGAGCACGTCCTGCACAACAGCCCCGGACAGCGCATCGTCGATCTGCTCGATGCCTCGCGCCGAACGAAAACACCCAGGGAGGGGTAAGCATGATGTCGGATTGCGTGACGTTTCAAGGGAACGGTGAACCCGCACCCAACCGGTTCACCGTCCATGAGATGCCCGATGGCTGCATCGGCATCGAAGCCCCCAACGGGGTGTCCATGCGGCTGCTCAATGCCCTGATGCGGGGTCTGTCGGAGGAGGAAGAAGACCTCAATCTGAGTATGGACCTGGCCGCCCGGACCGGGTGGACCTTCTTCATCGGCCCGCCGGATGCGCTGGCGGCCCGGACCCGGGCACTGGACGAGGACGCCAAAGCCAGCGCCCCGGGGCCGGAGGCCCCGGTTATGGAGCGCCTGCGTCACTGGGGCGCCCATGGCGAGCCGGGGCTGTCCGCCAACACGCTGGCGGGCGCTCTCAAGGACCAGGTGATGGGGTCAGGCTTTCCGGAGGCCATCCACTACCCGCATGACCCGGCCGATCTCCGCCGGTGCCGTCTACTGATTGATCAGGTGCCGGAAGCGGCCCCCGAGGGCCTTCACCTACTGCGCGCCGCCAGCCCGCAATGGGATGCCCTAGCGCGGGGGTGGGAGGCCCTGTGCGCCCGAATGGATCAGGAATGCCCGCAGTGGCGGGCCCCGGAGGGTGAAGCGGCCGCGCCCCTGACCTACCGGCACCTAAAGGCAGTGATCGAGGGGGCGGACTAGCCCCAGTCGAACGAGAACACGATGCGAGACTTCACGAAAACGCACTCCCCCTGGGGAAACTACGGATTCATCGTCCGCCGGTGCGTTGATGGGTAAATCATCCATCGTTCGTTTGCGGCGAAGGCGGGGCGAGATACGCCCGCCGAAATCGAACGGGCCCGCGCCGAAGCGGAAGCCTGCGATCAAGCGTTACTGGCTGAGCAGCAGGCCGTGCGGGAACGCAAAAAGCGCGAACGGGATTCGAGAAGGCCATGGAAAATCGACAACAGGAAGAAAGCGTTCAAGATGGAGATCAACCATCCGCACTCTTCTCATTCAAAAAAGGAGAAAAGAATGCCACTCATCATAGGGCTCATGGCCGCCGGCCTGTTTTTGGCAGTGTCCTTCTATACTGCCGCACTCAACCCGAACCTGGGGGACGAGATCACTAGCGAGGAATACGAACGACTGGGGCAGATGGTCGAGGAGCAACCGGAGCTGCACGCGATCGTTCTGGAGAAACTGGAGGCCGGTTGCAAATACGGAAGCAACGAAAGGCCGATGTGCATCCAGGAGGCCGAGTTTTCAAGCATTGAGGCGAAGTATGAGCAATACGTCAATGCGGCGCTACCTGTGGCGGAGCTTCTTCAGTCAATCAGGGCTGCACAGGAGCGGATGACCCCTCGGTCACTCGAGTAAAAAGTCAGCGGCATCGAGCCGGAAGATTTCACCGTTACACCGAACGAATAGTGATGAAATGGAAGATTGGTGGGCACGTCATGCTACTGGTCTCGCTCATGCTCCTGGTAGCGCTTCGGGGCTATGAGATCCATCTTGACGACAGGGTTCGGGGAAGGCGGCGCCGTAAACTCGACAGATCCGGCCGGTTCGCTACGCTGAAGCCTCATTCAACGGAACCGGCCCGAAGCCGGCAGGAGAAAACATGGTACAGACCCGATTCGAGTACCTGACGTGCTGCGTGGACGATGACGCTGAAGCGATCGATGCGATGGTTGATGGGTCGGTTGAGGTGTCCGCCCGCACGTTCCGGCGCCGCTGCGACTGGACCCGGGCCAGAGAGATGCTCGGCTACGATCAGTGCCCCCCGGGTCTTCGTCTGGATACGGATCACGCGGTCAGCTTCCACAAGAGTCAGTTCAGGGGGCGCCCGTGCTATTACATCGTTCACAGCGCGATCGAGTACGTGTTTGTGAGCCCGGAGCACCGTGCAGATCTGATAAAGGGGGCCGCGTGATGACGGACCTGAAGCAGGCCAGCTTCTCGGCGCTGATCTGGGAGTTGCGCAAGCATTACGAGCAGAGCGCCGCCCCATGGGACGAGGACTGCCCCTGCGGTCGCGGTCTAAAGATGCGCGCGGGCTCTCCGTGCTCGGAGTGCATCATCGACGAGATGGCCCAGCGCGGGGTCAGCCGCGACCTGGCCCTCGAGGCCCGCTGTGACCTGGCGGAAATCCGGGATCGGCAGCGCCGCTTCAGCGAGAAGATCCAGGTGATGCAGGAGACCGTTCAGAATGGTTGAACTTCGATGCGGCTCGAAAAGGAAGCGCCTGAAGGGTCTTGGAGGCGAAAATGTAGATCACTAGAGGTGGGAGGATCTGGTAAAGTCCAATCGTCAACCATGGGGTTGATGTAATGCCAAAAACATACGGAAAGGAAGCGGATATGACTGAACAGAACAAGAAGTGGGATGATCGATTCAAGAACGAAATCATCCCGGTGGTAATACAGATGGGCGCCCGCCCGGATCAGACGGAAGCGAAAGCAATGGTCCGGAACTACATCGCGGCCTCGTCAAAGCCGTTCATCTGGACCGGCCTGGCACATACGTTCTTTATGGCGCCACTGGTTTTCGCCCTCGTCGGGATGTTCAATGTGTTTTTTGGTTTGCTGGCCATGCTGGTTCCTCTGTACTTTGCGTACCGGGCCTTCAGCCGCTACTTCGCCTTCAAAGCCGGGAAAGAGGTGAAGTATTACGAAAGCCGGCTCGACATGATCCGAGAGGGAACCCTGGGTTCCGACGGAGAACCTGTATAGACGGTCCCTGCCTCTGGCCGTAACCCATTCTCCTGACAAGAAGGAAAAGCGGCGCGAGCGCCAGTCAATGAGGGCGCTCGTGCCAGGGGGGGATCATGCGTGAACGTTTAGCCCTGTTCCTGATTAAGCTAGGCCGCCTCCTTCACCCGAAGGTGGTACGGGTAGCGGTCTATGTGCCCCCACGCGAGATGCCCTTCGAGGACGCCGAAGCGGCGGAACAAGGAGCGGGCGCGGCGTTCGAGCGGGCAATCGACCACTGGCGCAACGAGCGTCGGGCGGAGAGGATGCTACGCGCACTCCGCCCCGAGTTGTGTGAAGACCTGGAGCGCTAGGGGTGTATCGGTGAAATACAATTACGCGGATGTGCTTTCTGTCGCGTCGATGTCGCTGCTCATCGGAAGCATCCTGGCAGTGGTCACGGTCCTTTTGTGGTGGCGGCGCGAGCTGGAACGAAAGCATTGGAAAGCGCATTTCCTCTTGCCGGCGGTGCTTCTGCTTACAGGGACATGGCTTCTGCATGGAGTGGAAACCACCAGCGGGGACACAGTCTACGACTGGCCGTTTCAACGAAACGCCCATACCACAGAGTCCATTGGGAGTTTTGAGATCCCATCAAGATCCGAGCCCCAACCCTCGCCCAACGCCGGTGACACCGCCGACTGAGAAGGACTGTCGAGTATGCCGATGGATTGTGAACTGATCGAGAGAACCGAAAGCCTCCTGAAGGGGGCCTGGCCCCTGGAAGAAGAGGAAGCCCGGCACATCGCCCTCAACTGCATCGAGGTCCTTGAGGGGTCTGGTGGGTACCGGGATATTTTGTCGCGGCTGATGGGGGTCCTGCCAAACGACTGCCAAACAACCGCCGCTCTCACCGCTCACCGAATGATCGGACTACACAATGTCTGCCAGGCCATGCGTGAAGGGGAAGCGCAGGCAGCCCGCTCGAAAAATCGACAGACACACCCCTCTTGGTAGCCTGAAAGAACTTCAAGGAAACGGCCCAAGGCCGGAGTGAAAGACCGTGAGAGACGACATTCTAAAAGCGATCCCTGTCCTGTCCCAGCGCCAGGATTCCCAATCCGAACAGTTGCGCGACCTGCTCGCCGTGGCGAATCGACTGGGTATGTACGATGCCGCCGATGCCATCCGGTCGATGTTCGACGAGAACACGCTGCCCGCTGCGCCATACGGATGCCACTGCGACCTCGTCCCCGGGGAGCAGCCTGATGGCTGCGTCCTCGATGAGGGGAAGCCGGAGGACTGCGTGCATGCGCACCCGGGGATGCGCAAGGAACAGTGCCACTATTGGCGCCTGGTACAGGAACCCGGAGACGGGGCCTAACAAACGAAGTCGTGGCTCGGGGGCTGACGCATCCACCGGAGGAAGACGGTGATAACGATTGATCGTCTGAAAGGAACCCCCGACTCTGCGTGGAGCCGCCTGAGCCCCACCCAAGAAAAATCGACAGAAAGCGGGCGCGGCGGATACTGACCGCGAACCCATCAAAGAAAGGAACCAGGATGATTCCAGATAAACGCGTGAACTCCTTCCACGTCGGCCAGGTATGGGGAAGCCCGAAAGGGACCTTCTACCGCGTCATGGACCGCCAGCGTGGCGGCAAGGCCACCCTGCGCCTCGGCGCAGACGGGTCCGGTCGCAAGATGGTGCGCGATTGGGATGCCGTGATCGGCTGGGTCCTGTATGGCGACCCCGAGTATGCAGACGAATACCCCACTGGACAGGAAACCCGAGCATGAAGCGAATCGCCCGAGAGTTCGAGCTGGAGGAATGGGGTCAGGTGATCGCTATTCGCAACCGGACCGCGCACGGTGAGCCCAGGATTCTGTTCTATGCCCAGCCCCCCGGCTACGAGGTGGCGTCGATCGGGGTGATGTTTGACCCAACGCCCGAGGGCATCGACAAGGCCGATGCCTATTTCCGCGATCTCGATCTCGATCAGATCCGGGAGGTGTTGCAGATGCTCACCGGTATGAACCAGAAAGCCGGGAGTTGCTGACGGCGTATCTGGAGCCGGGCCACGCGCCAGTCCAGGTCGACGCGATAGAAACCTCGGCCTTGGGCCGCCAGCCACCGCTTATTCATGGCGGGTCTGAATTAGGCACCCACCCGCCTGGCTTTGCGGGCCATCCCTCCAAGGGCCCGACGAGCGAGCGGTCGCAGGAAGGGCGCGATACGCAGAAGCACCGCACCGAACGGACTCAGGAGGCGATAGAGACCGGCCAGAGGGGTGCTGTACCAGCGCTCGCGCAACGGGCCGTCCCGCCAGGCGCGCAACACCAGGATATCCGGGTGATTGAGAGTCCGGTATACCGCCGTCGAAAACACCAGGAACGCGGGCATGCGGCGGGTGAAAACCCGTAGAGAGCCGGACGGGAAACTGAAGGTGTCAGTGGAACCTTGTGCCTTGTGCTCCTGGACGTACGTCGCAATCGTGGGCCAGCGCTCCTCGACCCTCTCCTGAGCGGACTGATGATCCTGCCGCTCGATGTCCGCCAGCAGGGCACGACGCTTCCGACCCTCTGGGCTCTTCAGCCAGTACATGGTATCCGTTACAGGTTCCGGGAGACCCCGAACCGCCGAGGCATTGGCGATTCGGACCATAGCCGCATGCATCTGGGGGCGGATAGAATCGGGGTTGTTCCGGTCGATCTCCACGGACTCATGCCGCGGCGTCGAATGGTGCCGGCACAGTTTCTGGATGAGGGCGAGCTGATCCGCCTCGGGGACATGCTGCGGGATCAGGTTAAGAAAGCGCTCGGCGGTCTGCCCGGACATCTTCACTTGGCCGGATCGCCAGCGGGGAAACGTCTCGACCGCGTAGTTGTACGCCTTCCACCCAAACGCGCACCGGTAACACTCAAAAAGCTCATCCAGATCCTCCCCTGGAAGCGCGAATAGCGTATCGATGGAATCGCCCACGAAAGCGGGGCCGAGACGTCGGGCAAGCCGCTCGTAGTCCTTGATGTGGTTGAGCGCATCGCGCAGATCGTTCGACGGCAAACAGCCGGCGTAGGAGTAAGGCATTCTGTGGTCCTCGTAAAACGGGGTTACGGACCCCTGCTTCCGTTGAAAAAACCGGTAGAGAGCATCCAGGCTCGACTGGAAGAAACCATCGCACGGTGGCCGCAATCTGTCGATTTGATGCCGGAGCCCCTCCCTATCGGGGGTGCAGTGGCGTTACAGTCGGGGCATAACCCGGCGATTGGGCCGGGCCCCTCAAGCAAGGATGCGAAGGAGGTCAAGGATGGCCGTGTACGTCGACGACACCCAGATCCCGTTCGGCCGGATGGTGATCTGCCACATGCTGGCGGACACCGAGGACGAACTGCACGCGATGGCCGAGCGTATCGGCTTGCACCGCCGCTGGCATCAATCCCCTGGAACCTGGCGCAGCCACTACGACGTCGCCCTCGCCCGGCGCGAGCTGGCCGTACTGCATGGCGCGATCGAGATTACGCGCCGTGAGGCGGTGCGGATCCGGCAACGCCGCCGAGCGCATGAAGCGTCGCTGTTCAAAGCAAACAGTGAAGACGCTCGAGGGATGGCGGCGCCCAGTGCCGGGCCACCCGAGTTCCAGACGGATTGCGCCGGCACCGGAGAGGACACCGCGCGGGCAGTGCAACCACGAACCCGGAGCGTCTAGCCTATGCCGCTGTGGGAGAGCCAGATGGATTGCCCAGGCTGCGGGGTTGCACCGGGGGAATATCATCATTCGGCCTGTGTGCTGGAGCAATGCCCGGCCTGCGGGGTCCCGTACCAGTCGTGCGAATGCGACACCCAGGGCTTCGAGCGACTGGTCTGGACGGGGTTTTGGCCCGGGGTCATGGAATGTCGCGAATTCGGGTGGTATGTCCGCCGCGTCGAGGGGGAGAATTGGGTGCGCTGCGCTCCGGATCATCCGGGGGCCATAGAGGACCTCACCCGCCTGCTCCGGGAGGCAGCCTGGGATCCGGAACAAAAGCGGCATCAACGCAGGCAATAGCCTCCAGCACGCTTAAAACTCGACAAGGAAGAAAAACCGGGCACGATCGGAACCGTGTTCAACAAAAGGGAAGACGAAAAATGACCACAGTCAAACTGACCTACACGCTCCCGGGTTCCGACAAGGAGCATGAATTCACCACCGAAACGGCGGGCCACCCGGATGGAGCGATCGCGAAATTGATCGACGAACAGCCGGAAGCCGAGGTGATTCGGTCGTCGATTCAGGATGGGAAGGCTCCGGCCTTGGATCAGGAAGGCACCAACGATCTCAAGAAGAAAACCAACGAGTACGTGGCGGCCCCGTGGCGCCTGCCCGAGATCCTGCGCATTCTGGGGGTGATGGGCCCGTTGGTATGGGTGCTCTATGGGGTCGCGATGACCCGGGAGATCGCCCCGCCCAATATGGCATCGGTGATCGTGAGCGTCTTTATCTGGGCCTTCGTGGCGGGGCTGGCGGCCTTTGTCCTGGCGCGCATTATCGAATTGCTGGAAGGCATCGAGAAGAATAGCCGGAAGACGGGGTCAGTCTGACCCCTGAACCGACACCCATTCATCGCGCGCACCTGGGGGGTCCAATGCCACGAGTTCAGAGAGAACCGATCGAGGGGGCGTTGGCGGCCCGAAAGGCCAACCTTGAAGCCCTCGTCGATCATTTCGAGAGCCAACGGGCGCTGGGTGAAGCGGTGGGGTGGGCGCCCTCTTATATCTCGCAGATGCTCACCGGCCGAAGAAACATGGGGGAGAACTCCGCCCGGCATGTGGAAGAGCGCCTGGGTTTTTCGCGAGGGGCAATGGATCAGACGTTGAGCCCGGAGGCTCTGCCATCGACCAAGTCGAACGCGAACCCGTGGACCCGGGTCCCGATCCTGACCCGGCAAGAAGTTCTGAGCGAAGAGCTGATTCAGTACGCGTGCGCCGCGGGTGCCGGGCCAACCCGAGGCTTCACTGAGGTGGGGCCAGGGTTTCGGGCGCAGCACGGCCCTCCCCGGTTCGCGCTGAACGTGGGGGATGATCGGAAGGATCGAAGCACCGGGATCATACTCCTGGTGGAGACCGAACACCTCCGAGCGGGCGATGCGGTGCTGGTTCGAACCGGCGAACCACCCAATGGAGAGGCTTCGCTGACCCGGTGGTCGCCGAACGAGAAGCAGACGGTGATTGGAAAGGCGGTGGAGTTTCGAACGAGCGACGAACGCCAACTGATGGGGCTGTGCAACCAACAGGCAAATGGAAGCTAGGAACAGGTGAATACATTGATTTCAGTAAAACAGACGCTCGTGATGCGCGGCCTCGTGATCGCGGCGGCGATCACGGGCGCGTTGGCCGCTGCACAAAACACCGCGGTCGCCGGCGGGGAAGAAAACCCAATGGAGGTTTTTCAGGAGCGAGTGGCATCCGATGCCATCATGGCACTCAACGGCCCGACGGGATGGGTGGAGACCACCGATGGCAACCGATACCGGATGCTCCGTATCGGGGATTTCGAGCAACGGCATGTTGTGGTGATGCCGCTGGCGGACACATTCGAAGACCTTCTGGCGGATGGGGGCTATCGAGCGCTTGAGGATATGAAGCGCATCGAGTTTTACCGTGAGCCCGTCGAGGGACGACCGGACAGCTATAGCCCGATGTGGCGGGTTGTGGACCGGGATGGGACGGTTTACGAGCAAAGCCGGCGAAGCCTGTGGAGCCCGGATGTGATGTCCTATGGAGCCGGACAGGGGTTCCCGGTTGTCGTTGAACATCCAGACCAGGGTGAGCCGATCACCAAGCGATTCCCGAACTTCCGGGGCCTCTCCGCAATCGAGCTGGATTCGGTATCACAGTGGGGCGCGCTTGAAGGTGGTTCGATTGCGAGCGATTTCAATCTTCGGGATGAGGGCCTGATTGAAGCGGTTCTGGAGGCGTACCGCGCCCGGGCGGTGGAGCGCGTGGATGCAGCGCGGGAGGCCGGGCGCTGGCCGAACGAGTGGAACCGTGAAACCGAAGCCCAGTGGCTGCATGAAGCGCAACATCATCTCGAAGCCCGCTACTCCGCCCCTCTTGGAGTTTCTTCGCACCGATGCGCCGAAACCATTGAAACCGGGGTTGAGGATCTCCAGGCGCCGGCCCCGACCATTTGCGCGCTGGCGCAGGACGAAATCCGGGCATTCCAGAGGAACTTGCGACAGGAGATGTCGGGCTCGAGGGTTGGTCAACCCTTTGATGTAGACCCGGAGCGGTACCCCTTCCGGGTGATTGAGCTGGTGGATCGAGTGCTCTGACGCCCTTTTTGCGGGGAGGTGGTGGCGCTGAGTGCCAGCAGCAGAATGGATGCGTGGTGAGCGGTCGGTGGGTTCTCCGGCACGCGCGACCCCCATTGGGGAGTGGTTTTGAGAAAGGTGACCCTTCAGCTAAACTTGGGGCCACCAAGGATGAAAAGGACGTTTGAAATGGATTTCAGGGAACGTTACGCACACCCTCGCGCAACATTCAGCACCATCATACTTGCAGCGCTGGCGGCCTTCGTTCCGTGGGGCGGCGCCGTCTCGGCCGAAGACACCGTTTCACATAAAGTGAAGCTGTTTGGGGTCTACGTTCAAAGTGGTGACGATGCGACCGAGGACGCGACGGATGAAGAGCCCCTGGCGGGCCGGGAAGAACCGGGCGATGCGACCGTTTGGGATCAATTCGCCAGCGACAACAATGTAACAAGCTCGAATCCGTGGTCAGACGGGATCTACTGGCAAAACGATGGGCTCACCTGTATCCCCATGGGGGGCGGCTGTGCCGACACCTACGACGCGTATTTCCCGTTTGAAGTCGTCGAATGGGTGGATATCTCGCGGAACGACCTTACGGATGTGGAAGGGCTGGCCAGTATCCGGGTAATCAACGGCCCTCTCCGGTTGCGACTGAACAATCTCGACACGCTCGCCGGCCTCCGCGGTCTGGAAGAAGCGGAAAACATCGGAGCCGATGGAAATAACCTGACCACGCTCGATGGCTTGCACAACCTAAAAGAGGCCCAGGGAATCAACTTCGCGTACAACGCGATCGTGGATATCACCGGACTGCAATCCCTGGTGGAGGCGAACAAGCTCGACCTCTCCAACAACAACCTCGAAACCTTGGACGGCCTGCAATCCCTGACCACGCTGAGCGGCGAGCTGGATGTGGGGCGCAATGCGCTCACGGATATCACCGCTCTTGCGAATCTTCAGGAGGTGACCACCCTTACGCTGTCGGATAATCAACTACTCACCCTGGAGGGGCTTGAAGGGCTTACCTCAATCAGCGGTCGGATCCGTTTGCGAGGAAACGATGATTTGGCGGATCTGTCGGCCCTGTCGAACGTAACGAGCTACACGGGTGATCGAATCGAAATCGATGTCGGCATCGAAGAGCGCAACGGGTTCATGCCGATTAGTGCCGCCAGCGACTTGTGCGCTCCGGCGAACGAGGGAACCTTCGTCTATGCCCAGCAGGCGGATGTCTGCGCCGACTAGCGCGATCCCGCAACACCCGAATGAATGAACCGGCCAGCACGACGCTGGCCGGTTTTTTTTGGGACGTTCGTTTTTTGAAAAATCGACAAGCGCCTTTTTCTTGATAGCGTAGGCTCACGAAATCCGAAAAAGGAACGATCCATGACCGAAGCAATGACCGGCACAATCCGGGTCCCGTCCAAACACTGGGCCAAATTCAAAAAGGCTGTGCTCGATGCGCATGACGACTACCGGGAGGCGGTCTACCTTTACGCCCGGGCGATCAGCGACGCCCTCGATGAGCAGCAATCCAGCACTCGGGACTACATGGATCGGGCCCGGGAGATCGCGCAGGGGATGCGCACCCCCGAGCAGACCGAAGCCATGATGGAGTCGGCGCTGAAGGCGCTGAAGTGGACCTACACCGAAGGGGGTGTTGTGGAGCGGACCAAGCGCCCCGGAAAGCCTTCGCGACAGATTCTCGAGTTCGATCTGGAGACGATGAAAATCCCGCGCCGGGGGGAAGATCAAACGCTGATGGTCGGCGCAGCGCTGCTGGAGCTTGAAACGTCCAATCATGCGCTGTTGTGGACGATCGAGGGCGAAGAGGACCGTCAGGCCCTGGTGGAATGGCCGGTGACCGATGCGATCCTGGATCTGTTGAATACCCTCCCCGGCATGGAGGACGTGGACGGTTTCGCGGAGGCGGTTCGGGTTCAGCCGAAGGGGCCCGCGCAGGAGGGCCAGCGGGCCACCCCGTTCTGATGATGGGGTATGCCAGAACCCTCGCGGGACGCGATGGCGACCCGCGCACACCGCGCGTATCCCATGGTTGATCGCCTCCCCCTCGCCGCTCGTCTGCGCTGGTGGGGAGTGGTGTCCGCCAGTCTTATAGCGTCGTGGTTTTTGACCTGGAAACTGTTGGCGGCAGTGGGGTTCGCCTATCCATTGTGGTACGACCTTCTGGCGATTGACGAGACCATTGCGACCTACGCACCGCACAACGAAATGAGGCCCGGTTTTGAACGAACCGAGCGCTCCGATCACGAACGGTTGTTCGCGGCGATGGCGGATGCGATCCAGAAGGATCCGGAGGCCGCGAGGAGCACCCTGGAGTCCCTGACCTACCCGGTTCCAGGCATGAATCCGGATCCGGTGTTGTTGACCGAGCCCGAGATTCAGCACCTCGTGGACGTGGCGGTACTGGTGGAACACGGGGAGCGGATCGGATGGATCAGCCTGGCCGTCCTGGTGGCCCTGTTGGTCCTGGCGCGGGCGGGCCGCGATCCGCCGCCGGCGCTTGGGCGTACGGCACTCGGGCTTGTGGCCACGACGGGGGCTGGAGTGGCCGCGGTGCTGCTCATCGGGCCTGTTCGAACGTTTTATGCCCTCCATGAGATGCTGTTTCCGCCGGATCACCCCTGGTTTTTCTGGTACGAGGAATCCCTGATGTCGATGCTGATGCAGGCCCCGAATCTGTTCGGCCCGGTGGCGGCCACCTGGGGTCTGCTGGCGACCCTGGTGCTGGCGGGATGGTTTTATGCGCTGGTGAAGGGCTGGTATAAAGAGCACGGGAGAACCCTTGGGTAGAGGATACCGAGGGCCATAGGATCAAGGAGGATCAATGCAAATCCAGATCAATGGGAAGGGCGTCATTTATATCGACGGGGAGCCTTCATCCCTGCGCGTGCGCCACAGCGAAGATCGCACCCGGGTGTTCCGGGTCGAGGCGCCGGAAGAGCCCTACCCGATGCCCTACCCCCGCTACACCATGTTTCGCATCAACCCTGAAGAGGGGATTCAGGGTTGCAGGCAGTTCCACGCGGATCTGGTGGATTTGGTCGGTTCGCTCCGCCAGCGAGGTGACCTGGAATGAAAGAAGTGTGCGACCAGGATGTCAGCAGCCTCCAATGGGTCTACGCGGCCTGTGACCCGAAGGCATCGCCGTGGTGTTGTGTGGACCGGGGGATGGCAATGGCCACCGATGGCCGACGCCTGCACCTGGAGCCCTGCACCTGGCCCAGTGGCTGGTATGACGAGAAAGGTGTGTGGACGGATCCGGGCAGCGCCCACCTTCAGGGCGCCCGAGACCAGCTTCTGGATCGTCTGGCGCATTTGTTCGCAATCGACGAACCGCTGATCAATTTCAATGAAATGCCGATGGGGATTGTGTTGATTGAACCGGGTGCGCAACGCGGCTGGCCGCTGCCGCCGGGGGCGCAACCCAAGTGGGACGACCCGGTGGCCGTGGCGTCGAAGGATCTCGGGGCCGCCCTCGCGGGCCTGGGGCCGAGAATGGGGGAAACCGTCTACATGGGGTATACCGAAGCGATGGACCGCTCCCAGGTGCACGGGATCCGGCTACTGGCGCCGGGGTCCGGGCGGGAAGCGCTGCTGCCGGTCTATCCCACGCTCGAATCCGACCATGATGGGGCGACGGGAACGTCGCGCTCGTAGATACACGCCAGGGTGCAAGAGGCGCCCTTCAACACCAGGAGTCAAGGATGACCCAGATCAATCCGTTTTTTGCGGTATCGGCACTCGATTCGGGGTATGTGGTTCGCGTATGGAACGAACACACCCAGAAAAACGAACAGGTGTTCGTGCGGGGCCGAACCGACGACGACCTGCGCCGGGCGCTTCAGGCGCGCAATGACCTCTACACCACTCTCCCCTTTCACGCGAAGAACATCGCCCTGCGCCTACCACGTGTAGAGGATACGCCGGAGCGCACCGGGACCGGGTATGCCTATATCTCGGACATTGCCCGCAATCGGGCGATGGCGTTCTTTGTCCGCTATCGGGATCTGGATAATGGCGCACCGCGTAAACGGCGGTTTCCGTATGAAACACGCAAGACGCCGATCTCTCGCGACCAGGCGCTCGCGTCCGCTGTGGCCTGGCGCGACCAAACCCACGCCCAGCTTCAGCAGATCATCGAGGCCTACAACGCGCTCGCCAAGGCCGACTTTCTTCGGCTCGCGCAGCAGGAGGTGTCAGACCTGAAACCCCGGCTGTATAGGCTTCAGGGGTTGGACCCGTCGCGTTGGACGTTGGCGCGGGCGGCCGTGGACGACGCGGGTCGCATTGATCAATCGGAGGCACATACCTGGAGGCTGGCATCGTGAGGGTTGCGCTGAAACAGCCGGGATGGCGGGAAGTCGTCGGCGTATTGGCGCTGGGGGTGTACATCCCGTCGCTGGCGCTCACCAGCCCGTTAGGCGTGACGATCGCCTGTGCGTTACTGGCCGGGGCGGCCCTGGGCGTAAGGCGCCGCGCCCCCGAGAACTGGGTGCGGAAAACAGCGATCCCCACGGCCGTCTTGGGCGGGGGGCTCTGGATGGTGCTGTACCGCGTAAAAACCCCGGAGCCGCCGCTGGAAGCGGAAGGTGAGCTGAGTGGATTTCAGCAGGGGCTCGAAGCCACGCAATCCGCCCTGCCCCCGGTGCTGTACATCGCAATGGCCATCGTCGTCGGGATCTGGATGCTGGTCCTGGTCGCCAAGAGTTTTCGGGCACCGATCAAGCCGGGAGAACATGGCAATGATCCCGACTGAGTCCCCTCGTAATCGGATTTTCAACGGACTGTTGATGGTCAGCCTTGTGATTCTGGCGCTGTTGATGCTGGGGTTGCCCGGGGTCCTGGTGGCAGAAGCCCTGATGGGGGTTGCGCCTCGACTGTTCGAGATCTATCTGAACTGGGTATTGACGCCCGGGGTGATCGCGATTGGTGTCACCGTCTTTGCAGGCAATATCGCGTTGCACCTCGAATCATCCGTCTCGAGCGAAACAGACATCTCTTTGTCGCCGGGCGAGCAGTCAACGCAACCGGGCGCATCACCATCCAATAGCAGGGGGGTTCATGGACGAGCCAAAAATCTCTCGTAGTTCGACCGACTCGGGTTCTCGCCGGATGCGGCGGAAAATGGTCCTGGTAGGGACTGCGGTCGCGGTCGTAACGACGATTGGACTGCTCGCCCTGGCAGATTGGAAAAGTGAAGCGGGTGCCCGGGATGTATCCAGCCCTCTGTTCCAGAACTTTGTCCGCCAGCAACAGAGCACTGGTGCCGTGGTGACCTCTGCAATGGTGCACCAACAGGAGCACGGAACGACGTTGCAACGAGAGCGCTGGGCGACCATCGAGCCCGGCCACGAAACCCTGACGGGGATCTGTTCTGTGCAGGACATCCGGGTGGTTCCGAAGGAACAAGGCGTGGAAGCGATTCAGGTCGAATGCCGGCGCAGCGGTGGAACACCCAGTTTCATCGAGCGACTCGACCTTCCCGGGTCGGCGGAACCCTTTGCACAACACGTCCACCCCGGGAGCGCCCTCGCCTACCGCGGCGCCCTGACCGCGATCGCCGCCAGTCAGACGCCCGGGGTCCATCGGGATGTATTCGTTCAGCCGGATGTGCTGATGGCCTGCCCGCCGGATCTGGGGTGCTGGAGTTATCGAGCGCCCGTCGGCGGCCGGGGAAGGGAATAGCCATGCACTCAGGCGCTCAACTGAGCCCGTGCCGGCGCTACCGTTATGCGCTGTGGCGCCACTGGGGGGAAAGCGACCCAGAAGATTCTTCCCGTAGCGTCGCCTTTATCGGGCTGAACCCAAGCACAGCGGACGAGACCGAAGACGACCCGACCGTGCGACGTTGTATCGGGTATGCCCGGGACTGGGGGTATGACGGCGTGGTGCTGCTGAACCTGTTCGCCTATCGCGCGACCAGCCCGGCGGACATGAAGGCACAGGAAGACCCTATTGGCTTCAAGAACAACGCTGCTCTCCTCCAGCGGGCACAGGATGTCGGGCGCGTGATCGCGGCCTGGGGCACACACGGGGCCTATCGCGGTCGCGGGGAAGCCGTGGCGGCCCTGATGGCGCGAGCGGGGATTCCACTGTACGCCCTGAAGGTGACCCGGGACGGCCACCCCGGGCACCCGCTGTACCTGCGACGGGATCAGAAACCGTTTGAGTGGCGACCGGGGCTTTCCAGTTCGGCCACGCCCGCCAGCGAAGAGGTTCATCCCGAATGGCGGTGAGTACGGCCTTTATCCTGGCGGGCGGCCTCTGGGTTCTGTTTGGCGTGGAGACCTCGGCGGGTCACCCCATCGTCGCAATGGATCCAGGCAACACGATCGCGGTCGGGCCACCTTGTTGCTAGGGGGAGGCTTGCTTCTTCTGGACGCCTTCGATCACTGGCGGCATCGAAAACCGATGGAGCATGGATGGTTGAGGCGCTGGGTGTTGACGGCGGTATTGATCGCCGGCGGGATGTGGTTGATGCACGGGGTCAACACGCAGGATGGCCAGCCGGTATTTGATTGGGTGTTCCAGTCGGTCCCTTCGGAGACGGACTCGCGAACATTTCAACCACCCTCGTTCTGGTGAAACGATGAAGTGGAGGCCCTCCCAATGAGCTACGAATGGCTGGTACTACTGGCCACCACCGCCGGCGTGGGCGGGATCAGCCTGTTCGTCCTGTGCATCCTGAACGGGCCCGACGACGAAACCGGGCGATTCCCCTGGTTTCGCGGAGTGTTCGCGCCCCTTCTGCTGGTGACCGCCAGCCTTTGGCTGTTCCACGGGGTCGAAACAGACGAAAACCGGCCAGTCTTCCAGTGGTGGTTCCAGCCCGCCGCGGAAGAAATCGACAGCGCGGGGTTGCGCGCTAAGGTGGGTCCGAATCCAATCGAAAGACACCCGATCATGAAAGAGACCAACTTCGACACCCTGTTCACGAAGCCCGAATTCGACTGGTGGGCCGCGCGCCAGAAAATCGAGTATGCATCGCTCACGGTCGAGGATGACGAAGGGCAGCGCCAGCGGCTGAGGTTCCTGGTGACCGTGGCCGGCGAATTCATCGTCGACACGCTGGGGGAACGTCATGAGATTCACTATTCGGGGTCGGACTTCGACACCGCGCACGCGGTCTTCGAACGATTTCGGACCACGGCCGTCCTGCCGCTGGCGCAGTAAGAGGGCAAAGGGGGCTCTATGCTGATATGCAGTTGCGACTTTGATATGGAACCCGGCGATATCGGCTGGGAATACGCCCCGTATCTACGCCCTTTGGCGCGCGCCCGCGCCACGCGCTGTGCGGACTGTGGCGACCGAATTACCCCCGGCGACGATGCCCTGACCCTCCATCGCTTCAAGATCCCTGAAACCGAGATCGAGGTGAAGATTCACGGGGAAGACGGGGCGATTGGTCGAGCCCCGCACCATCTGTGCGACCAGTGTGGAACTCTGCTGTTGGGGTTGATGCGAAAGCTCGGCGATCGATGCTGCGGGTTCCACTACACCCAGACGCGCGCGGCCACCGAGGACTATCACCACCAGCTCCGCGCGGAAACGGCACGCGGCCGGGAGGCAGCATGAGGGACGACGAAGAAGCCCGTGAGCAGAATTCGGGCACGGCTTTCGAGTGGGGTCCGCAGGGTCACGGAACGCTCGAGGAGCGCTATGCGGTCTATCGCGACCAGATGGTTGCACTGGGCCAACCGGCCAAGACCTTCGACGAGTGGCTGAACGACTAGCACTCGGACCACCAGTACACCGTTTCGACACAACACCGCGGCGCTCCCGCGGATTCAAGGAGGATCCATGTTCAAGGACAAGACCATCCATCCGGCCTGGCGCGCGTTCGCCGGGCGCCTGCTCACGGCCGCTGCGCTGGCGGTATTTGCCGCCTGGGCCGCCGGGGGCGACCGCCTCGCGCGCTGGGTGTACGGCCACAACGAGGACCTGGCGATCTGGGTCAACGGTACCCAAGTCGACCTGCCCGTGTTGGGTTCAACCGGCATCGACGTCCTGACGGCACTCGTGGCCGGGGCAATCGCTGGACTGATCGTGCTGACCGTGGCGTACACCCGCTTCAGCTATCGGTGGCGCCTCGGCGAGCATGCGGTCTACGCCTCCACGGGTGTGATCGCAACCGAGGAGCGGTCCATGCAGTACCGGAACATCCGGATACCGACGGTGCGCCGAGGCATCCTGGAGCGGTTGCTGATGGTTGGGACGGTCGAGATGTCCTCCGCCGGCGGCGGAAGCGAGGGCGAGATCCACATGCAGCACGTCTCCAACCCGATGCGGATCAAGCGCGAGCTGATGGATCGGATCCGGGCGGAGCGGGGTGAGGCCTAAACCCTCCCAGAAAAATCGACAAGACCGGCCGACTGGGCAAACTTAGGGCGAACTCAAGACGATAGGATTCTTTCATGGATGCCATCCAGACAATACCGCTCCAACCCCAACGCCAGGACGCCCTCTCGGCGCAGCTCGAGGATCTTCATCGCGCCGCCAAGCGTCTCGGGTTGTGCGACGCCGCCGATGCACTGAGATCCGCCTTCGGCACCGGTGAGGCGTCCACGCAGAAGGCCACGACCCCTCTCTCGGACCCTGACCCGTGCGCGAGCATCGTTGCGTAACGACTGTACGCGCTGGCGGACGAGCTGCTGACCGCCGAACTCCGCTCCAATCTGGCGCCCGGCGAAGACGTGCCGCTGGAGAAAGTTGAGCTATCGCACATGTGGGACGCCCGCGAATGCGCCGACTGGATCCGGGAGCAGGCCGCCGCGATCCAGGGGCCCCGGAATGACCAAACCGATCGGAAGCGGATGCGGCGCACCACCCCGCAACAGGATTAGGCCGAGGAGGAGAAGAATCGATGGGAACGATCAATGAGTACCTGAACGACCTCCAGCGCGAAGCCGCGGAGAACGGCTTTTGTCCCGAGCAACGGGTGAACGAAAAGACGCCGTGGGAGCTGCTTCAAGAGCTGGGCACGGCCGAACGGATTGCCGAAGAACGGCCGCCTGGAGAGAACTGATGTTCGCTAAGGGGCCGCCACCGGGGTACACCCCCAAGGCGAATGCCCTCCAGCGGCTGCCCGGGGCGACCTGCCGTGCCCGGGAAGCAATGGGCATTCGCGGTTACGTCGTCACGCTGGCGGACGGTCGGGACATCGCCAGCGCGGGGAACGCCGCGCAGGCCTGGAGCAAGGCTCACGATTGGGCGCTTCGGAATCAACACAGGGAGGACTCAAAGTGAGTCGAGCATGGAAAGCAATCGGATTGAGTCTGCTGGTGGGGTGTCTCTGGCTCCCCACGGCGGCGATGGCGGATCTGCGCCTGGCAAGCTGGAACATACAAAACCTGGGGTGGAACACCGGGAAGGACTACGGCGCCCTCGCCCGGATTGCGGCCCACTTCGACTTCGTGGCCATCCAGGAGGCGATGAATGCCGAGGGGGTCTACCGGCTCCGGGACACCCTTACAGAATCCACAGGGGAGCCCTGGGAGGTGCTGTATTCGGATGCCATGGGGCGTAGCTCCTATCGCGAGAAATATGCGTTCCTGTGGCGCGAGAACGCCGTGGAGTACACCGGGGGCGCCCTCACCTATATCGATGACGCCGACCGCTTTGCGCGGGAACCCTTCTCGGCCGCCTTTCGCTCCCGCGGCACCGGACAGGAGTTCCTCGCGGCCAACGTCCACATCACCTACGGCCAGCGCGTGGCCGACCGTGTAGCGGAGGTCGAGGCGCTGCGTCGCTACTGGGACTGGCTGGCGGACGTGCAGCCAGAACATGCGCGCCTGCGCATCCTGTTCGGCGACTTCAACCTTCAGCCCCATCACGACGGCTGGGCAACCCTACGCGAGGTGGCGAAGCCCCTGATCACCGAGGGCGCGACCACCCTGTCCACGCACGACCGACGCTACGCCAACCTCTACGACAATCTCTGGGTGCCCCGACAGCACGATCTCCCGCTGGGCGAAGCCGGCATCCTGCCCTTCCCCGTCGTGCTGACCGAGGCGACCGGGGGCTACTGGGATCACGAAAAGGCCCGCGACCGGGTTTCCGATCACGCCCCCGTGTATGTCCTGTTCGAAGGGAACACCCTGCATGCGCCGGAGGGCGCGGAATGGGCAGAGCCCGCGTCGCCGGCCTGCATCGACCTGAACCAGGCTTCCATTCGGTCTCTGACCGCCCTGCCCCACATCGGCGAGGCCCGGGCACAGGCGATCCATGCCGGGCGCCCCTGGTCGGCCGTACACGAACTGGATCAAATCCGCGGGATCGGCGGTGGCCGGCTGGCGGATATCCAGGAGACCGGGCAGGCCTGCGTGCAGCCCTGATCGATCACCGAATAGGCGCGAGAAGCCCCTGGCTTTAGCCATGGGGAGGGTGTCAACCCGCATCCCTTCGCGTCCGAGTATTGGACCCGGCCTTGATGTGTTGAGAGAAAAGAGGTGTGCATCGCACCGAGTGTGTTCATGGCGTGATCGCATGGTGTACGATGTACAACAGCGGCAGGAAAAGGCTTTGTTGTCGCGCTGAATAAGGCCAGGGACCGGCCGGTAATACCTCGAGAGCACCGTACGTCCCTGGGGAACGATGGATCGTTACCAAGAGAGGACTGCAATGAATCTTCAGAAGACCCCGCTGGCTGTCGCTGTGATGGCCGCGCTCCCGCTTGCGCTCACGCTCACCGGTTGTGTGGGTGGATCCGAGGCCGGGGGGGCGAATAATGTATCGGTCAATGCCGGCCCCGACCGTGTTGTTGAGAGTGGATCGGTCATCTTCATTGAGGGGGATGCCTACAACAAGGGCGCTTATCTGGATTACATGCGCTGGACCGTCCGGGATGGGAACCTTGACAGTCGATCGACGGTGGAAATCCGGGACGGGGGCCGCTGTGATTTTGACCCCGAGGTCCTGGAGGACCGGGATTATTCCATCGAGGATCGCAAGACCTGTGCCGTAGCGGTGGAGATCGGGCCGGTCGCGCAGGACGTCGAATTTACGATGCAACTCGCGGCCTATGAAACGGGCGGTCTATCGAATACCGACCGGATGCAGGTTGCCGTCCGTTCCAGTGTCCAGGACCTCTCCGTCAATGCCGGTCCGGACCAGGCGGTGATGGCGGGCGACACGGTGGAGCGATCCTGCTCCTACCAGGGCGGGTTCTTCCATGATCGCGAAAACCCCGAACCCCGGTACCAGTGGGAACTGGTCAACGATGATGAGATCCGCGATCTAGGAGCGCATGTCGACTACCGGTACGACGAGCTGAGTGGAATGTTGGAGTTGGCAACCCCGGAAACCCTGCCGGACGGGACCCCGATCGTCATGCGTTGCATCGTAACGGACGAAGCGGGTCAGACTGATTCCGCAGATACCGAGATCCTGGTGCAGCAGGAACCCCCGATTGAAGTGACCGCGATCCCCGAGGTGACCGCGGCGCCCGGGGATCTCGTGGATCTTCAAGGTTCGGTTGAAAGCCCGGAGGGCGGGCATGATTCCCTGTTCTATCGCTGGGTTCAGCTCTCGGGCACTGAAACCGAGATCTTCAGCAGCAATATGCGGAACGCATCGATCAGTGTGCCGGTCGAGATCGACCAGCCGGAAGAGATGGTGTTCGAGTTCCAGGCCTCAAACGAGCCCATCAGCGATGATACGGTCCTTGCGGAAAGCGCTCGCGCCCGCACGATCGTCAACGTGGAAACGGGGGGTATGCCCGCCCTGACCGCCAACGCCGGCGCCGTACAGAATGCGGTCTCGGGCGAGGTCGTGAATCTGGAAGGGTCTGTGGAGGACCCCGCCAGCACCGGAGGGCCGTATTACTACCAGTGGTCGCAGCTTGCTGGACCGTCGGTGAATCTGTCGGGAAGCAACACATCGAATCCGTCGTTTATCGCGCCCACGGTCACCGAGGAAGAAGAGTTGGTGTTCGAGCTTCGTGTGTCGCGGGATCCGATCGATTCCAGCACCGCCTTCGCAGGGAGTGAGATCAGCACCACCATGGTTCGGGTGGTTGAACCCTGAAGAGGTGCCCGCAAGGGAACCCGAAAAGGGCCGCCATGCGGCCCTTTTTTGTGTCCGCTCCAGCGGCGTGAAAAGGAGGGGTGAGCCGCACCAGGGGCCGGAACGGCGTGCATTTGGGGGCACGCCTTGGATCGGATAGAGTAACCGGCAGAAAGGATTCAGGCGGCCCAGCTTCAAGGAGGAAGCGATGATCGGTATTCAGACCGAAGGCCACACCCACCGGCATTTCGCCACACAGGCATACCCCTTGAGACACAAGGGGCGGATGGCCTGGGCCTCCAATCCAGTCACCCGCGAAGTGGAAGCGGTCGGACGGGTGTTGGCGACCGAGATCGACATCCCGCGGATCGCGCTCGAATACGAGGAAGAGGATGATGCCGCTCTGGCGGTGCGGCTAGAGGATCTGCACGGCCCCCAATCCTGCGTGGGTCCTCTGGTGCTGAGCCGAAACTGCCGTCAGGAACCACCTCCGAATGTGCTATTGAGAAGCACCCCATTCACAGCTAAAAGGAATTGGCATGAAGATCGAGACCACCGGCTATTGCAGTAAGGCCTACCCCTCCCTGCGCGAACCCTATCGGCAATACACGCGCGTGGCGTATGTCGAAGATCCGGAGAGCGGAAAGCGGGAAATGGCCGGGTGGCTGCTCGGGCGCATCCTGGAAACGCCCCTGACCGAGCCCTTCACGAACTACTCGATGGAGGAGGTCCTGAGCGTTTCGGATGACGATCTTTTCGAATACACCTCATTCTTCACCGCCATCCGGCATAACATCGATGGTGTTCAGCAAAACCTCGATCTGGTTCAGGAGGGGGTGCGACCGAATCGGCTCTGTGAGCATCCCGTGGGCGTTCTGACGCTTCTGATCGTTCGTCCCGAATACCGTCGCATGGGCGTCGGAACCCGCCTGGTGGAGGATATGCGAGCCCATCAGTTGGCCGAGTGCCTGGTGGTGGTCACCCGCCCCCAGCATTTTGAGGAGTGGGATGACACGGACGCCCGGGTGGACAACCCGGAAAACCAGCCGCTCACCCTGGAAGATCTCCAGGTCGGGGCGTGCGACCCGAGTGGCGGAGTTGGGGTGAGTGCGTTCTGGGATCAGTTCCCGGGAGTCGAGCGGCTTCCGCGGGCGCGGACCGGCATGATGGACGGCAGCCGCTTTCGCTTGTTCCCCCAACCCCAGGTGGAGCGGTCTCCACACCATCTGAACCCGCGCCTCTTCATGTATGCGGAGCTGGAGGATACGGTTCTCGATCGACTCGATACCGTAGGGGCGTTTGATGATTTCGACTGCCTGGATCAGGAGGAAGAGCGGCTTTACAAGATCCTGGAAAAGGTATTGAAGAAGCATCGCAAAACGATCCAGATCCCGGAAACCCGCGTCGCGGGATGCGATACGCAGCGCCGCTATTTCCGCCGGGAGACCCTCAAGCCCGAAGAAACCGCGCGCAAGGTGTTATGGGGGATCGGGCGTAGCGGATTCTTTCGGGATGACGGACTGAATATGGAAACCGGCACCAACCTCATCGAGTGGTTCGTGCACACCTGGGGCGTGGAGCAGGTTCGCGAAGTGTTCGATGACTTCTTGGCCCGCCTCCACGAGTCGGTCACTGCATAGCCGAATCGACCGCGCTGTAAAGGATGGCCGACGCCTCGCGGTACTCGGGAGCTGGGTTCGGACTTCAGGAACGCCCCCGAAAAACGCTCTAGCCGTGCGCCCTCATCGCTTCAGAACCGCTCACCCGTCCCGCCCTGTGAGGGCCTTCTGAAGCCTGCCCCGCCAGCCGGGCGTTGAAGCCGCGGTCACGCAGAATCCGGACCAGCTCGCCCGGGGAGCCCACGGCGCGGCACAACACGCGCCCCTGGATCTGGGAGGGTGCAAACACAACGGCGCGCATCGTGGGCTCAATCGGGATGATGGTGTCGCGCGTTCGGGGGTCATAGCCAAGGGCCACCGCGTCCAGGTGCAGATCCGCATCCGGGCGCGCATGAAAGCCGCATTCAAGGGGCATTCCGGTCTCCGTTGGGGTTAAGTTAGTATCTCGGGCCGAACCAGTCGAAAGCCGGCAGCCTCCAGCGCTTCGGCCACTTCGACCGGACGCCCCACCACCACGAAAATCAATCCATAGTCGGATTTCTCGCAGGAGAAACACGCGCTGCGTGTGTTCGGGGGGAAGCGAACGGCCAGATTGAAATCCCGCGGGTCAAACCCGCCAGCGCGAACATGGTCGAGCGGTAGGTCAACGTCCGGGAGCCGCCTCCCGCGTTTCGAATGTCCTGCCACGCGCAACCTCCTTGTTGCGGGATATGTCCCTGCCGCCTGTATTGGGTGACGGCCCTTGCGGCGGTTGCGGGGTTCACCCGAACGACCGATGCTGATCGGAATAATGCCGATTGAAGCGCGCGTTTTCCAGTGCCGATCCGAGTGCAAGGGTTTAGAGAAGCGCGGCCGTGTCCTCGGCATCCCTGCTCTCGGGGGAGACGGCTGCGTGGAGCCAGTCTTCGATGCGCCGAACATCCATGGAGAGCGGATCCATCGGCTCCATCGAATCCACCTCTGTGACGACGCCCCGTTGCACGACCAATTCAACGCCATAGAGGGACGGGAACCCCAGAATGAAGGTGGAGGATTCCACGGACTCACGGATGGCGTGATAGTCGGCATCCGGAATTTCAAGGGCGACGCGCAGAATGAGGGTCATAGCGAGGGCTCGATCTTGAATATAGCGTCAGAGTAAAGCATCGCTCGGCGTTGTCGATTTTCAGATGGGTGCGGCGCCCGATCCGCGCGAAAAAGTGGTTTTGATCGAGAGAGAAAGAAGGGCTAGGATCAAGGTTCATTCGACCCCGCGCCAGGGTAAAGGCGATCGGCGATTCATCGTCGGTACAGGCGTTCTCGACGCCTGCGGCTGTAAAGCCAAACGCGGTTCATCCTGAACCGTGTATTTCCCACCGGGGTTATTGAATCCCGATGGGATCGGTGACCCCTTTTCTCTGGAGGTCACCATGCTGCTCAAGCATCCAGCCCCATTGCGGGCAATACCCGACCTGGCGCCCCACATGGAAAACCGTGTGCTGAGCGTTCTGATGTCGAACTCGACCTATGGGTTCTCTGAATCCTTCCGGGTCGAGATCCCGTTGCAGGTCCTGTTCACCCTCACGCTTCACTACTTCACGGACATCAATCGTCCGGCGGAATGGATTGTGGGGAGCAAGGAAGGATCCATGGTGGTGATGGCCTACGAAAACCGGTCCATCCGGTTTCGTGCCCCCTCCTCCGTCCCTTCCGCCCAGTATGAGTCCGAAGCCCTGAAGGTGGATGGCTTTCTGGTGATGGACCGGCACTACACCAAGCGCCTGCTGTACGAAATGGCGCTGGCCTCGTAGTCGAGTCGAGCCCCAAGAGCCCCGCCGTCCCGGGGTGCGTTTTGCAATCACAACGCACCCGGACGGGGGTGTGTGTTTTGGGAGAACACTCGTGACCATTCAACTGAATGATGCAAGCGGCGAACGCCGCGCGGTCTTTGAGATTCGTGATGAAGACCTCGGGGTTTTTGTCCGGATCGTCAAGCGTGAGCACGACTATCAGATCCGCGTCTTCGACCTGGAGACCGGTGACGAGGTCGGGCAAACGAGCCGCGCCCGGTACACCACCGCACTCGACTTCGCCCATGCCTGTGTGGCGTGAGGCGTCCTGAATCCCTTCGGCCCGGGGGTCTGTTTAGCAACAATCGACAGACCCCGGGCCGGGGGTGTGTCTGAAGGAGAACAACCATGGAAACCTATCGGCACATGAACGGGACGCTGATCCCGCACGACACCACCGATCGTCACGACAAGATCGGCCTGGACCAGATGGCGGGCGCGGCTCGCGACAAGGAGAACGCCAACGACATTGATGAATTTGATGTCGTGTTCTTCTACGACGATGCCTGGATCGATGATCCGGCCGGGAATCACACCGAGGCCCTCGATCACGGCGGCCGGGGCTTTTTGCTCCCGGATCCGTGGGAGGCGGTCTTTGTGTTCTTTGAGCCGGGCCTGGCGCGTCGTCGTGAACGTCGCGTGGCATACGGAATGGGTTGTATTCGGCACACGCCGGATGGCTACACCCTGGCGGAAGTCTGGCCGGATGTGCGTCGCAAAGCGGCGGCGCGCGGGCTCGACTTTCCGTTTACTCGTCTCTTCATGGATGGACCGGCGGCGGCGGAGCACTTCCTCGCCCGGCTCTTCCACGAGAGCGATATGCCCCTGCACGAAACGCGCATCGAGACGCGTCAAAGCCGGGTTCTGGCGGAGCAATCCGTGATCCGGGAGGTCCTCCTGGACCGCCAGAAGAGCACCCAGAAGCGTTCGCTTCTGACGGCGTAAACCGTCCGGCCCCGCATTCCGCGGGGACCGGCACTTGCCTCTACCGCGCCCATCCGTGCTGGAATGAAGTCCGCACGGACGCGCTTTTTATGAAAGGAGATCACCATGTCCAATACCACCATCACCCCGATCCAGGCCTTCAATACCTGGGGCCGCATTCATCTCTTCGATCCGAAGAACCTCACCCCGGCGCTGCGCGAGCTGGAAGACCAGCTCGTGATGGCCGAGAAGTTCCAGGAACCGTTGGTGGAGCAGCCGTTGGCTTCGCTACGCATGGATGAGGATGGGCGTTATGTCCTGCATCAGGTGGGCGGAGCGGCGATTCTCGAGGCGATGGCCTCCGGGGTGGCCGATTTCGACGCCATCTGGGTGCTGGATGCCCAGGGGGAAAACGAGCGCGACCGCCTGGCCTGGGGATTCGCAGTCGGTTCCGTTAAGACCGCCTACGATGACCACCAGGAGCCGCACTTCTATGCCGAGCTGTACGCCAATGTGGCGAAGGGGCTCCACTCCGCTTGGGGGAACAGCGGGTTGCCGTCGCGCAGCTCGTTGACCGGCGACCGGATGGACGCACTGGAATGGCTCGTCACCATGTCCACCGACGAGCGGCTGGACGTGGCCCTGGAAGGGCTTTCGATCGGCCGGCCGGAAGCCACCCGGCAACTGGTGGCGGAAGACCTCGACAAGACCTGGCGCATGACCTGTATGAACCAGTCGCGTCCAATGCCGGCGGTAACCGATGCACCGGCCGGCCGGTGGGCTTTTTCGAGCTAGGGGGTTCCAATGGAATCGCCGTGCACGAAGCAATGCCGACTCAACGCCGCCCGCTCCGGATGTACCGGTTGCGGAAGAACCCTGGACGAGATCCGGGATTGGCGCCGAATGACCCCCGGCCAGCGCCGGACGATCATGAAGCGCCTTCAAGTCGCATGACCACAGCCCCACCCTTCGGGGTGGGCTTTTTGAGGATATAGCCATGGAAACCGAACAGGTCAACTATACGCACTGGAACGGCGAGCTAATCTGGCTCGACAACCAGGAAAAGGCCTTGCAACAAGCCAACTCGAGCTTCTCCCAAGTCCTCGAGCAGATCGACTACGAAACCCAAAACGGAGGGACGCGCCATCCGATGGCGGTCTTCCCGTTGATGGAGGATGAGATCCGAAACGGCCACCCCGCGATCCTTTCAGATACATCAAAGGGGCGTCGAGGGCATCTACTGTCGAAGGACGTGAAGGCGATCCTGGAGGGCAAAAGCGAGCATGAAGCGATCTTTGTCTTTCCGCAGGATTGGTTTGAAAAGCAACTATCGGTACTTACCGATCCGCGCGATTCAGGCAACCTGCTGGATGCCATGCGCTTCCATCGTTTGGAGTTTCTGGATGAGGCCCCGGACAGTCCGGTCGGTCGCATCCAGCTTCAGGCGATCGACGAGAGGGGCTTTGTTGTAAAGGAGAAAAGGGCCATAAGGCTGAGAGATGAGGTGAAGGACATCATCGATCACGCGTTTGAGGTCCGGGCCCGCATGAGCGCCGATGAAATCGACGCACTGGAAAATCGGCAAATCCCCGCGTATGCCGAGAAGACCCAGGCGATCTTCGTTGAGGAGGCCCTTCGGGGGTTTCTGGAAGAAGTCGGAATTCGGGAGAAGAAGGTCAACATTGCGGATGTCGCGATGTCGTCGCCTGAATTCCGGGCTCGATCCCGCGCCCTAATCTGACTGTTCAAACCGAACGGTCAAAACCCACCCACCCGTTCGGGCACCCCTTCCGGGGTGTCCGGCGGAACTTTTGGATGCACCAACCGGTGCATGCCCCGGCCGATCCCAACGCATGAGCGGGTCGGCCCGGGCATGGACCCGAAAATCGACACAACCGACCCCCTCGGGACAATGAAGGGGATCAAGGAGACCGAGGCGTCGTCCGTATCGACCCCTCGGGGTAGCCGCACCTCCTGACGGCTGCCTGACCGGCTTCAACCCCATGCCCTCACCCGGCATGGAAGAAGCGCAGACCCCGTTTCCGGGGCTGTTATCGACCCATCGCCTCGTTCGAGGCTTTTTGACCAAGGAGAACCACCATGTCCCTTCAAAGCGATTGCGACATCGACCCGTCGGACATCGATGGGCTGGACATCCCGCCGGATGCACTGCCCAACACCATCATGGCGGGTGAAGAAACCATCGTCCGAAAGGTCGATGAAACCACCTGTCTGGTGGCCTATGCGGTGCAGGACAGTCATGCCGATTGCCCCCAGGATTCCTGGGACATGCTCGGACGCGTGGTGTTGCTCGACTGTGCAACCGACGACGATCTCGAGGGCGTTCGTAAAGCCCTGGGTGCGGAGTCCGTACACAATGGAGAAATCACCGCCCTCCCCTGGGAGGAAGCCCGGGAGGAATTCACTGCTGAGAAATTGAGCGACATCGAGGAGAAGTTGGCCGAACGGTTCCTGGAGCGGTATCGCGAGATACTGGAGCATGAATGGTTCAAAGGGATCGCCCCTCAGCGGGTAATCCCGAAGGACTGGTTCCTCCGGGCGGTCGCCGATGACGCGGACACGCAGGAATGGTTGATCAATCGGTTCGGAGAAACGGCCAATGACCCTGCGACAATCCAGAAGCTGGCGGAACGGGCCTGGACGGAGTGCCGTCTGAAAGATGTTCCGGTAACCACTGAGTTACTCAGCCTCGCAAAGGACCTCGGCCGTCGCCACGTTGAAGAACAATCCCTGAAACGATTTAGCACGCACTTCATTAAGACGGCGTTTGGTCGGTACGAAGACGACGATCGGTTCATCGATGAAGTGTGGCGGGATTTGTTCGAAGCGGAAAACCCCCTACGGGATCCGGACCTCGTGGAGCTGGGCTATCGCACGAACGGCGGCGCCGATCCGATCGACCTGTCGGTGAAGAACGGCTTTTCGGAAGACCCGAAGGCCTTTGTCCTGCTGAACAAGGACGGCCGGGAAGAATTGGATGATCAACAACGTCTGGAGGCCTTTTCCCGCGCCGAGTATCACGGGTCAACCGTTCACGTCGAGGTGTACCCCGAGTTCCGTGAAGCCCTCGGGCTGGACGACGCTCCCCTGGAGTTCAAGGACATGACGGCCGCGCAGGTGTGGCGCAAGAATGTGCTTGAAGGTAGGTATTTTTCGTTGACCCCGTCCGGAGTGGAGTGGGGCCGTGCTCAGGCGCGCAGGGCGATCGCTGAATCGCTCGCCGATCTGTACGAAGGTTGGGCCAACGGAGATGTCTATGGTTACGTCATCGAGCGTTGTGACTACGACTCGAATGCCGGGGAGTGGGTCTACACCGATCAGGCAGACAGCCTCTGGGAGATCCACGGAGCATCCGGCCTGGAGATGAACCTGCGGGAAGGGTTGGAAGACCAGACCCGGCAGATTCGTACCGAAAAGGCGCAGGCGGAGCAGCAAGCCGCCTGAGCCTCAATCCACCCTCGTTTACCACCCCGCCGTTCTTTTGGAACGGTGGCGGTGGCCTCTACGCATTCCGCCAGCGCTCCCCGGCCCGGTCCGGGTTCGAGCGCGGCATACCGGCTTCAACCCCATGCCCTCACCCGGCATGGAAGAAGCGCAGACCCCGTTTCCGGGGCTGTTGTCGACCCACCGCCTCGTTCGAGGCTTTTTGACCAAGGAGAACCACCATGTCCCTTCAAAGCGATTGTGACATCGACCCGTCGGACATCGATGGGCTCGAAATCCGAAACCCCGCTCCTCACATCGAGGGGATGGGGCAGGATGTTGTCGTCCGCAAGGTCGACGAAACCACCTGTTTGGTGGCATGGGCATCGTACGACGAAACGGCAGAATCGCCCCAGAAAGCCTTCGATCAGCTCGGTGAGGTCGTGATTCTGGATAGAGCCTCTCCAGAACAGAAGCGCCGGGTGGCGGATGCCCTGCTGGCGGATGATGTCGACCAGCACGGATCCGTTGACCCCTTCACCTGGCGTGTTGCCTTCGAGCATATCGGGGACGAATCGCCGATCCCCCAGGACCTGGCTCGCACGATTGCGATCCAGCGCCCGCGGGAGATCGTCGATCTATGGCTGGACGGACGGGCACTTCAGCGCATCATTCCGCAGGAGTGGTTCGTGGAAGCGGCCGCGGATGACCCGGAATCGCGGCAATGGCTGCGTCAAATGGGGTATCCGCCCACCTCGGTGGGGAACGTCACGGATCGGATGCGGGCCCGGCACTGCTGGCAGAACAAGGCCCTGGAGGATGTGCCCTGTCGGGACGAGCTGTTGGAACTGGCTTGTGATCTTGGCATGGGACAACCGACCCGTGAGCAACTCGAACACTTCACGGCCGCCCTGCTCAATGAGGGGGATGACCGGGTGTTGTTCGAGGATTTCATGGATCGGGCCTGGTACGCGTACTGGGAAGCCAGCCCCCCGCTGGGTAATCCGGACATGCTGGAGATTGATTACAGCTATCACTCCAGTGCCGGCCCCATCGACCTGGTCGTGCAGGATAGTTTCAGCGACCGCATCAAGGCGGCCTACCTGTTCAACAAGGACGGGCTCGACCAGCTGGACCGGAACCAGGATCGAGCGGCGTTCGCGTCGTTAGAAAAAGGTCCGAACGGCCAGCCTCAGGTGCATGTGGACCCCGAATTCCTGGACGCCCTGGATCTGTCCGGGGAAATCCTGGAGTTCAGCGACTGGGGTCAAGCCTGGGACTGGTGCCATCAGGCGGAAAAGCAGCAACGTTTCTGTCTGACGGCGCGCGGTCGCGAAATCGGTCGCCAACAGGCTCGGCTTGAAGCGGCGCGTGCTGAGGTCCAGGAGTATCTCGACTGGGCAAACGGCAATGTCTACGCGTGTCATGTCGAACGATGCGATCGGGACCCGGAAACCGGGGAATGGTCGCAGACGGAAACGCTGGAGTGCGTCGGTGGCTATTACGGAGATCAATCCGTGGCAGCGGAAATCGAACGCATGCTGGAAGCAGGAAAGCGTTCGATCGAGGAAGAAAAGGCACAGGCGCCCGTAGCGGCTTGAGTCATATACCCACCCCCCGGACCGACATCGTCGGCCGGGGTTTTTTGAAAGGAGAAACCTTCATGAAAGACAAACGCTGGACCGCGACGGTCCCTCGTCTGGGCACCCTGTATGACCTTCGGGAGTCCCAAAACGTCACACTGGTGCGTGAGGAACTGGCCCGTCGCCAGCGAGAAATCGGCGACGAAACCTTCAGCCCATGGATCCTGATCTTTGGTCGAGGAACCACCTGGGTTGATACGAAATCGGGATCCGGAGAGGAGATCGACCGGTTCCTTCGGTGTGGCAATGGGGCGAACGCCAATCCAGGCGATGCAAGACGGCCGAAAATGGCCGTGGAGCTGGCCGGCGCGATCCACGAGAAGACGCACAAAGTGCCGAAAAATGTGGCATCGGGGCCGGCGCACTTCAGTACAGCATTACGCTATGGCGAAATCTTCATTGATCCCGAGGATGCCAACCCAGAGGAAGGGTTGGTCTGGACCGGCTGGCCCAGTGATCGGGTCATCGAATATGCCCCGAAAGGGCCCCGTTCTTTCCGGGGGTCGTTCAAGGCTGCCGTTCAGTACATGGTGCGGACCGGCTGGGTCGCGGAATCCAACGGCTATGGGATACCCGATCATGATCCGGAAGATCACAGCCGACGCATCCGCAACATGCTGGCGCTCGAGATTGTGCTGAGGGGAGTAGAAATCCTCGGTGAACGCGACCTCGAGAAGCTGTGGATCCAAAACCACCCGGAGGCATTGGCGTACGCGCCAATCTGACCTCGAAACCCACACCCTCTTTACCACCCCGCCGTTCTTTTGGAACGGTGGCGGTGGCCTTTACGCATTCCGCCAGCGCTCCCCGGCCCGGTCCGGGTTCGAGCGCGGCCCCCCCGGCTTCAAGCCCATGCCCTCACCCGGCATGGAAGAAGCGCAGTCCCCGGTCCCGGGGCTGTTGTCGACCCACCGCCTCATTTCGAGGTTATACAAAAGGAGAAGTCACCCATGCACCAGAATCACTACCCACCCATCGCTGTCGTTCAAATCCAGAATGAAGAGCCGCCGCTCCAGGCGGCTTTGTTCGTGAACGGCGTCTATATCAAGGGTGCCGGGATGGTGGGGACCCATACGGGCGAGGTGTATCAAATGGCAAACGCCCTGTCCGGGGCCCTTCGGGAGCCGGTCGCGTACACCACTATTCGAGCGGATGAAATCCAGGGGGAAACCCCTATTTGCCTAAATGACGGCCTGGGGTATGCGGAGGCCTTCGGGGTTGCCTATCGTCAAGGACGCTTCGCATCGATCGAGGAATCGAGCCCGGAGGTGGCACGCAACAAGGCCGTGCTACGCACCCAGATCCAGTCGGCCGCCCGCGGCTGACCACAACGAACCCCGGCCGCCTTCGTGGGCGGCCTTTTTGAGGAGCACACCATGAGTGAATGCAGCGAAATCGCAGACGCCCTGTGGGATACACAGCAGTTCGGCCCCATCCGCGACATGGATGAGGCGCGACGGGAGACCCGGCGATTCCTTCCGGAGGAAAATCCCGTGGTCACCGATAATGTGGCCCAGCGGCTGTTCAACAGAGCCGAAGACGCTCGGATCGAAGCCATGATCCTCAACCGGATCTGAATGGCCCGATCCCCGAGACCCACGCCCGGTCATCGTTCATTTGGAACGGTGCCGGGTTTTTTTGTGGGCGCCCGCCACTCAAAAAACTCGACGGGCGGCGTCCATCCGGCAGACTGGGACCCTCGATCAACCGACGCGCCGTAGTGGAGGCCCAGGCGGGTACCTGCGCCGCGCCTCAAACCCATGCACAATCGATCCCGAAACCGATCGAAAAGGAATTCGAACGTGAACACATCCGCCTTCGCACAGAAACCACTCGCCAGCGTCGCAGATCGCTTTACGGAGCACCTGGTCCGAATGGCCGAACAGCATATCCCCCGGGGGCTGGACGGTCAGCTCGAGCGCCCTCTGTACTTCGTGCGGGGGAAAGGCCAGCAGACCTATCATCGCGACGCCCCTGACCGCCATCGGATCACGCTCGGACGTGAGATGGTGCGCCAGCATCTCATCGGGGATGTGAGCCGCTGGCTGCACGTCCGCGAGCGCGAGCGTCTTGGCTGGGACCGCGCGCCTTCGATGGCGGATCTGGTGTGTCACGTGATTCTCCATGAAACCGCGCACGCGATTCAGTGCGAACAGGGCGGGCGCCAGCGCGGTAGCGTCCACAATGACGCCTTCTACGCGATTCTGAGCGAGCTTCCCCACGCCCGCTGGGCGCAGGCGCTGCAACAAGCCGTGCGCGACCACTACCCGGAAGAAGGCGCTCAGACGATGCAGTCCGGTAATCCAGCGGGGAATCGAAGCGCCGAAGCGCCCGCCCTGGATGCCGTGGCGATCCGCCGGCAGGTGCCACCGCACCGAACCTACCAGTTTTGGCACAAGGGTCGGCGCTTCGTGGGCACCGTGATCCGTTATAACGCGCGGACGATCACCCTGGTGGGGAACCTGGATAACGGCAGACGGAGCAAGATGCGCGTCCCCTACTCGATGGCGGGACGCCTCGAAGCGCTCCCGATCTGAGAAATCGACAGGCGCGACGATCCGGATAGCATGGGAACCCTCAACCAATCGCAACACGGAACCGGCCCGGAGCCGGAACAGGAGCACACCATGCGTCATTTCGACTGCCCGCGCGAGGGCGACACCTACGAGCTGACCCGAGACATCCAACTGGGCACCCTCACCTTCCCCGTCGGTTCACCTATGCGGGTCGACCGGGGCGGAATGGATCCGGTGTTCGAGGTTCGCCACCTGGAAACGGACGTTTGCATCCGGGCCCGCGGCGACCTGCACAAGGATGCTCGCCTGACCCACGCCAACCCGGCTCGGGGCAATGCGCGAGAGATTGCCATCGATCTCCATGTCATCGAAGGCACGGGGCGCATGGAGGGGTCTCTCGCCTACCGAGGCCATCGCATCGAGATCCAGTACGACCCGGCATCGGGGCGGACGCGTATTCAGGGCGCCGCCCATCGCATTCAGGCGATCGGGCAGGCGCTGGCGGACACGCTGGAAGATGCGGCCGTGCTGCAATGGACGGGGATTGGCGCGTGGAATGAGCCGCCGGCGGTGCTGATCGAGCGCCTCATGCGCCATCAGGCCCTGGGGCGGCTGGCCGAGGACTTCGCCGATCATGTGCGCCGGGAACACAACGCCCTGCGCGCCCAGATCGGCTCGGCCGCCTGAACCCGGAAAAAAGGAGAAATCACCATGGTGTTGTACAACCAATCCCCCGAAGAGCCGAACCCGTACAAAGTGTTCGAGAAGGTCTCCCGCCAGGCGATCGCCCAACTGGGGTGGCCCGAGGGCACACGGGTCTTCAAGGCCGCCACCCGCGCCGACTGGGTCGAGCAGTTCGATGCGGACGCAGAGTTCGACCGCGACCAGGAGCCGGCGGAAGTGCTTCGCGCGATGGAAGAGCGCTTCATCCAGGAAGTCCCGCTCCCGAAGGGCTGGATGATGGTGGGCGGGCAGACCCCGGAGGGGGATCTGGTGCATGGCTTCGTGAACACGGCCGCCGGCCAATGAGCGCGTCTGACCCCACCCCGGCGATTGCCGGGTACAGTCATCCGGAGCTGGGACGGATTTTCGCCGTTCGGGCAGCCGGCCCGACCGCCTACAAGGCCACCATGCGGGCCCTGAACGAAATCGTCCCAACCGGCGCGTACCGAGAGGCCATCGTCTTTGACTGGGCTCGGGGCCAACCCCGGAACTTCGATACCGCCATCGAAATCCCGGAGCCCACCCCGACCACACGCACCGCCGTCTCAAAGCGTGTGGCCCAAGCCTGGCAGGAAAACACACTCGAAAGCGCCTGGGACCCAAATCCCACGGGCCGCGACGAATACATCTGGCTACCACCCCAATCCAACCTGAAGACCGGACAACCGTCTTCCGTGTTTGAACGGCACCTGGAGCCTGCCTGCGAGAATCTCTCACGATTTGGGGAATCGGCGGTCCGGTTTCACCGGGTCGAACCCGATCCGCAAGCGACCCGGGTTGAAGCGCTGTATCGATTCCGGCACCGCTATATAGAGGGCATCCACTCGCAACCGGGGTCCGCGCCGACGTTGCTGCAATGGATCGCAGAAGACTGTCCACCGCTGAACACGGAGCCCACACCGACCTCCGGTACCGCCGAGGCCCGCGAGAAGGCTCGCCTCAACCTGGTGGGGCTCTTTCTGGATGCCTGCCTGCACCAGGCGCAGAAGCGGCAGACCGCGGAATCCGTGTGGGCGAATTCCAGCTCGGCCCGGCAGTATGCCGTTATCTGAAAAACGAGACCCTGCAACATGCCGAGACAAAAACCGATCGATCTGTACCTGCACTCCGATGCCCTCGGAACAATCCTCCCGCTGAACCTCGGTGATCCCGGGTTTGCCCAGATCTGGAAAGACATGCGAAGCGCCCCCATCGGGGCCAACTACCCCTTGTTGCTAGGGCGTAAGGACCTGGATCGGCGCCGGTTCAACGGCCGGAAGATCCCGGATAGCGGGGTACTGGTGACCGACCACAGGGAGATTGAAGATGCGATCGAGGAATCCGAGTCCCGAATCTCCACCGAATACGCCCTGTGGGTGGCGGGCATCAGATCAGCACCCGATTCGGGATGGCGCGCGAAGGCCCTGCATGGATTGGAGGTAGCGATCGACAGCGGCCGGACGGTACAGCGCATCGGGCCCGCGGAGCGCGCGAACAACGCAGATCGCATCTATCAGGTCGTCGATGAAGACGGATGGGCGCTCGGCCAGAACGCCGGGATCCAAAGGGCGCTGGAGATACTGCGCAATGCGGGTGCCCAACCCCCCATCAGAAAGGAGGAGGGATCCACTTCAGAGGCGGCGGCCGCCTGGTTCGCTCGGTTGTGTGTGGATGCCCTGCTCTATCAGCACCGTATTGGCATCCTGCCGTCGATACCAGAGAGCCGAAGGGGTGTGGTCATAGGGAGGGGTTTGGCGGCCTGGGCCTACAGCGTGACCGCGCGCCGCCACGCGCCGGTTTAACCAACCCCGCCGGGTCAGCCCATCCGCTGGGGTGCATACGAAAGGATTGAAAAATGGAGCAACAGGATAACGTGAGCGGAGCGCGCCGGCGGCGAGGGAGTGATTGGGACCCCTCGGCGATGCTGGAACCGCAGGAGGAGGAGCGCGTCGAGCGCCATGGCTTTTACCAGCACCCCTTGTTGGGGTGTCTGATACCGCTGGCGGACCCGCACCGTGAAAACCAGCAGCGCACAGAGACGATTTTTCAGCGGTATGTCGATCAGGTCGCCCACGACAACGGAGGGATTCTTGCGCCGGAGTACCTGCTCGACAGGCACCAGCTCCGCGGGGGATACCACCATTCGTTCTACCGAGATGCGAAGGAGCTGTTGACGCAGACCGAGGGGCGGGACCGCCTGCGGGCGCCCGGCCCCGGCGACGCGGCCATCTGGAGTTTCGATCGAACGTGGTGGAATCGGATTCGTCCGCAGCCGCCTGGCGCCGCGCCGCAACTCGTCCACTGTTTGGAGTGGGCCCATCTGTCCTTCACCGAACCCGATCGCTGGACGGTCGCGTTGACGATGCGCGATCCCTCAGGGTGCACGACGATCCAGTCGCACGAGACGCCTGAGGACGCCGTGGAGAGCCTGGTGGCCAGCGTCCAGCGGGACTGGCTGAGGGTTGAACGACCGACGGCCCCCGACCGAACGCGCCACGCCATCAACTTCACGCTGGAATGGGCGCTTCGCGCCCGGGATCGAGCACTCGGGAGGCCCCTGGGGAGCCCGCCCCTGGATCCGGAGCAGGAGTGGCTCCGGAATCGAGCGTCGGCGTATAAGCCGGCCATCTGAGAGCGCCGCCGGCGCAACCCCGACCCGCCTGGGATCGGGGTTGGATCCGATCAGGACATCGCTTCAGACCGTCGCGTGACGGCCCGTGGGCAGATGCTTGCCCATGTACCCGACGATAATCCGATCCTCGGTGCGGTCGAATTCGAAGTACAGGCGCACCGTATGGCTGAGCGTCATGTGCGGGAAGATTTCCCGAATCTGGTCGCCGTCCTTGAATCGGCGATGGGATCGGAGCTTCTCGCTGGATTCGACGCGGTCACTCTCCCTGGGGGAGATCTTGCCGGGCACCACCTCTCGAACCTGGCCTCCAAAGCCTTCCTCTCGAAGGGGTGTATAGCCGTCCCGGATCAGAGACCCAACCTTGGACATCACCGTCGCGCCCTGAAGGTCCAGCGTTTCGTTCCCGGTCGCGCTGGGAAGCAACCGAACCCGATCCGGATACATCGCCGCGAGTAGCTGAAGGGCGTGGTCCGGAGTGTCATTCGATACGTAGCGCTCAATCGCCTCGTTCAGGCTCGGATCGGATGCCCCCGCTCCCCCCGTTTGAGCACAACGCCGTCGCGCGCGAACTTCGTCCTCGGCCGCAAAAAGGGCCTGGCGCAGAGCGTCATTCTCCGCCTGGAGTTGCTCCCATTCGAGCGGGGTCGGCCCGTCCGTCTCGGGATCCGGATTCGGCTCCGGCGTGGGAAAATCGGTGGGGCACTGGCCGTCCGATAGCTTCGGAAGGTCAAGATCGAGGACCGGCTGAAGCGATGCAAGATGAGATTGCACCGTCGTTTCCATTGCGTCCGCCAGCTCGGTCAGCAGTTGGCCGCGCTCGCGCACGGTGTCGGCCTGTTCCGCTTGCGCCGCTTTGTCCGCCAGCGCCTGTTCATCCGCCTCCAGGGACTCGAGAAAACGCCCGACGCTCATCATGGCCTCGGCTAACACGGTCTCGCTCCAAACCTGATGCTCGGTGGCACCCGGGTCCAGTCGCTCGAGACCTCGGCGAACCTGGTCAACCGATTGCCGCGTTGCACCCCAGGGGAAGCCCTCCAGGTGAGCGTACGACGTGCCGGCGGCACCCGCATCCAGAACGTCGAGAAGCATATCCAGAAGTTGCTCGGACTCTCGGGCCCGGATGACCGTCAAAGAGCCCTCTGTGCGTTGAAGACCCTCGCCCGCTCGAATCATCCAAGAACCACTTTCCTCGAACGAGTGCCCCGGATAGAAGAAGCCGACATCGGCCGCCAGGCGCGCCCGGAACAGCTCTCGGCGCCCGCGCATTTCGGGGTCGATAGTGAACAGGGGCGCCCATCGAGCGTCGTCCAGATCGGGGTCAGGGTCCAGAAAGAACGGGAAGAGGTGCGGACTGTATCCGATCAGATGGGAGGTGAGGTCACAGGGGCCGATAAGCCAGCAAAAGGCCATCAGAGCGCGCGCGGTGCGGCGCTGTTCGGATCGCTCCATCCGGTCCGACAGGAAGACGTCCTGGAGAAGACACCGGGCCTTTACGAGGGCGCGCGATTCGACATCGTTCATCGGGCCGCTCGAAAGCTGTTGTGCCACGAGAGCGGATGTGGATATCCCTTCGCTGATAAAGGGCCCGAGGTACTCAGGGATATGGGTCGCCTCATCGAGCGCCTCGTCACTCGGGATCGGGGGGCCCTCGCTGACCGCGATCGCCGGGCGTCGCGCAAAGTAGTCCTTCAGCCAGATCAGCTCGAGCGTTGGGAGACCGGGATCATCGATGCCTCGTTGATATCGCCGTGCCGTCCAGGTCCCGTAGAGCTTCGAGAGCATGCGATTGCGCCCTTGCTGTGCCGAACCCTCCTTCTGGGAAAAGAACTTGAACGTTCGCTTGTACAGCGCATTGTCGCGCTTGCGTAGGCGCTCCAGCAGGGTCTTGGACTTGATCCCCAGCAGCCGCTCCAGTCGGGCGCCGCTTTTATCAGGGGTCAGGCCCACCACCCCGCCGAGCGCCTCGCGATACAGGGCTTCCAGCATTCGTACCGTGTAATCCTTCGGTGTAGGGGCGTCGAGAACGTACTCAATGATCTCGGGGGCGGATAAGGGAGCGCGAAGGGGGTCGATTGGCTCACTGGAGTCTATGTCCCATTGGGATGGGTCCGTGGAGGTGCAAGCCGAGGCGGCGTCCGCATGCTCGGGGTTAAATGATGCGAGAAGGCTCATATTCATCCTTGAACTGGGGTTTGGAATTCCCTCAACAGGGTATCGAAAATTCGGTCGTTGTCGATTTTTTGGGTGGTGTTTCGCCCCGAGAAATGGACTTGACCGGTACCCACCGAGTGGACAGGATGCAACGAAGGGTTGAGTGAAGCGGATCCGCGCTTGCGAAAACCAAGGCAGTATACGCAGGGCCGGGCCTTGCGTGACTGGGGCTTTCAGGTCGTCGAGGTGAAACGCCCGACGGGAACATTGGAACCCCCCTGCCTGGTGCGATCCCATCGCACCTCGGGTGAAGAGCACACCCGGCAACCGGCGAACGCTGTGAGGTCAGTAGCGGTTGCAAGACGCTTCGAGCCGCGCGCCGCGCGCTTGAGCGAAAGGCTGAAAGGCCTCTGATCGTTTCGTGCCTCGGACTACGCCCCGCGTCACACACGAAACGAACCCGCCATCGGAACCAATTCCGATTCTGTCCATGCCGCCCTCGGCGGATGCGACGTACCCGAACGACCGTTGAATGGAATCCCGCTCCCGCATCCTGTGGTGCGTATGGGACGCCTCGCAGCGCATGATGCCGCGGCGGATCGATTCATCGTGTGGCGCTATCGCCACCCGGGCTGTCCGTCCTGATGTCAGGCTCGGACCGGTTGGACAGCCTGTGTATACCGACCTCACCACCCGCCTTGCTTTGCGCAGGCGGGTTTTTCTTTCTAATTCCGCCGCCGCTCCCCGGCCCTGTCCGGGTCCGAGCGCGGCACCCCGGCTTCAAGCCAGCACCCTCACCCGGTGTTGATGAAGCGCAGACCCCGATCCTCGGGGCTGTTTTAGACCCACGCCCACGCGGGCTTGTTTAGAGGAAAATCAGCGTATGAGTACGTACACCATTGTTCTCTCTCTTCCGGAATATGCCGCGCCCGGAAAGCGCGGCGGTGACGAATTCGTCACCATCACCACGATCGGGGAGGATGTTGAAAAAGCCATCCACGATGCGCAGATGCGCACGATGATGGAAATGGTCGAGGGGATTGATCCCGGTCGTCCGGAGGATTTTGTAGCGGTCGGCGTGTTCGAAGGCCGCCTGAAAAACCTGACGCCGGATCTGTCGATGGTTTCTCACATCACGTAAGAGTCCAACCCTGTAAGACCTGAGCACAGGGGCGCTTGCGCCCCTCTTTTTTGGAGAACACACCATGGCACGAGCATTTCAGGGTGCGTACGGCCTGATCCTTTGTCGGAACGCCTCCGATCAAGAGGAACAGGAGACGTTCGCCAGCGCGTTCGACTGGTGTATCCACCACCCGGATCACTGGACCACTCAAACGATGGGGGCGATCGAGCGATCCGAGGAATCGGGTCGTTACGTCACGAATGGACTTGGGTATACCGCAATCACCACCCGGATTGAGGATCTCTTCAAGAATCCCCGGGACCGCGGCGCACCCGAGCCACCGGAAGCCATCTGGATCCCCACAGAGGCCCTTCTCGAGAGACTCATGGGGCCGATGGATATGAGGGAAGGCAAGGACGTGGACTACTTGCGTCTGCGAACCTGTCTGGATGGCGACCTGATGCGATTGAATGCCAGTGGCCACCTTCTGTTGGCTGGCTGGCTGGCAAAGATCGAAAAGGAAGGCACATCCATCGCCGTGATCTGAATCCTTCAGAGCGGCTTTCAACGCCCCGAACGGGGCTTTTCAAAGGAGAATCACTATGAGCAACAACTACGAGACCACGACCGTCCTTCAGGACATCCCGAAGCGCCTGTTGAATCCCCTGGATCAGAAGATCCTCGAGGGGATGGGCGTCGGAATCGAGGAACAACCGAACGGGAGTTACTACCTCTTCCTGGAAGACGGCGATTCCAATTTCTGGGTCATCGAGCCGGATGAGTTGGACGTGATCCGCAAACTGATCGATGAAAACTACCCGGATCTGGAGTCAGCGCCTGGATGGATGGCGAGGGTCGGTGAGGTCCTTCAAGGGTATCCGGAGACTCTGGAGCAGGGTGATCGGTGGCCCGAGATTGATTTCCCCGAGATCGGGATCGATTGGCGAGACGTGCTTCAGTCCATCCTCTCCAAGCCCGAGAACACCGGCCCCGACCGCCTGGACTGCATCGAGGCCAAGGCGGCGTACTGGTGCGACAAAACCCGCCGTAATGAATTCGGTGGACACGTCACCCGCATCACACGGGAGAGCATCGATGTCATCGGCATCGACCATGTCCTCGAGTTCATGCGCAAGGGCGGTTCCATCGGCTTCGATGGGCAACTGGAGTCCGCTCCGGCAACGGAGACGGAGACGGAAGCACCGACGGTGCTGAACGAGCCCCAGGCCGGCGACAGCCTCTATGAGGGGATCGTCACCTTTGACTCGACCTGTTCAGCCACCGTCCGGGTCTACGCCCCGGATGGTGACGCGGCCGCTGCGCGCATGACATCCCCCGAGTTTCTGACCGGAGCCCAGTTTGACATCGACGATGGCGGGTACGACGGCTATTACCTCGGGGATCCGGATGCGATCGAATGCATCCGGTCCAGCGACGATGCGGCCTGACCGCTAAACCCACCCCCTTTTACCACCCCTGTGTTCATTGTGAACGCGGGCGGTGGCCTTTCCCAATTCCGTCGGCGCTCCTGGGCATCCGCCCGGTCCGAGCGCGGCCCCCCGGCTTCAAGCCCATGCCCTCACCCGGCATGGAAGAAGCGCAGACCCCGGTCCCGGGGCTGTTGTCGACCCACCGCCTTGTTCGAGGCTTTTAACCAAGGAGAACCACTATGCGTAACTTCACGTTCGTCGCCCCGCGGTCACTGGATACGGTGCTGCTGGATGCACTGGCCCCGGGAGACGGGGCGGTGCTCCACGATCCGAGCGATGCGTCGGGTTGGCAGACCATGTTGGTCCGCCTATCCGATGGTCGCAGTGCGGCCGTGACGTCTATCCGCTGGGACGGCGGTCCGGCGTGGAAGCCCTGTTCGTCGCAGGACTTCGTAAAAGACGCCGCCGGAAACTGGTGTGCGGGTTAGGGCTCGTCACATCACTACGGGGCCATAAGGCCCCTCTTTCAAGGAGAATCACCATGTCCGAAGCCAACGCCACTCAATGCATTCTTGTTTGTGGCAACCCGATTGACGGGTTGACGTTCGTGGGGCCGTTCAACGACCCCGAGGAAGCGGGCGACTACGCCCATGGATCGGATCTCTCGCGCGATACATGGGTTGTGACCCAACTGGAGAGTCCAGCCGTTGAACGCGAATAACCATTCGTGTTCATGAGCCCCATCGGAACCACCGGGCGGAAGGCCGCCCAACGGTGACGTCTACACCACCGCCTCAGTGAGGCGCTTTTTCAGGAGAAAACCTATGGAACACACGAAGACTGCACAGCAACTCGTGGCGCAGCTCGAACAGCACCAGATGGTCATCGAGCAGGACAACGGGGTCTTTCGGAGTATCCGATTCGCGGCCCCGAACACCAATGTCCAAAGCTATCGGCTCACCACCTGGCCGGGGTATATCGCGATCAGCGGGGATATGGGCACGTATGTGTTTGCCCGAATGCACGATATGTTCGAGTTCTTCCGCCAGCCCGGGGATGGCCCGATCGATCTTTCGCTCGGGTACTGGGCCGAGAAATGCGTATCGGCGGATCCGCACAGCGGGATCCAGCGCTACAGCCCGGACAAGTTCGAGGATGTGGTGATGGACATCGCCCGGAACCCGCCCGAAGAGCTGGACGACCCGGAAGGGTTGATCCGGGAGGTTCGGGAGGAGGTCCTGCCGTTCTCCGACGACGGGGAGCGAATGGCCCGGTACGCCGCAGAACGCTTCGAGTATGAAGGGAAGGGAGTCTTCCTGGACTTCTGGGAAGTCAATCTGCGGGAGTACACGTCGACCTTTGTCGAAGCCTGCACGGCCATCGTCCAGGGGATTCGCCAGTACGACGGCATCCATCAATGGACAGCGGTCGCGACCGGGGAATTCGACACGCTCTATGTCTGCAAGCACTGCAAGGCGCGGCATGTGGAGGCCGCCGATCAACCGGGTTCCGAACCCCCTCAAAAGGGGTGTTCATCGGGCGCGAAGCTCGAACAGTGGAACGCGGATGCATTTCACGACCATGTCGTGGCCATTGGCTACGGCGAGCCGACCGAAGCCGGCCGGGCGCTGGGCGAAAAGCTCGTACTCGCCGGAGATGACTGCGCAACGGCCGCTCACGAAGTCGTGGCTCGAGGCCTCACAACCGAACCGGAAGAGACGGACCAATAGGCTCGACCGGATTTCAAAGAAGTCACCCAACGGGGCCATAAGGCCCCTCTTTCAAGGAGTATTACCATGACGAAAAGCACCACACTGAGACTCGATGTGGCCCCCAACGACCTGAACGGCGGGATGGAGCCGCTGTCGGGGACGATCGTTCTGACCGAGGCGGCGCTTCAACGCATCCAGGAGCTGGCGGCGCTGTGCGAAAAGCACCAGCTCAATGAGGCGAAGTTCTTCGACTTCTCCATGGAATGGGAAGACATGGACGACACCGAAATGGATCAGTGCTCGGTATCGAGCGACGCCGTGCGTTGGACCGCGATGGTCAAGCACACAGATGTCGCGTTCGAGACCGAAGATATCCGCATCGCGGACATCGAGGCAGCAATGCGCTGACCTAAACCCCACCACCCCCGGCGTCCGAAAGGACTTCGGGGGCTTTTTTTTGGGTGTTATCCTCGGCGAAGACCCATCAACGGACAGCTCCCGCGTGGAATGGACTCCAGACGAAATCGAAACCCTGCGTGACCGCTATCCGCAAGACGGCGTTGAAGGTGTTCAAGCGAGATTGACGAACCGCTCGGCCAAATCGATCCAGTGCAAGGCCCGCAAGCTCGGTATCCAGCATGCCGCCCGCGGACCATTGAGGCCCTGGACGCCGGAAGAAGATGCCATGGTGATAGCGGAGTACGCCCGTCTCGGAACGTCCCCACTGGCATCGATGTTGGGGAAGACCCGCCAGGCGGTGAAATGGCGGGCCTGGGATCTGCGGGTATCGCACACCCCGGAGAAATCCGCCCCGCTCTGGAGCGAAGACGAGATCCGGGTGCTGAAGGAACAGTGGGAGATGGGTGGACTGCCCGCGGTGCGCGCCGCCCTACCCGATCGAACGAACCAGGCGATCAAAACCCGGGTCTGGGAACACATCCGGCCCAGCGACCGGACGATCGCACAGCGTCGCGAGGATCGGCAGCGTCACCGGGCGTACCGCCGCACCTAGAAAAGGTTGTTGAGAAATCGCCCGAGTGGCCGAGCACTGTAGTTCAGCGGCGGGAGAAGGTCCAAATGCTCGAAGAGACGGGGCCTTCAGGCCCCATGGCCCCGTATTCCATCCAGCGCGCACGAAGCCGGGCACCCGTCAACAACCGATCAGCACCCTCGGTCACAGCCTGGAGCGCCACTTCACCATCCGCAAAACCGTGCGCACATCTTTCAGGATCGTCGCCACCCGTACCATCCGCATGGAGCACCCGCTCCAGCTCCAACGTCACATAGCCATCGGCCTGCACCAGCACCGTCACATCGAAATGGCATTCCGACCAGTGCGAGGCACGGGCCAGCGTGATGCTCACCAGAACCAAACCGGCCAACCCCGCACCCATCAGGAATTTCGGAAAAGCCCTCAACCCGTGTCGCTCCGACATCCGCGTGATTTAGCCGGTCTCCAACGCCGGCTCCACCCAGCGGATCGGGATCTTCGGATTCCGAGAGGACCACCGAGCAAATGCGGCGGAATCCGTCCTCAAAAGCGTCCGCCGGCGCCCTCGATAGACCCCGCCACATTCGGGGCATGTGGCAGACAGCGGCCCCTCCCCGGGGAACCCCAAGGCACATTCCGTGCACACGAAGTTGTAACTAAACATGGATCAAGTCCTTTGATCGTTGAGGCTCAGAGAACCTCCGAGGCAAAATCGGCCAATCGTGAACGTTCGCCCTGAACAAGCGCCAGGTGACCGCCATGCGGAAACGGCCGGAATCGATCGACCACGTAGGTCAAGCCGGAGGACGTCTCGGTCAGGTATGGGGTATCGATCTGCTGAAGATTGCCGAGTGCGACGATTTTCGTGCCGGGACCGGCGCGGGTAATGAGCGTCTTCATCTGGCTGGCGGTCAGGTTCTGTGCTTCATCGAGGATAATGAAACGCTCAAAGAAGGTCCGACCCCGCATGAAGTTCATGGAGCGTACCTTCACCTTGTTGGAAAGAAACTGCTCGGTCGCCGAACGCCCCCAGTCCCCGCCATCCGGGTTTTCCGTCAGCACTTCGAGGTTATCCATCAGCGCGCCCATCCACGGAGTCATCTTTTCCTCCTCGGTGCCCGGGAGGAAACCGATGTCCTCTCCGACCGGGATGGTGGCCCGCGTCATGATGATCTCGCGGTAGGTGCGCTGATCGAGGACCTGGGAGAGACCGGCCGCCAGCGCCAGCAGGGTCTTTCCGGTGCCGGCGGCCCCGACCAGGGTCACGAAATCGATCGAAGGATCCATCAGCAGGTTCAGGGCGTAGTTCTGCTCGCGGTTCCGAGCCTTCACGCCCCAGGCGGAATGACGGGGATTCTGGAAGTCCCGAACAACCTCCAGCACCGCCGTTTGTGAGGCATGATCCACCGATCGGACCATCGCCTCGATGTCCGTGTCCGAATCCCCCAGGCGATACACGAAGTCATTCGGTGCCCATTCCTCGATAAGCGGTCCGGAAACGCGATAGTAGCTCCGACCATTCTCTTGCCAGGAATCGAGCGCATTGCCGTGGGTTTCCCAGAAGTCCGCCGGCAGTTCCGCCGCTCCTCGATGAAGAAGATCGACATCCTGGAGCACCTGGTCGTTACGGTAGTCCTCGGCCTCGATCCCGGCTGCGGCCGCCTTGATGCGCAGGTTGATGTCCTTGGAGACCAGCGCCACATCGCGCCCTTTGAAGGCTTCCGACAAAGACAGGTTCAGACCGCACGCGATGATCGCATTGTCCGCGGTGAGAGGTTCGAGATGTTCTGGTGGGGCGGAATCCTCGGCCTGCATCTGAAAATACAGCCGACCGGTGGGGCCCTGATGGCGCTCCAGTTCCATTGAGCCCGACAGCGGAATACCGCTTCGCATGTCACCGTCCTGTCCCTGTACCAGGTCGTCCAGAAAACGGCTCACCTGGCGCGCATTGCGCGCGACATCCGTCTGCCCCGTTTTGTGCCGGTCGAGTTCTTCCAGCACAACCATCGGAATGAACAGGTCGTGTTCGTGAAAACGAAACAAGGCGGTGGGGTCGTGCATCAGAACGTTGGTGTCCAGCACGAGCAGGCGGGGATGAATCATGGATCGCTCCTTCCTTGGATGGGGTGTTGTTCAGCCGACTCCAGTCGGTTAGAGCCACTTTGCCACGCTTTCGAAAACGATGCACCGAGCCGACGCGGCACGGGTCGGGGTTTTGATGGTGGTCCCGGGATGCGGCACCCTGAAAACGGGCGTCAATGGACGATGCCGAGAGGGCAGGATGAAACAGCCAGTTCTAATTGAACGCCACACCGAACGATCGGCGGTTCGGTCCAACCCAATCGGGCGCTTTACGCTTTCGGCCTATATTCAGAATCCGGAGACGCAGCAAAAGGAGTTGGCGGGGTGGCTGAAGGCGTCCGAGGTGAGTTTCATCCGGGGGTTTGCGGATGGACGGGATCTCTTTTCGTTGATGGAGAGCTACAGCGGCGCCATCGGGATTCATTACCCGTTTATCAACAGCCTGGAACGGGGCACTTTGCGCGGGATCTGGAGCGATCCCCCGCCATCACATTGGGTGCGCCCCTGGGGGATCATCGATTTATTGGTGGTGATTCCCCGGTGGCGCGGTCATGGTGTGGGGCATGCACTGGCGACCCACGCCCTTCGCGACAGCCTGAATCAGAGCCAGGTGGTATCCCTGATCCCGCAACCGTTGATGGTCGGAGACGGCGCGCGGCCCATCATCGACCCGACCGGGGTGACCTGGACGCCCCGCGATCTGGTTGGGTGCCCGGAATGCGAACCTGGTCTGCGACCGCACAGTGGGATTCTGCGGTTCTGGACCCGCTATGACCCGCTGCATGTCGTGCCTTGCCCGGAGTTCACCGAGGGTCCGTATGTGGCCGGAAACCTCCATCCGAAAAACCCGCTACCCGAGAACGAGGACGCGAAACTATACCCCCTGGATCCTTACGAGCAGGCCATCATTGAGCGCGAGAAGCAGATCGAGAAGATGGGGGCTCAACTGGACTCCGTCTTCTCACGACTGATGGATACCTCCGGCCAAGCCGCCCTTCATTTCATCGACGCGTACTGGCGCGACCTCTACAGCCTGGTTCCGCGTGCCGAAGAGACCGTCCAGCGCAATGCACACGTCGAGCCCGACCCTGGCCGCCGCCGGGCGCTGGAAATGGCGGTCACAGGACCATTCGAATATCAGGCGGAATGGCTGTATGACACGTTAGGGGCCGAAGAAGCGCAGCGCACCATCCACCGGTTCATTCGGGAACATGCCGCCACCCCGGCAAGGCTGAACACCAAGCCGTCCGGGAAAGTCGACAGGGATCCTTGAAGCGATAGGATCAGGGTGGTGTTCGAACCCCTTGAGGCCAACTCGCATGCGTTTTATGCCGGAACGCATCAACAGCGTTCTCCCCGAAAACTTGCTTCAGCACGTCCGTCGCATGGCGGGGGTAAATGAGGCTCTGGCGGCGTTGTTTCCGCGCGATGTCGAGTCCGGCCGCCTCCAGGGTGCCGTGCGCGATGAAACACTGGTTCTGGTGTGTCGCGACCGAGGAATGGCCACCGAGGCCCGTTTCCAGCAGCGGGAAGCGCTGAAGGCGGTTCAGGCGGCGGGGTGGCGCGGACTGAACACGGTTCAGATCCGGATGGCCAAGGGCGCCGCCCCGCTCGATTCAGAAGCGGTCACCAGAGAACTCCCGCGGGAGATCCCAGAGGGCGCTCGCACCCAACTGGAAACGACCGCGCGCACCATTGACGACCCTCAACTGGCGAAGGCCCTCCAACGACTGGCGAAGGCGGGAGATCCCCGCCGAAAAGGCGATCCGGGAGCAACGCAACAAGCCGAATAAAATCGACAGGGCCAGCGCGCGCGGTAGGCTTGCAGGAAAGCGGAAGAGACACCGAACAATGAATGATGAACGCTGGATTGCAGTCGATCTTTTCACCGCCCCTGGCAAAAGCGGCGGAGAAAAAGTATGGGGCCTGGTGGCAGACCCGGACGACCCGGGCGTGTACATCTCAGTCTGGGGAAAATGGAATCCGGCAAACCCGAAGATCCAGCAGATCAAGAAAATCCGGATGAGTTCGCCCGAAATGTGGGAGCGGATCGAGGAAAAGCGCAGAAAGGGGTATCAGGTTTTGCGTGGGTGGGAGGTGGACGTGAGAACCGGAAAGGTCCGTAAAATAGGAGCGACACCGACCAACAACGATCCGCCTATAAAGCCAAAGCGCGACGTTGAGCAAGATTGGCTTCAATCAGACGGCGCGTACAGCCGGGCGGTCATTTGAAAAACCGACGGCGGCGAAGCCCGGGTGAAACCCGAAGGAGACAAGATGGCAACCGCGATTGAACGTAGCCGGGCGTATCGGCCGGCCCCTGTGGCAATCGAACGCGCTGAGTTCGAGCACTGGAAGCGCGAGACCTGGATGGAGTACGCGGCCTGCACTATCGGCCGATCTCGTGGGTACCCGCGCCGCCTGACCTTCTGTGTGCGCTTTGACGGCACCTTTAGGGTCATGCTCGAAAAAGAGGACATCGTCTACCAAGGCGATACCTTCGAGATGGCACAGAGTGCTTTCAACCGCCACGCCCAGCGGGGGTGATATCGAGGGCGACCAACGCCCCCTAGAAACGATTCCAAAAGCTCAAGGAGCGAGCATTGAAAACCGAAAACCCCATTCCGATGGACTCACCCGCTGCGTTCGAACTGAACGCGGCTGTTCAGCGTCATGCACGGAGCGCTTCCTTCCCGGATGGGATTTTTGAGCGCGGAGACCCGGAAATGGTCATCCAGCACCTCGGAGTCAACACCCGAGGGACGGATTATGTTGTTGGCGACATCCACGGCATGTTCTCCGCGCTTGAGCGCGCCCTCGAAAATCGTGGGTTCGATCCCGCTTGTGATCGGCTCCTGAGTGTTGGGGATCTGATCGACCGAGGGCCGGAGTCGGAGCGCGCGGCGGACTGGCTGGAAGAACCCTGGTTCCGGGCGTGCCGAGGCAACCACGAGCAGATGATGCTAGAGAGCCAATCCGACGTCGGCGATCCCGAGCGCGCGCACCTGTGGCTACAAAATGGTGGCGCATGGGTGGCGGGACAGACGGAACGGTGGATCAAGAATTTCGCCCGCCAGGTCGCTGCCCTCCCCTTCGCGATGGAGGTTGAAACTCAACTGGGCGAACGCATTGGAATTACGCACGCCGAAGTGCCACTGCTACTGAGCTGGGACGGATTTCTGTGCGCCCTCGAACGAGAATCCCGGGACCCGGGATCCGATCCGGTGGCAATGCGGTCCGCATTATGGGGGCGACAACGCCGGCATCCCGATCACGCGGCATGGATCCGCGCCGGCAATGAAATCACCGAGCGTGAGTACGAAGACGACATCGAGTGGTGGGGAAAGTGGATTCAAGCGGTTCTCAACGAGCCGATCATGGATCAACGGGGGGAGGCGCTGGCGGCCTGCGCGGTAGGTCATACGCCGGTCAAGGCCATCGTGGCGCACACCAACATCGTCAGCACGGATACCGCCGCTTACCGCTGGATGCGCCCCCCGAGGAACGAAATGCCCATGCCACCGGATGCGCTACCGGTCCTGACGCTGGATGAAATCATCGAGACGAGGATGCGCGATGCGAACGCCGGGTAACTGCTGCAAGAGCGCGTACCAGGGCCTGGAGGCGGTTACACGTACGATTGGGCGCGCTGATAATGCGGAGCTGGTACACGGCCTCGTAACCGGTACTGGTGGCGGAATCGAAGGGCTGCGCTACGGTCATGCATGGGTCGAGATCAACGGCATTATGGTCCTCGACTATAGTCAGGCCCGCCCGATGACTGTGCCCCGGGAGCTGTATTATCGAACGGGGAATATCGACCCGGCCAAGACCGTTCGATACACCCTGGATGTGGCCCTCCAATTCCTCCTCGATCGAAAACATTACGGACCCTGGGAGCCCTGGTTGCACGAGCAATGGATTCCCGGGGAGGTTCCGGAGCACATCAAGGAGTCGGCCGGTGATCGATGACCAGGGCATCCCTCGAACACTCTCCGCCGGTTGGCGGCGGGTGCTTTCCTATCGCCCCAGGCGACCGCAGGAGTGGGTGGTCTTGTCTGGTGTTGGCGGCATGATTGCGTGGATGGGGATCGCCGCCGAGGTACCGGATACGGGGCTGGCCATCGCGATTGGTGTATGGGGGCTCTGGGTGTCGATGGCCTTTAATCCCGCTACCCTTGACGACCCGCGCGTCTCGCCCTGGGCGCATTTTTTCGCGCTGGCGTTCTATGTCGTCCTGATGCTCGGGGTGGTCGGATTGATTGGCCTTTACGCACTCTTCGTGCGCTGGCCGGAAGGGTTGAGCTGAAGGGCACTTGCCGGGTTTCGTTGAAACCGTAGAATGAGAGATTCAGGATACTCGTTCATCAAGGATGATGGCATGAAAAACGAAGCCCATAGCGCCCCTCTTCAGTTCCTCGTACAGGACGCCCTCCCGCCCACGAAAAATGAAATCCGGGCCAGCCGGCAGAGGCATCGGGAAGAACGGAAGGGCGCCCTCGGGGCCGCCATGATCATTATGGTTGGGGCGCTGATCGCTCAAGCATTGTTTTACGCAACGGTGAGCATCGAAAGCCTCTTTCAGCCGCTAAACGCGAGCGCCTTCGAGATCCCGGTGTTTGGAGGGCTTGAGCCTGCAACCCAGGGACATCTTCTCATGTGGGTGCTGGCTGGATTGGGGGCATTTCTCGTGCTGGGTGGGATGATCGGCCGGCTCTGGCTGGGTGTCACTGCGGTAGTGATGGGCGCATTGGCATTCATCGCGATGGCGCCTCTCGAATCCAGCGGTGCGGCCCTGGCGGCCACCTGGGTGGGCCATCTGGTGGGGTGGTATCTGGTAGCTCTCGCCATTTCGTCCCGAATCAGTGAAGCGCAATTCTATCAGCATGCGATTGTGCGCCTGGATCCTCTGGATCGATACGACCAGGCACTTCTCTTGGGTGATAACGCCCGGCAACCGAATGTCCGAGCCTATATGGACGCCGTGGAAAGCCAAAAACGGAGCTTGACGCGGGGCGAGCTTCAGGAGATTGAAGCCTTCTTGAGGGAGAACCGGGAAAAGCCGATCCCGCGCGAGAAAGAGGCCGCGGTGACCGGAGAGACCCAAAAGGCCGCCTAACGATCAGGCGGCCTTGGGGTTGCAGGATTGATCCAGGGTTACGGACACGGACGTTTCACCGGGTCGCCCGCCCTCGCCGCCTGGACCATCAGCCGGATATCTTCCATGCCATCGGCACTCAGCGGGCCCCAGCGTTCCAGAGCCGGGTGATCAAACTCGCCCCGGATGCGCGCCTCGATCATCTCGAGCACATCCAGATAGTAGCCCTCTTCCTGTGGGGTACGCGGATCGTGCTGGAAGTCCGCTCGGTCGATCGGCTCCACAAGAAAGGGGTCACAACGACCTCGCCGACTATCGATGTCATCATTGTCCAGGGTGGAATACTCCACCAGGTCCTCACTTCGGTCACTCAGGCCCGTCGCGGCCTCTTCAGCGCTGTCCGCGTAGATCGCGCAGACGGTCTCGACGCTCGCGCGCCAGGTGACTCGGCCCGAAAAAAGCGGCTGACCTTCGTAGGCGGGTTCGTTCACGAGAATAGCGGAAATCATGGCGTGCTCCTGTACCGGCTTCGGGCCGGTTCCGTTGAATGAGATCCCATTGTGCCCGGAAGGGGCGCCCTGTCGAGTTCTCTGACCTATGCGGGCGGGGAGAAGAAAAACATAAAAAACAAAATAATGCCGATAACGATTGCCGACGCGGCAACCAGCAAAACCGGCATCACCAAATCGAATACCCTCGCGAGCGAACGAGATGTGGAAGGGGAACGAGTACGCTTATACAGCTTCATTGGGCACCTCATTGGTGCTTGGATTCAAAAAGGTCCGAACGAACCCGCACCGCAATCTTCAGCGCGAGGCGTCCCAGATCGGCGATCCGCTTTTCCGGCCCTTCGATCCCGGAGGGGCGGTATCGACGATTCCAGGCCAGCCCGCTCGTGTGGGGCATTGGCACCACCGGCACACCCCGATACTGCGGCAAGAGATCGGCGATCCGAGAGGTGCCCGGCGCCACTTCCTTCGCCATGACGTCATGGAGCAATCGATGTACCTGGCTGAGGTAGGACTCCTGACGCCGGATCACGGAATTGCCGAGATGACGCCCGGCGCTCTCCCCGACAAGCAACAGCACGGCCGGCCGCATCCCGTCGATGGTCTGATCCAGCCAACCTGAACAGGATCGAATCTCGTCCGCGAAGGGCTTGCGATTCCCGGGCGGACGGCAGCGTACGATGTTGGCGCGCGCCCATTGCTGGCGGGTCAGTCCGGCGGCCGCGTACATCTCGCGTTCCAGGGTTTGGCCGGCCGCCCCGATAAACCCAACGCCGTGTTCATCCTCGTCGGCCCCGGGCCCCTCCCCAATCGCCAGGATCGAGCCTTTGGCCCCATCGGGGTTCACCACCTGTTCCGCCTGCCCCCGCAACCGGCAAAGATGGCAGTCTCGAGAGATCATGCGGGAGCCCCCGGTGCCGCCGATTCCTCGGCAAGACCCCTCCGAAGCACCGCCTTCAGTTGCTGATCACGCTCCCGGGCCACCCCTTCGATCGCACGGAGGGCCTCGCAAACCCCAAGCGTGCGGAAAAGCCAGGAAACCTGCCCTTCCAGACCCTGGTTGTTGATTTCGGATGCCCGGACGGATATTTCGTCCAAAAACACATCGGAGGATTCGTTGGCATCGCGATCCGAAAGTGCATTCAAGGCATCCGCTCCGATTGATTCATGCAGGTCGTGGATAAGGTCATCCAGGAAATCGTCGCCGTACAAGCGCGCCAGCCGCTGAGTCGTCATCTGGATACGCTCAAGAGTGAACTGCGTCATGTGGTTATGCTCCATGTTGACCGACTCCGGGCCGGATCCGTGGGTTTGATCATGCAATATATGAAGAGAATGGCTTGAGGAGCATGCCCTACCACTCGAAGGGGAGAGAGGTTTGGCGTCGACTACAGGGGGTCATCGACGTCGGTAGAGCATACTCCTCAAGCCATCCAGCATGCGGTCGGTTGATTCGCAATACACGAAGACGATATCGAAAAAACTCCGGGACGCAAATTAAATTCCGAGTGCGAACCCAAATAAAAAACCCGCTGCCAAAAAAGCAACGGGAAAGAAGGGCTGACGTGGAAAAGAGGTCCCACGGGGGTCAGCCCTCAGAGGAGGCAATGATCAATCGGCCTCGAATGCGGCTTCACGCTCCCATACGGGCTTCTTGGGGTCCGTGGGGCGAGGCTCCATCGGTTCAGGAGAATGCAACCCGAAACCTTGACCGTAGTCGACGCCGATCTCGCGCAATTTTAGGACAAGAGAGGCATCCGTTACAAACTCGGCGACCGTTTCCAGATTCATGACCGAGCCAATATGGTGGATGCTCTCAATCATGGCCAATGAATACGGGTCTTCGGACATCCGCTTGATAAAGCTGCCATCGATTTTCAGAAAATCAACATTCAGATCCCGAAGGTACCCGAAGGAGGACATCCCGGTGCCAAAGTCATCGAGCGCGAAACGGCAACCCCGAGCGCGGAGCGCATCGATCATGGCGCCGGCAGAATCAAGATTGGCGATCGCGGAAGTCTCGGTAATCTCGAAACAGATCCGGGTAGGATCAACGCCCGTGCGATTCAGGCACTCATTGATGTAGGGGAGCATTTCGTTATCGCAGAGGGATTGCCCAGACAGATTGATTGAGTAGTTCCCTTGCGATAGCGGGCCCGGCTGGGACATCCGGAGAAGGGTTCGACGGATCACCCAGCGATCGATTGAGGGCATCATGCCGAAGCGTTCAGCAGCCGGAATGAAAACCCCGGGCGAGACCATCTCGTCGTCGGAATTGATCATTCGCACCAGGATCTCGGTAAAACCACCCTTCTTTTTCGAGATGGGGCAGATGTGCTGTCCATAAAGCCAGAACCGATTGGCTTCCAGGGCTTCAGAAACCTCTTGGAGACAGTGCATGTGATCTTCGCAGTAGGTCAGATTCTGGTCGTCTTTCGTGTTGACGTGGATCCGGTTCCGTCCGGCTTCCTTCGCGATGTAGCACGCCGCATCGGCCTTGCTCATGCACTGGGCGGAATCGAAATCATCGCCCGGGATGGGGGTCACCCCAATGCTCACGCCAACCGAGAACCGCCGCCGGCCCCACTCGAAACGGGACTCCGAAATAGCGGATCGGAGCTTGTCGGCGATCTGCTCGGCTTGGGTTATGTCGCACGTGGGAAGCAACACGCCGAATTCATCCCCACCCAGACGGGCCAGCGTGTCGCTGGAACGGAGGATATTTCGTAGCGTATCGGAGAGCTGCTCAAGCAAAGCGTCCCCGGCCGGGTGACCACAAGTGTCGTTGACGAGTTTGAACTGATCCAGGTCGAGATACAGAAGCGCGTGTTCGACACCTTCCAACCGCGCGTGCTCGACCAGGTATTCCAGGCGCCGCTCGAATTCCACGCGATTGGGGAGGCCGGTGAGATGGTCGTGGGTCGCCGACCACGTGAGTTCGCGGGCCATCCGGTGCGAGCGCGTGACATCGCGAAGGATGATCGCCGATCCGACTGTAACGCCCGACCGGTCCTTTATCGGGCTCGATACCTCTTCGATTTGGGACTCCTGGCCGCTTCTCGAAACCAGGGTCATCGTCTCGTGCAAAGGGGATGATGGGCCGTCCAGTGGATCAACCGCGTCTTTCGACGCAACCAGGGAGCCACTTCGAAGATTCACAACCTGGTCAAAAAGTTGGCCTTTGGCATCACTTAGAGGCCAACCGGTGAGCGTCTCGGCCACCGGGTTGAGGTATTCTACACGGCCCTCCCGGTCCGTCGTGATCACCGCATCTGCAATGGCTTGCAGGGTGATTTGGGCCTTTTCCTTCTCATGATGGAGATCTGCCTCGCGGTCTCGACTCCCACGCGTGACAACCCAGGCGGTCGCTGAAGCGAATGCGATCGCACCGAGACCGAGCAAGAGCATCCAGAAAACTGTGGCGGCGTATTGCGATTGCGAGGTGGACGAAACGGCCTGGGTAGTGGTCATGATGTGATCCAGCAATGCATCCAGGGCGTCCAGGGCGTCATTCTGTTTCGGGATCGCGTCATGAAGTAGCTGTTCGATCCCCGTTTCAAACTCCCCCTGCTGGAATAACGCCAAGACGGCTCGTTGAGAAGGGCCTGTTGCGTCCGAGAGATGCAGGTAGCGATCCAGCATCTGGCGTTCTTCAGAGGTAAGGGGTGAGCGCATAAGCTGGTTGCGCGCAGAGAGGAACTCGGATGTAGACGTCCGGAACGCGGTCACGGCCTCATCCCGAACAAAGACATCATCCGAGACCGCAAAGACAAGAAGAGCGACAGATCGCTCGCGCGCCGCCCCGCGCATCGTCCGAATGGAGTCTGCTTTGACGCTCTCAATCTCGGCGATGTCGGTGACGCGTTCCTGGAGCGAGGCCATCCGCTCTAGGCTCAGGCCAAACAGCGCCACCATCAGTGACAAGACGATAATGAACCCACGCGCGGGAGATGCGAGGGAGCGGCTAGACACGAGCGAGCCGCGCAGAAAGTGTCCCACTATCGTCCTCCATGACCGAATACCGAGCGAAATCCTTCGCGCAATGATCTGAAACGGTATCCCCCGCTACAGTCAAGGTCAATTCTCCACAAAAAAAACCGGCGCCGCCCATCCCTGGGTGACGCCGGTTCGGTACTCGGCCACTGATGTCCTTGAGCAGCCGTCTGGTGCTGTCCCTCTAACCCGGAGGGTACACGGAGCCGTAGGGTGGCTTGACCCTCGAGCGCCCCGTCTAGGAGATTTGGCCCTTTCAAGGCCGGAGACGATCGCTCGAGTGCAGCAGTTTTTGGGGCCATCACCCTCGGGCACTTTCTGCAAATCCCACCCCTGTTTAAATAGGCCAGGGGCCGCCGGAAAATCGGGCCGCAGTGCGGCCGGTCGTGTTGTTCAGTGTCTCCAGGTTGCCCGAATAATTCGCCTTGTCGAATTCTTCCGCTCGGATCTGGAGAGAGAATCGAATCCGTTCGATCCGAGGGCGTCCTGCCCCGGCACGTCCTGTGCCTGATATCCGTTTCTGCTGTCGTCCTCATGTCCTTTGATGGTTCCCATGCTGTCAGAAAAAATCATCCTGTCGAATTAAATTCGGACCGTTCCAAAAAAAACCCGCGCGGCACGGATGCGGCGCGGGTGGACGGCGGTATCGCGACCCCTATTGGCTCCAGCACTGCCATCGATACTGGGAAGTCCAGAGAACCCGATTATTGCCCCCCCAAGGGCAAAGTCTGCTCGTCTTTATTTGGGTACGAGGGTTATCTCGCGTCGAAAACGATGTCTCCGCGCCGTTACTTTCCCGGGTGAGGAACAATCGATAGACCCCCCGACCAGGACCGCTATACCTGCCGATCGAAACCATCGAAGAAGGCGTTGGCTCGCTCGCCCCGCCACCCGCAAGAACCGAGCCTTCGGGAATGCTGCACGACTTCGAAGACTGATCCCATTCGAAACCCATTTCCTGGCAAGCCGCGGCGGGATGGGTACAGGAATGCGTTTCGGGCTCCCAAAGACCCTCGTTGTCCTCGCACCGCTGGCGGATGGAGGCCCAGTACAAAGCCGTATCGGATTCGATTGGCCGCCCGCTCGAGTCGAACCGCTGACCGGATCGAATGGCTTCATCCGAGGTATCCGCAAGCCCTCGGAGAGTATCCCCTCGGTCCCGGGAGCTGGAACGTAAAGCCTCGAACGAGTCATCAC
>NZ_KB906370.1:0-65378 GCF_000381305.1 Thioalkalivibrio sp. ALE16
CAGCGGGCCGGGGTCGCGGCAGTCGGGCGTGTTTCTTGGGTACTTCTTTGCACGAGCAAAGAAGTACCTCGGGGCGCGCTGGCGAGTCAGCGCCTGGCATGCGGCGGACCGGAGGCACGTAAACTCCGGAGGACGAACCAGGACCAGCCACCGCGAGGCAGGCGCCGGACCGAAGGCACCGTAAACACCAGCGACGAACCGGGGCCAGCCAATCAGCGATAGCGAAGCCTTCAGCGTTCGTGGCGGGCGTGTGGCGAGGTCAGGCGCGCGCCGGGGCGCGGGCGTCATCACGCCAGAGCCAGAGGATAGCGACGGTCAGTACCGCGATCACCGGCAGCATCGCGAGATTCATCCCGTCCCATCCCAGCGGTCGCAGCAGTGCCCCGGCCAGCAGCGACCCGGCCGTGACCAGCGTGAAGATGGTCAGGTCGTTCACGCCCTGGACCTTGCCCTTCTCGGTGGCCGTATGCGTGGTCGTCAGCAGCGTACTGCCGCCGATAAACAGGAAATTCCAGCCGACCCCCAGCAGGAACAGCGCCAGCCAGAAATGCGCCAGCGTCTCCCCGTGCGCGGCGATCGCCACGCTGAACAGCACCAGCGCATTGCCGAGCGCCAGGATGCGCGTGATCCCGAGGCGGGTGATCAGATGGCCGGTCACGAACGAGGGGGCGAACATCCCCAATACATGCCACTGCATGACCAGGGCGATCTGGCCCATGTCGAAGCCGGCGTGGCGCATGGCCAGCGGCGTCGCCGTCATCAGCAGCACCATGACCGCATAGCCCAGCGCGGCGGCGGTCAGCGCGACGAGGAAGCGCCCTTGCGGCAGGATCTCGCGCATTGGTCGGGCCGGCCCGCGTTCCTCCGGCGGTGGCGCCGGCACGCGCAGCCAGGCCAGCAGCGTCATCGCCAGCAGGGCCAGGGCGCCGAGGACCAGATAGGGGCCGGCCTCCGGCGTGCCCGGCAACAGGGCCTGGGCGTGGTGGGCGTTCCACGGGCCGAGGAAGGCGGCCACGACGCCGCCGGCCATCACCAGCGAGATGGCGCGCGGGCGGAAGGCGGGGCTGGCGACATCGGCGGCGGCAAAGCGGTAGTACATGGCGAAGGCCTGGTAGGCCCCCAGCAGAAGGTTGCCCAGTACGAACAGCCAGAAGCCCTCGGCGAAGACGCCGGCGGCGGCCAGCGCGGCACCGCCGCCCCCGCCCACGCTGGTGCCCAGCAGGAAGCCGGTGCGCCGCCCGAAGCGCTTCATGAACAGCGAGGCCGGCAGGGTGCTGATCAGCGTGCCGACCATCATCGCGGCGACTGGCAGGGTGGCCAGGGCCGGATCGGCCGCCAGGCGTTCCCCGACCACGCCGCTCAGGGTCATCACCGTGACCGCGGCGATCAGGAACAGGGCCTGCCCGAGGGCAAGGATCAGGACATTCGCGCGCTCGCGCGGGGTGGTCTGGCCGGACATGGGATTCCCTTCGGGGCGTTGCCGGGCCGTCATGGCCCGGGCGGATGGAGGCGCTCAGCCGCGTGGATGAAAGTCGAGCACCGCCGAGTTGATGCAGTAGCGCAGCCCGGTCGGCGCCGGGCCGTCGGGAAAGACATGCCCCAGGTGCGAGTCGCAGCGCGCGCAGCGCACTTCGGTGCGTTCCATGCCCAGGGAGCGGTCGCGGTGTTCGTCGACCGCGTCTTCGCTCACCGGCGCGGTGTAGCTGGGCCAGCCGGAGCCGGAGTCGAACTTGGCGTGCGAGTCGAACAAGGGGGCGCCGCAGGCGACGCAGTGGTAGGTGCCGTCGGCCTTGTGGTTGTTGTAGGCGCCGGTGAAGGGGCGCTCGGTACCGCCTTCGCGGGCGATGCGGTATTGTTCCGGCGTGAGGCGTTCGCGCAGTTCGGCGTCCGTCGGGCGATCGGATTGACTCATGCAACCTCCGGGTCGATAGGATTGTCTGCCAACAGACGAGGGTCTGTGGTGTTGGGACCCCGAGGAACACCCCGGGTTCTGGGCCCGGACCGAAGACAAGACCGCTGGAGGTGGTCGTGGGCTGTCCCGATTGCGAACGTATTGACCTGCTGCCGGCGGCCTCCGGCACCCTCTATCTGGCGCCGGTTCTGGCGCATACCCGCGCGGCCCTGCGTCAGCGCATGGTAGACGAACAGCTGCCCTGTGCCGAGCCGACCTCGGGGATCCTGGCCCTGCCGGTGAAGGGTGCCGGCGGGCTGGGCGAGATGCTGGTGCGCCTGGAGCAGGCCCTGAGCAGCTCGGAGCAGGCCGGTTGCCGCGCGACCTTCGTGCCCGAGGGCGAGGACTTCGGGCTCGGGCATCTGCAGGATACCCACCTGCTGTCCACGCTGATCGCCCGGCATAATGCCCGCGATCTCTCCGCGATCCTGGCCAACGATGCCCTGGACTTCCACTTCCAGCCCATCGTGCACGCGGCCGACCCAGCCGAGGTCTTCGCCTACGAGGCGCTGGTACGGGCCTCCACGCCGGGTGGCGACCCCATCCCGCCACCGGAGCTGTTCAAGACGGCGCGCAATGCCGAGTTGCTGTTCCATCTGGATCGCTCGGCGCGCATCAACGCGATTCGCCGGGCCAGCGAGCGCGGGATCGGCAGCCGGTTGTTCATCAACTTCAACCCGACCGCCATCTATGATCCGGCCTTCTGCCTGGAGACGACGGTGCGCGAGATCAACTCGCGCCCGGCCGGCCGTGCCGGGCCCAGTGGTTTCGTGTTCGAGGTGATCGAGAGCGATCAGGTCACGGACATCGAGCACCTGTCACGGATCGTGGAGCGCTACCGCCGGGCCGGATTCCAGGTGGCGCTCGATGATCTGGGGGCCGGCTACGCCTCGCTGAACATGCTTTCCCAGTTGCGCCCGGATTTCGTGAAGATCGACCGCGAACTGGTCAGCGGCATCGATGGCGATATCTACCAGCAGAAGATCCTCGACAAGATCGTGGAGCTGGCCCGCGACCTGGATATTCAGGTGGTGGCCGAGGGGATCGAGACCGCCGACGAATGGCGCTGGCTGAAGGATCGGGTCGACTATTGTCAGGGTTACCTGTTCGCCCGGCCGGCCGCCGAGCCGCCGATGCCGCGCCACCCCGAGTCCGCCTGAGCGCCGCGTGGAAGGGGTCCGTGACACGTGCACATCGGGCCCGCTTTCCATAGACTCGGGGTCATGAATCAGCTCCCCCCCGACGCCCGGAATCCGACGCTCGAATCCGCCTATCAGCTGCTGCGCGATGCCGAGGTGCGCTATCGCGGGCGCACGGTCGGCACCGTGGCGAGCCTGGACGAGCGGGCGCCGGCGGAGAACTATGCCGACTGCTTTATCCGCGACTTCGTGCCCTCGGGGCTGGTCTATCTGCTGAACGACGAGCCCGAGGTGGTGCGGGACTTCCTCGCGCTGATCCTGCAGATCCGCGATACGCAGGAGGAGATCGAGGGTCACCGCCGGCTGCCGCGAGTGATGCCGGCGAGTTTCCGGGTGTTCACCGACGAGAACGGCCGCGAGGCCCTGGCCGCGGACTTTGGCGACCGGGCGATCGGACGCGTCGCCCCGGTGGATTCCATGATGTGGTGGGTACTGCTGCTGCGCGCCTACCAGAACCGCACCGGCGACCACGAATTCATCAAGAGCGCGGATGTGCAGCGCGGCATCCGCCTGATCCTCAGCATCTGTCTGCAGGACCGTTTCGAGGTCTTCCCGACCCTGCTGGTGCCGGACGGCAGCTTCATGATCGACCGGCGCATGGGGGTGTTCGGCCACCCGCTGGAGATCCAGGCGCTGTTCTACGGGATGCTGAAGGCCTCACTGGCGATGCTGGAGCCCTGCGACCGGGATTCCGAACTCCTGTGCGAGCAGTCCGCGATCCGTACCCGGCAGCTGTCGGACTACATCCGCCACTACTACTGGCTGGATCTAGAGCGGTTGAACGATATCCACCGCTATCGCACCGAGCACTTCGGCCACGAGTCCGAGAACGCGTTGAATATCTACCCCGAGAGTATCCCCGACTGGCTGGTGGACTGGATCCCGTCGGAGAGCGGCTACCTGGTCGGTAACCTCGGGCCGGGAAGGATGGATTTCCGGTTCTTCAGCTTCGGAAACTTGCTGGCGGTGCTGTTCGGGCTGGCCGACGAGCACCAGTCGCGCTCGATTATGCAGACCTTCGAGCAGCGCTTCGAGGACCTGATCGGGACCATGCCGGTGAAGATCTGCTATCCGGCGATGGTTGGCGAGGAATGGCGTCTGCTGACCGGGTCCGACCCCAAGAATACTCCGTGGTCCTACCACAACGGCGGCAACTGGCCGGCGTTGCTGTGGGCGTTCACCGGGGCCGCCATGCGGGTCGGGCGGCCCGACCTGGCGCGCAGTGTGCACGCGGTCGCGGCCGAGCGCCTGCATCGTGACCACTGGCCGGAGTACTACGACGGTCGCCACGGCCGCTTGGTCGGGCGCCGCGCCAACTATCGCCAGACCTGGTCGGCCACCGCCGTGCTGGTCTCCCAGGGCCTGATCGACAACCCCGAGACCCTGAGCCTGTTCGACAGCCCGGAACCCGAGGTGCCATGAAAAAGACCCAGAGCAAGTCTCGTGATGGCGAAGGCCTTTACCTCGTCCTGATCAGTGTCCACGGTCTGATCCGCGGGCAGGACCTGGAACTGGGGCGCGATGCCGACACCGGCGGGCAGACGCTCTACGTGGTCGAACTGGCGCGGGCCCTGGCGCGCCACCCGCAGGTGGGCCGGGTGGACCTGCTCACCCGCCGCGTGGTCGACAGCAAGGTAGCCGACGACTACGCCGAGCCCGAGGAGGATCTCGGCGACGGGGCCCGGATCGTGCGGCTGGACTGCGGCCCGCGGCGCTACCTGCGCAAGGAAAAGCTGTGGCCCTACCTCGACTGTTTCGCGGACAACGCCCTGGGGCATATCCGCGGCGTGGGCCTGCGCCCGGACGTGATCCACGGCCACTATGCCGATGCCGGACATGTCGCGGTGCAGCTGTCGAACCTGCTGGGCGCCCCCATGCTCCAGACCGGCCATTCGCTGGGGCGGGTCAAGCGCGAACGCCTGCGTGAGAGCGGGATGTCGGATGCCGACATCGAGGCCCGCTACAACATCTCCACCCGGATCCACGCCGAGGAAGAGGCCCTGGCGCATGCGCATCGGGTGATCGCCAGCACCCGCCAGGAGATCGGCGAACAGTACGCCGCCTACGACAACTACCAGCCGGAACGCATGGAAGTGATCCCGCCGGGTACCGACCTGGCGCGGTTTCATCCGCCGAAGCGCGGGGAGCGCAAGCCGGCTATCTGGGCCGAGATCCGCCGCTTCCTGCGCTACCCCGACCGGCCGCTGATCATGGCGCTGTCGCGCGCCGACGAGCGCAAGAACATCCGCGCCCTGGTCGAGGCATACGCCGGGAATGACTGGCTGCGCGAGAACGCCAACCTGCTGATCGTCGCCGGCAACCGTGACGACATTGCCGACCTGGACAAGGGCGCGCGGGATGTCCTGACCGACCTGCTCCTGCGTATCGACCGCCATGACCTTTACGGCCAGGTGGCGTATCCCAAGCACCATGACTCCGAGGACGTGCCCGACCTTTACCGCCTGGTGGCCTCCAGCAAGGGGGTGTTCGTGAACCCGGCGCTGACTGAGCCCTTCGGCCTGACCCTGATCGAGGCGGCCGCCAGCGGCGCCCCGATCGTGGCCACCAACGACGGCGGGCCGGAGGAGATCATCTCGCGCTGCCACAACGGCCAGCTGATCGACCCGCTGGACCCGGAGGGGATCGCCGACGCCATCCAGGGCATCCTGGCCGACCGGCCGCGCTGGCAGCGCTATTCGCGCGCCGGGCTCAAGGGCGTGCGCCAGCACTATTCCTGGGACGGCCACGCCGAGAAATACGTGAAGCTGGTGAAATCTCTGACCCGCGAGGTGCGCCAGGCGCGCCATCACGAGCGCCGGGTCTCCAGTCACCTGGCGCAGATGGATCGCGCCGTGATCACCGACATCGACAACACCCTGCTGGGCGACGACAAGGCCACCCGCGCGTTTGTCGCCTGGCTCAAGCGCAACCGCAAGCGGGTCGCCTTCGGCGTGGCCACCGGGCGGCGCATCGATTCCGCCGCGGCGATCCTCGAGGAGCACGGCGTGCCGACGCCGGATGTCTGGATCACCTCGGTGGGGAGCGAGATCCATTACGGCACCAAACAGACCGAGGATCGTGGCTGGGCGCGTCACATCAGCCATCGCTGGGAGCCGGACCGGCTGCGCGACTGCCTGCGCCAGGAGAAGAACCTGGTCCTGCAGCCGGATGCGGACCAGCGGGCGTTCAAGGTCAGCTTCTTTGCCGAACCCCCCGGGAGTCTGGACGCGGAGACCGTGGAGACGCGGCTCTACCGCGAGGACCTGCACGCGCGGGTGATTTACTCCCACGACCGGTTCCTCGACCTGCTGCCGGTGCGGGCGTCGAAGGGGCTGGCGGTGCGCTACCTGTCCGACAAGTGGGGCATTCCGCTGGAGCACGTGCTGGTCGCCGGCGATTCGGGAAACGACGAGGATATGCTGCGCGGCCGGCTGCTCGGCGTGGTGGTGGGCAATCACCAGCCCGAACTCGAGAGCCTGCGCGGCTTCCAGCGCATCTACTTCGCCGGGGCCACCCACGCCCGCGGCATCCTCGAGGGGATCGAACACTTCGATCTGCTCAACCGCTGCGAAATCCCCGGCGCCACCGAGCCCGACGAATAGACCGGCTTTTTCACCACGAAGCACACGAAGGCACGAAGAAGAGCAAGGTCAAAGGCTAGTTACCACAGAGGACACGGAGTTCACGGAGAAAATCGAAAGGCCGCCAGCAGCATAGATGACTTCAGCGGCATTCAACCCCGTTCCAGCGTGTGGCCGTGTCGCAGCGAATGTTTCGCCCGAACCATCCTTTCTCTGTGTCCTCTGTGTCCCCCGTGGTGATAAAGGTTTTTCGCCCTTGACCTTCTTCGTGCCTTCGTGTGCTTCGTGGTGATATTGATCAGGGGACCGGGAGGAGCAGGGCGATGCCGGTGAGGACGGTGACGACTTCGAAGGCGCGCTTGACCAGGCGGTTGCCGTAGCGCTGGGCCGCCCAGGCGCCGAGGTAGCCGCCGACGAAGCTCCCCACCAGAAGGGCCGGCAGCCAGTCCCACTGCACGGTGCCCAGCGTCCCGAGCATCAACGCCCCGGCGCCGTTCCAGACGAGGCCCACCAGGACCATGGTGTAGGCCACCGCCTGGGTGTAGCTCATGCCGTACCAGCGCACCAGCCACAGGGTGACCATCAGTCCGGTGCCCGAGGCGAGGGAGCCGTTCAGCACGCCGATCAGGAACAGCCCGGCGGCCCCGATCAGGGCGTGGCCCCAGGAAAAGCCGATGGTGCGCACCGTCTGCCCCAGTTGCGGGCGGCGCCAGGAGTACCAGCCGAGGCCGATGGTCAGCAGGCCCAGGGCGATCTCGCCGGCCCGAGGCGGGATGCCGAGCACCAGCCAGGCACCGATTAGCACCCCAGGCAGACCGGCCAGCAGGATAATGCCTAGGCGCGCGGGCTCGAATGTGCTTTTCTTGAGGTGGCGCAGGCCGGCGCCGGCGCCCAGCGCCACCGAGGCGATCTTGTGGGTGGCCAGCGCCACGGGGTAGGGAAGCCCCAGAAAAATCAGGGCGGGCAGCTGCAGCAGGCCCGCCCCGCCACCCGCCAGGGCGGAGAAGCCGTTGGCGACGATGGCGATCAATGCGAGTCCGAGGTGTTCGAGAATGGTCATTTGGGGTGCGCGCAACCGGAAGCGGGAAGGCCTGTGGCAATCGTGGGTGGCCGCGGTGCTGCTGCTGGGGCTGGCGGTTCCGGTACAGGCCGACATCTACCGCTGGGTGGATGATGACGGGACCGTACACTACTCCAGCACCCCGCAGCCGGAGACCAGCCAGCGCGAGCGCCGGATTTACGACTCCGAGGGCCGCATGCGCGAGATCCTGCCGGCCCCGATGAGCGCCGAGGAACGAGCGCAGGCCGCCGCCGAGCGCGAGCAGGCGGAACGCGACCTGGAGGCGACCCAGCGCGCGCGCCAGGACCGTGCCGCGCGCGAGCAGCAGCTGCGCCGTGCCTATGCCTCGCTGGACGAGATCGAGGAGCTGCGCGAACGCCGCGAGCGCTCGATTGCCGGGAATATCCAGCGCAGCGAGGCGCAGGAAAAGACGCTGTTGCGCGAGCGCGAGCGTATCCGGCGGCAGCTGGACGGCGCGAACGAGGGTTCTCCGCTGGCCGACCGTTACCGCGCGGAACTGGAGGAGCTGGACGCCCGTATCGCCCGGGAGCGCCAGTACCGCCGAGGCCAGCGCGACCGGCTGTCCGCGATCCACGAACGCCTGGACCTGGATCGCCGCGACTTCCAGCAGCTGGTCATGAACGGCCGCGAATAGCGGTCGCGGGCATTAATCGTTCTCCTAGGGAGACGCTGATTGAATCGCACGTCCGCGCTCGAGTCGCTTTTGCGTGCGAACAAGGCGCGGTGACTGCCGTGCAGTCTTCTGCACAAGGGAGCCGCAACGCCGTGCGCGCGCAAAAGCGGCCGAGCCCGCTCTTTCAATCACTTGTCGGGTTGGTGCCCCCTGTTCCCCGATCCTGCGTTGCGCCGCTTGCGGGTAGAACCACTACCCGCTGCACGACGCGCCTTGTCTCGGAAAACAGGGGGCACCAACGCGGACGCGCGATTCAATCAGCGTCTCCCTAGCGGCTGATCAGCGTCCCTACGCCCTGGTCGGTCAGCAGCTCCAGCAGGACCGCGTGTTCCACGCGGCCGTCGACGATATGCGTGGCGTTCACCCCGCTGCGCACGGCATCCAGCGCGCAGCGGATCTTCGGGATCATCCCGCCGTGGATGGTCCCGTCGCGGATCATCTCGTCCACCTGCGGGGCCGACAGCTTGGGCAGGAGTTCCCCGTTGCCGTCCAGCACGCCCGGGGTGTTGGTCAGCAGGAAGAGCTTTTCCGCATCCAGCACCACCGCGAGCTTTTCCGCTGCGGTGTCGGCATTGATGTTGTAGGCCTTGCCCTCGCGGTCGAAGCCAATCGGCGCGATCACCGGGATGAAATCGCTCTCGTCCAGGGTATGCACGATCGCCGGGTCCACGCCTTCGACCTCGCCCACATGGCCGAGGTCCACGGTCGGCTGGCCCTCGGCCGCGCCATAGTCGCGTAGCGGGGTGGCGCGGATCATCTGGCCGTCCTTGCCGGTCAGCCCCACCGCGCGCCCGCCGAAGCGGTTGATCAGCGAGACGATCTCCTGGTTCACGATCCCGCCGAGCACCATCTGCACCACGTCCATGGTCTCGCGGTCGGTCACCCGCAGGCCGTTGACGAACTCCGTCTCCTTGCCCAGACGCTTGAGCAGCTCGCCGATCTGCGGGCCCCCGCCGTGGACGACCACCGGGTTCACGCCGACCTGCTTGAGCAGCACGACGTCGCGCGCGAACGAGGCCTTCAGGTGGTCCTCGGTCATGGCGTTGCCGCCGTACTTGATCACGATGGTCTTGCCCGCGAAGCGCTGGATATAGGGCAGCGCCTCGATCAGGACATGGGCTACGGAATGGGCCGTTTGGGTATCCATGCTGGGTCCGGTTGTCGATCTTTGCAGCGCGGCAGTTTAGCACTGTGCCCAAGAACCGCGGAGGGCGCGCCTTAAAAGATCCGTACCATCAGTATGATTTGACCGGCCGCTAGTACGAGGGTATAAAGCTGCGCGTCATATATATCAACTGAGGCGACACATGCTATCCACCGAGCAAAAAGCGATCATTCAGCAGACCGTACCCATTCTGGAGGCCGGAGGTGAGGCCCTGACCGGGCACTTCTACCGGATCATGCTGCGCGACCACCCGGAGGTTCGGCCCCTGTTCAATCAGGCCCATCAGGCCAGTGGCGAACAGTCCCGTGCGCTGGCGAATGCCGTCTTGAACTATGCCCGCCACATCGATCAGCTGGAGTCGCTGGGCCCGCTGGTGGGGCAGATCGTCAACAAGCATGTATCGCTGCAGGTGCAGCCGGAGCACTATCCGATCGTTGGCGGCTGCCTGCTGCAGGCGATGCGCGAGGTGCTGGGCGAAGCGGTGGCGACCGATGCCGTGCTGGATGCCTGGGCCGCGGCGTACCAGCAGCTGGCGGATATCCTGATCGCCGCGGAGGAGCAGGCCAACGCCGCGAACGAACAGCAGCCCGGGGGCTGGCGTGGCGCGCGCCCGTTCCGTGTCCAGCGCAAGGTTCCGGAGAGCGAGGAGATCACCTCGTTCTATCTGCAGCCGGTCGACGGGCAACCGGTTCCGCCGCACCAGGCGGGACAGTATCTCGGCCTGCGTCTGATGATCGAGGGCGAGGAGCTCCGGCGGAACTACTCGCTGTCGGCCGCCGCGAATGGCGAGACCCTGCGCATCAGCGTCAAGCGCGAGCCGGGCGGTGTCGCCTCGACCTTCCTGCATGACCGGGTGGATGCGGGCGACATCCTTGACGTGTTCCCGCCTGCCGGAGACTTCGTGCTGCGGCCCGCGGACCGGCCGGTGGCCTTCGTGACCGCGGGCGTGGGTATCACCCCGGCGGTCGCGATGACCGAGGCGGCGCTGGCACAGGGCCGCGAGGTCCACTTCGTGCACTGCGCGCGCCACGGCGGCGTGCACGCGTTTCGTGACTGGCTGAATGCTCAGGCCGAGCGCACCGCGAAGCTGACGCAGCGCTACTGCTACAGCGAGCCGCGCCCCAGCGATGCCCCGCACGCGGAGGGCTTTCTGAGCCGCGAGCAGCTCGCCGAGTGGCTGCCGGACAGCCGCGAGGTAGACGTGTATTTCCTTGGGCCCAGACCCTTCATGCAGCAGGTACGCGCCCATCTGCGCGGGATGGGTATTCCCGACGCGCAGGTGAACTACGAGTTCTTCGGCCCCGCCTCGGCCCTGGAGTAGCGCCTCCTCAGCCCCGGCCCGAGGAGCCGAAGCCGCCCGCGCCGCGGGCGGTCGCCTCGAAGTCCTCGACGACGCGGAACTTCGGTTGGGCGACCGGGACGATGACCAGCTGCGCCAGGCGTTCGCCGACCTCCAGGGTGTAGGCGTTCGCGCCCCGGTTCCAGCAGGAGACCATCAGCGGCCCCTGGTAGTCGGCGTCGATCAGGCCGACCAGGTTGCCCAGCACCAGGCCGTGCTTGTGGCCCAGCCCGGAGCGCGGGAGGATCATCCCGGCGTAGCCCGGGTCCTCGATATGGATCGCGAGCCCGGTCGGGATCAGTTCGGCGGCGCCCGGCTCCAGCGTCAGCGGGGCCTCGATCATCGCGCGCAGGTCAACGCCGGCCGAGCCGTCGGTGGCCGGGGCGGGCAGCGGGAAGTCCGCGCCCATGCGCGGGTCCAGGATCTTCAGGTCAATCTCGGGGACGGGCATGCGGGGTTCCTTGTCCGTTTCGCATTCGATCAGCGTTGTTCCAGGCGCTCGACGATCAGGTCGATCAGCGCCCGGGCCAGCTGGGTCTTCGGCTGGCTGGGGAGCTGGCGCTCGCCACCCTCCCAGAGGCACAGCAATTCGTTGTCGGGGGTGCCGAAGGCGCGGCCCTCGCCGACCCGATTGGCGGCGATCAGGTCGAGTCCCTTGGCGCGGCGCTTGGCCTCGGCATGTTCGCGCAGGTGCTCGGTCTCGGCTGCGAAGCCGACCAGGAACGGGCGCCGGGGGAGGGAGGCCGCCTGTGTTGCCGCCTCAGCCAGGATGTCCCGGGTGCGCTCCAGCGCCAGGTGCATCACCGGGTCGGATTTCTTGATCTTCTGTGCCTGCGGCTCGGCCGGGCGGTAGTCGGCCACGGCCGCGGCCGCGATCAGGATGTCGGCCTCGGGCAGGCGTTCCATCACCACGGCGTGCATGGCGGCGGCCGTCTCCGTGGCGATGCCCGCGACGCCCGTGGGTACGGCCTCGGCTGTCGGGCCATGCACCAGAGTCACGTGTGCGCCCGCGTCGCGCGCCGCCGCGGCCAGGGCAAAGCCCATGCGCCCGGAGCTGCGGTTGCCGATAAAGCGCACGGGATCGATCGGCTCGAAGGTGGGACCGGCGGTGATCAGTACGTGGCGCCCGGCCAGCGGGGCGTGTGCCGGTTGCAGCAGCTCCCGCGCGATCGCGGCGGGCTCGCGCATGCGGCCCTCGCCCTGCTCGCCACAGGCCTGGTCGCCGCTGTCCGGCCCGATCAGGGCCACGCCACGCTCGATCAGGGTCGAGACGTTCGCCTGCGTGGCCGGGTGCGTCCACATGCGATGGTTCATCGCCGGCGCCAGCGCGACCGGCGCGGTGGTGGCCAGTAGCAGCGTACTCAGCAGATCGTCCGCCAGGCCCTGGGCGTAGCGGGCAATCAGGCTGGCGCTGGCCGGGGCGACCACGATGCGGTCGGCCCAGCGCGCCAGGGCGATGTGATCCATGCCGGATTCCGCCTCGGCGTCCAGCAGCTCGGTGCGCACCGGCGCGCCGGACAGGGCCTGGAAGGTCAGCGGGGTCACGAAGGCGCGGGCGCCGGCCGTCATCACCACGCGCACCTCGCAGCCGGCGCGCTTCAGCCCGCGCACCAGTTCGCAGGCCTTGTAGGCGGCGATGCCGCCGCTGACGCCGACGAGGATCCTTGGCTTGGAATCGTGTTCCGTCATGCGGCGGATTCTACCCGTTCAGCTCTTTTCCTGGCGCGCGGAGACGCCGGCGGTCAGGGCATAGCGCATCGCGTCCTCCAGCGACAGCTCCAGCGGTTCGATGCGTTCGCGCGGGAGCATCAGGGTGTAGCCGCCGATCTGGTAACTCATGGGCATGTAGACCGCGACCGTATCGGGGCCGCCAAGGCTGTCCGGAAGACCCGCGAAATCTTCGCGGGTGACGAAGCCGACCAGCTTGAAGTCGGTGCCGGGCAGCTGCACCAGCACGGCCTGGCCGAATTGCTCGTGGATGTCGCCGGAGACCAGGCGCGTGACGTCGCGCACGGTCCCGTGGATGGTCTTGACCACCGGGATGCGTTGCATCAGCCCTTCCAGCCAGTCGAACAGCCAGCGGACCACGTAGGCCTGGAGCAGTACCCCCAAGCCGAAGAGCAGGCCGATGCCGGCCAGGATCCCCATGCCCGGGAAGTACAGAAGATCGGGCAGGATGGCCTGCAACAGTCCTCCCAGCACCTCCTCGGCGGTGCTCCCCAGCCACCACAGCAAGGCCAGCGTGATGGCGGCCGGGAGGATGGCGGCCAGGCCGGTCAGGAAGGTTCGAGAGATTCGGCGCACAGCGGGCTCCGTGCAGGGGTATGCTCGGATGCTAACGCATTCGTGCTCGTGGCACGTCCACGACGGGAGCGGGGCGGGGGCGGCACTTTGGCACGTCCGCGCAGTCTATCGAGCGAGGCCGCCGGCACGTCGCCGGGTATGGGGAGTGACGAGATGCAGCGATGGAAGGGAATGAGTCTTTGGCCCCTGGTCCTGGCGATGATGGCGATGCCGCAGGTGGGGCTCGCGGAGTCGTCGGCCGCGGCTGCACCCGGGGACTACGCGATGACCCCGGAGGAGGTGGCGCCCGGGGTCTATGCGGTGATGACGCCGGCGCGGGATTTCCCCAGTCGCGAGAACCTGGGCTGGAACGCGAACATGGCGTTTGTGGTGACCGGTGACGGGGTGCTGGTGTTCGACACCGGCTCCTCCGAGACGATGGGTGTGGCCCTGCGCGAGGCGATCGCCGGGGTCACCGACGAGCCGGTGCGCTGGATCGTGAACAGCCACAGCCATGGCGACCACTGGCTGGGCAATGCGGCCTTTGCCGCGGAGGCGGAGATCATGGCCGGCTCGGCGGCGATTGCGCGCATGGAGGCCGAAGGCGAGGGCTGGGTCGAGAACTTCCGCGAGATGACCGAAGGGGCGACTGGCGATACCACGCTGCGGTTGCCCGATACCGCAGTCGACGAGCGCATTACCCGCGACCTCGGCGGGACCGAGGTCGTGATCATCCCGTCCGGGGGCGCCCATTCGCCGGGTGATCTGAGTGTCTGGCTGCCACGGCAGCGCGTCCTGCTGGCCGGGGACGTGGTCTACAGCGATCGCGCGCCCTCGGTGTGGGATGGCGATGTCGCGCAGTGGATCGATCTTCTGGACGAACTGATCGCACTGGAACCCGCCGTAGTCGTGCCCGGGCATGGCCGTCTCGAGGATGCCGCGACCCTGGAGCGGCTGCAGCGCTATCTGGTCACGCTGTGGGATGCCATCGAGGAAGGCGTGGAACAGGGACTGGCCGACTTCGAGACCGTGCCCTTGGTGCGCGAGCGGATGGGCGATCTGGTCGAGGCCTATCCGGGGTTCGAGGACAAGATCGACCGATCGGTGGCGACCACCTACCCGGATGTCGAGGCGGCGGTGTTCTGAAACTGCCCGCGGGCGGCTTCAGAACTGCCAGGTGGCATGCAGCGACCCGAATTCGGCCGCGCCTTTGGCCTGGCCGCTGAATTCGCGCGAACGCCACACGTGGGTGTAGCCGATCCGCACGCCCCCCACATGAAAGACCGCGCCGGCGGTGAGTTCGCCGACCAGCGGGTGCTTGTCCACCGAGGGGCCGTCGCGGAACAGTGGGCCGTCTAGGAACAGGTCGTAGGCCATCAGGCGGGTGTCGACCCCGGCGAAGAAATAGCCGCCAACCCTGCTGGTCGGTTCGAAGGTATGCGACCCGGACAGGGCGGGGTTGATCCGTGTCGGGCCGTAGTCGCGCGGGAGGTTGCGCCCGGCACGCATGATCGCCCCGGCGTTGGCGAAGGTGAACGGGCTGCCGACGGTTGCGCCCCAGTGCGGGGTCAGATCCCAGCCCCAGCCGCTCGCGGCATGCCGCGTGTAGCCCCGTAGCTGGCGCTCGTAGCCCACCATCAGGGTCGGTTCGTTGCCAATCTGGTCGTCCCAGCCCCGGGGTTGCGGAGCGCTGGACCAGCTGTGGACCTCTTTCTGGGTGCGATCTGCCAGGGAGGCCGGCCCCACGGTGCCGAGGGTGACCTGCAGGCGGTCCAGGCGGTCGCCGTGCTCCTCGGCCAGGCTGAAGTTCAGGTACAGCCAGCCCGCGTAGGGGCGGTCGTCCGGGTCCGCGGGCGAGCGTTCGATGTCCTCCGGCGTGTACATGTTCTGGCCCAGGTGGATGGCGGATTTCAGCCTTCCACGCTCCTCGCGCTCCACAAAATAGGGCAGGAAGTCGGCCACGCTTCGCAGCCACGAGGGGACCTTTTCCCCGCTGCGGGTCCAGCCGATGCGCACGCCGTTGGTGTAGTAGCGGTCCTCGCCGGCAAAAAGGTCGTTCTCGAACTCGAAGTGCAGGGCATCCACGCCGGTTTCCGCGCCGGCGGTCGGGCCTGCGGCCGCCAAGCCAAGGGCTGCCGCGGCCAGCAACGCCCGCATCCTGCGGTCGGGTGACCGTCCTCGAGGGGCAATGGCGTTCCGGTATGATTGGCGCATGGACCTCTCCAACCAGATCATCTTCCTGGCCGCGATCGTGTTGCTGGGGAGCATCCTGTCGAGCGTGATCACCTCGCGGCTGGGGGTGCCCCTGCTGCTGGTGTTCCTCGTGATCGGGATGCTGCTGGGCCCGGAAGGCCCGGGCGGTCTGGTCTTCGAGAATATCACCCTTGCGTATCTGGTCGGCTCGGCCGCCCTGGCGATCATCCTGTTCGACGGCGGGATGCGCACACCGGCCCGCAATTTCCGGATCGGGCTGAAGCCGGCGCTGGGGCTGGCCACCGTCGGAGTGCTCGTGACCTCCGGTCTGACCGGGCTGTTCGCCGTGTGGTGGCTGGGCCTGTCCTGGCTGGAGGGCCTGCTGCTGGGGGCGATCGTGGGCTCCACCGATGCCGCCGCCGTGTTCTCCCTGCTGCGCTCGCGCGGGCTGGAGCTGAAAAGCCGCGTCGGGGCCACGCTGGAGATCGAGTCCGGCTCCAACGATCCGATGGCGATCTTCCTGACCATCGTGCTGATCGAACTGCTGCTGATGCCCGATCAGCAGTTCGGTCTGGTGGTACTGGTCGAGTTCATCCAGCAGATGGGCCTGGGTGCGGTGCTCGGCGTCGGGGGCGGCCTGGCCCTGCTGGCCCTGATCAACCGGGTGCCCATGGCCGCCGGGCTTTATCCGCTGTTCGCGATGGCCGGGGCGCTGGCCATCTTCGGGCTTACCGGCCTGGTCGGCGGCTCCGGGTTCCTCGCGGTGTACCTCGCCGGCCTGCTGCTGGGCAACCGCCCGCTGGAGGCCTCGCAGAACATCAAGCGCTTCCACGACGGCATCGCCTCGCTGGCGCAGATCGGCATGTTCCTGATGCTGGGCATGCTGGTGACCCCCTCGGGGCTGCCGCCGGTGGCGCTGGACGCGGGGCTGGTGGCGGCCGTGCTCATCCTGGTCGCGCGCCCGCTGGCGGTCTGGATCTGCCTGTATCCATTCCACTTTCCCTGGCGCGAGCAGGTCTTCATTGCCTGGGTCGGCCTGCGCGGGGCGGTGCCCATCATCCTCGCCCTGTTCCCGTTGCTGGCCGGGCTGGAACTGGCCGGCCACTTCTTCCATGTCGTCTTCTTCGTGGTGCTGATCTCGCTGCTGGTCCAGGGCTGGACCGTCGCGCCCTCGGCGCGCTGGCTGGGCCTGGAGCTGCCACCCACCACGGCGCGGGTGCAGCGTACCGAGCTGGATATCCCCGGCCAGCAGGAGATGGAACTGGTTGGTTATCGCCTGGCAGAGACCACGCCGGTGGTGCGCGAGGCGTGGTCGAACTTCCGCCTGCCGGGCACCGCGCGGGTGGTGGCTCACCTGCGTGACGGCAAGCTGCTGGAGACGCTCGAGTTGCTGGACCTGCACGCCGGCGACCACCTCTACATCATGGTCGCGCCGGCGGACCTGCCGGACCTCGACCGCCTGTTCGTGCCCAAGGACGAGGTGCCGGAGCGCCTCACCGAACGCAGCGTGTTCGGCGAGTTCGCGCTCAATGGCGATGCCCAGCTGGGCGCGGTGGGCATGGCCTACGGCGCACCGGTCCCGCCCGAGCGCCAGGGCGACACCCTCGAGGCCTATCTGCGCCGTGAACTCCAGGCCGAGCCGGTCGTCGGCGACGCCGTCGATCTCGGCCCGATGCGCCTGGTCATCCGCGAAATGGACGGCCCCCGCATCACCCGCGTTGGCCTGAAACTGCTGAAGTAAGCAGGGCCCGGGTGGGCTACTTCTCCAGCATGGCCTTGAGGCCGGCGAGGTGGGCGCGGGCGGTGAGTTGCTGGGTCTCGGGGTCCGGCGGCTTGGCGTCCGGCCAGTCGAGGTGTTCCTCGGGGAGTTCGTCGAGGAAGCGCGAGGGTTCGCAGTCGATGGTCTCGCCGTAACGGCTGCGTTGCTGGGCGTAGGTGATCAGCAGGGTCTGCTGGGCGCGGGTCAGGCCGACGTAGGCGAGCCGCCGTTCCTCCTCGATGGAGTCGTCCTCGACGCTGACCCGGTGCGGCAGCAGTTCTTCCTCGAAGCCGACCAGGCAGACATGCGGAAACTCCAGGCCCTTGGCGGTGTGCAGGGTCAGGAGCTGCACGGATTCGTTACTGTCCTGGGAATCGCGGTTGCGGTCGAGGATGTCCATCAGGCTGATGCGGTTGACGATGTCGGCCAGGTCCATGGTCCGCTCGTCGTCGGCCTCGTCGTCGCCGTATTCGGCGCTGGTGTTGCCGCCGCCCATGCGCCCGACCCAGTCGATGAACTCGCGCACGTTCTCCATGCGCCGGGTCGCGGCACGGGGGTTGGGGCTGTTCCCCAGTAGCCAGGACTCGTAGTCGATGTCCTCGATCAGGGCGCGCAGCAGGGTGTCCGGTGCCTCCTCGGCGCCACGGCGCTGGAAGCCGTCCACCCAGTCGGTGAAGCGCTCCAGCCGCGCCTGGGCGCGGGCATCCATGTACTCGGACAGACCGGCGCCGCGTGCGGCCTGCAGCAGCGAGGCCCCGCGCTGGTTGGCGTAGTGGCCGAGCTTTTCCAGGGTCGCCGGGCCGATCTCGCGGCGCGGCACGTTGACCACGCGCAGGAAGGCGGTGTTGTCGTCCGGGTTGGCGAGCAGGCGCAGGTAGGCGACCAGATCCTTGATCTCGGCCTTCTCGAAGAACGACTGCCCGCCGCTCAGGCGGTAGGGGATGCCCTGCTCGCGCAGGAGTTTCTCGAACAGCCTGGACTGGTGGTTGCTGCGGTAGAGGATGGCGAAGTCGCCCCAGGTCGCATTCAGGCGAAAGCGCCGGCGCATCAATTCGGAGACCACGCGCGCGGCCTCGGTGTCGGCATCGGAGCAGCCGATCACCTCGATCTTCTCGCCCTCGCCGAGCGCACTCCACAGGCGCTTCTCGAACACGTGCGGGTTGTTGCCGATCAGCGCGTTCGCGGTATGCAGGATGCGGTTGGTGGAGCGGTAGTTCTGCTCCAGCTTGATCACCTCCAGGCGCGGGAAGTCCTGCTGCAGGCGTGCGAGGTTCTCCGGGCGCGCGCCGCGCCAGGCGTAGATCGACTGATCGTCGTCGCCGACCACCGTCAGGCCGTCGCTGACGCCGATCAGCAGGCGCACCAGCTGGTACTGCGCGGAGTTGGTGTCCTGGTATTCGTCCACCAGCAGGTGGCGGATGCGGTCCTGCCAGCGGTTGCGCAGTTCCGGGTCGTCGCGCAGGCAGTCCACCGGGCGCTTGATCAGGTCGTCGAAGTCCACTGCGTTGTAGGCGCGCAGGGCGTCTTCGTAGCGCGGGTAGAGGTTGGCCGCGGCGATCGCCTCCGGGGCGTCGCTCATCTGGCTGGCCTCGTGCAGCGCCTCTTCCGGGGTCATCAGGTCGTTCTTCCAGCGGCTGATGTGGCCAATCAGGGCGTCGACCTCGGAGCCGGTATCGTCGCGGTAGGTAATCTCGCGCAGCAGTTGCCGGCAGTCACCGGGGTCGAGGATGGAGAAGCCGGGGCGCAGCCCCGCCGCCTGCAGCTCGCGACGCAGGAAGTTGAGCCCGAAGGTGTGGAAGGTGGAGACGTTCAGGCCCCGGGCCTGTTCGCGCGACAGCCGCCCCTGGACGCGTTCGCGCATCTCGCGCGCGGCCTTGTTGGTAAAGGTGATCGCCACGATCTGGCGTGCGGCGAGGCCGCGCCGCTCGATCAGGTGAGCGATCTTCTCGGTGATCACGCGGGTTTTGCCGGAACCCGCCCCGGCCAGGACCAGCAGGGGGCGGTCCGTGGTGGTCACGGCGGCCTGTTGTTGGGGATTCAGTTCGGACACCGGGGCGGTCGATTCCTTCGCAGCGGGGCGCGTAAACTAACCCACGATCCCCGATTCATAAAGACAGCAGCGGTGAGGGTAATCCATTGACCAACGGACCGCGTGCCGCGGCATCCGCCGCGGGCCGGGAGTCGCTCCCGATATTGACCCAGTTCGACTTTCATCAGCACCTGATGGATGTCCCGGGGCCGGCGGTCATCCTGTTCACGCGCCAGGGCTGCGGGGCCTGCAAGGTCATGGGGCGGGTCCTGGCGGAATGGCAGGCGGCGGGGGATGCGCCGGCGCTGTTCGAGGTGGATGCCGAGACCGATACCGCCCTGGTGCGGGAGTTCGAGGTCTTCCATCTGCCGGCACTGTTCGTGTTTCAGGCGGGGGCCTATCACGGTCGCCTGGAAGCCCCGCCGCGCCTGCCCCTGTTGCGCGAGGGGCTGGCGGCCGTACTGGCCCGACCGCCCGAGGAGGCGCCGTGAAATCCCCGCACGCCGAAACCGTCACGCCGGACCGGGACTGGTACCCGCCAGCGCAGCGCCTCGACAGCCCGAACCAGGATGAGCGTCCCCCCGGTCAGCAACCGGAACTGATCGTGGTGCACGCGATCAGCCTGCCGCCGGGCGAGTTCGGTGGAGGGCACGTCGCCGAGCTGTTCCAGAATCGTCTGGATCCGGATGCCCACCCCTACTTTGCCGAGGTCGGCGGCCTGCGGGTCTCCGCCCATGTGCTGATCGACCGCGAGGGCCTTGCGACCCAATTCGTGCCGTTCTCCCGGCGCGCCTGGCATGCCGGGGTGTCGCGGTGGCAGGGACGCGAGCGCTGCAACGACTTCTCCATCGGGATCGAACTGGAGGGGACCGACGAGGATCCCTTTACCCCGGCGCAGTACGTCGCGCTCGCGCAAATGATTGGCTGGGTCCGCGCCCGCTGGCCGGGTATCGGGCCGCATGCGCTGGCCGGCCACAGCGATATCGCCCCGGGACGCAAGACGGATCCGGGCCCCCATTTCGACTGGGCGCGCCTGCGGCAGGAACTGCACGAGGTGAGCGCATGATTGTGGACCTGCTGCGTCACGGCGAGCCGGAGGGCGGCCAGCGTTACCGCGGCCATGGCTGCGACGACCCGCTGAGCGCGCGCGGCTGGAGCCAGATGGAGCGGGCGGTCCGGGGCGAGGAGGAGTGGCAGTATGTGGTCAGCTCGCCAATGCAGCGCTGCCGCGCGTTTGCCGAGCACTACGCCTCCACACAGGACCTTCCGTTGATCCTGGAGCCGCACCTGCGCGAGATCGGTTTTGGCGACTGGGAGGGGCGTACGCGGGTCGACCTGCAGCGGGATCGACCGGAGGAATACTGCGCCTTCTATGCCGACCCGGTGCACGCGCGCCCGGCCGGTGCGGAGCCGCTAACGGCCTTTCGCCGCCGGGTCGAGGCCGGTTTCGATGGGGCCTTGCGGCCGCTGCAGTCCGAACGGGTGCTGATGGTGGTGCATGCGGGGGTTATACGCGCGCTGGTCGGCTGGGTGCTGGGCGTGCCGGACGACCGCCTGTACCAGCTCGATTGCGAGTACGCCAGCCGCACCCGGCTGCATCGGCATCCGACCAGGGGCTGGCGGCTGCTTTACGCCAACCGGGTCTAGGCCCGGTTGTTAGCCGGCCTGGCTGCCGCGCTTGGGGACGGCCTTCACCGACAGGTAGTAGTCGTTGTTCAGGACGTCGATCAGCCGGTCGATGTTCGGATGCTTGCCCGGGTTGGCGCGGGCGTCGTCGGCGTGGCTGCCGTACAGCAGCAGGCCCGAGTTGGCCGCCTTGGGCCCGATGCCGCCGTAATCCAGCGCCAGCTGGTAGTAGATCTGCAGCGACAGGCTCTGGCCGTCCACGTTCTCGATGGTCGCGGTGGGGTTGTAGTCCTCGCCAAACAACTCCAGGCGTTCGATATTGCTGACGTCGGGCAGCTTCTTGGACATGTTCCGGCTCCTCGAAAGAATCGCGGCATTATCGGGGCATGACCCGGCGGCGACAACCAACCCGCGAAGGCGGCAGGGTCGCCCCGGGTCAGCGGCGAATAGGGCGCATGTTAAGCTATGGCCTTTTTTCGAGGGGACACGAACATGTCGCGAAGCGCGTTCATGGAGGCCGCCCAGGCCGCCGCTGATGCCGCCGAGAAGGTGATCCGCCACTACTACGAGGCGGGTGTCGACGTCGAAACCAAACCCGACGACACCCCGGTGACCCGGGCCGACGTGGAGAGCGAACAGGCGATCCGCCAGGTGATCCGCGAGCACTTTCCGGACCACGGCTTCTATGGCGAGGAGACCGGGCAGTCGGACATGGACTCCGACTATGTCTGGCTGATCGACCCGATCGACGGGACCAAGAGCTTCGTGCGGCGCTACCCGTTCTTCTCAACCCAGATTGCGCTCATGTTCAAGGGCGAGCTGATCCTGGGGCTGTCCAACGGCATCCAGTTCGGCGAACGGGCCTGGGCGGAGAAGGGCCAGGGCGCCTTCCTGAACGGCAACCCGATCGCGGTCGAGAAGACCGTCGATCTCGGGCGCGCCTCGCTGTCCACCGGCAACCTCAAGTCCCTGGCGCAGAGCCCCGAGGGGTGGACCGCGCTGGGCGGCATTATGGCCGAGGTCAACCGCACCCGCGGCTACGGGGATTTCTACCACTACCACCTGCTGGCACGTGGCAGCATCGACCTGATCATCGAGTCCGACGTCAACATCCTGGACATCGCCGCATTGGCGGTGATCGTGCGCGAGGCGGGCGGCGTGTTCACCAACCTCTCCGGTGGCGAGCTCGACCTGAAGACCGCGAACGTCCTGGCCGCGGCCACTCCGGAATTGCACCGGACGGCCCTGAACCGTCTCGCCTGGAAGGACTAGCGGCGGGCTGATTGAACCACTGAGGACACAGGGGACACCGAGAAGGGCGGTCTACAGGAAGACGGGAAGATTGGAAGGGGAAAGCAGCGATTGGCTGCAGGCTGGCTGGTGATGCCGCGCATTTCGGGGCGATCATTGGCCAGGCCCTGCATCAGTAACCTGTTGGTTTTTCCAGCTGGCCGTAAATGGTATCCGTCTCGGAAACCGAAGTCATTCTTCCGGCCTTCCTGACTTCCTGTGACCAGAACCGAACGTCAGGTCGCGGCGCCGTTCCCGTTGCCGTTCCCGTTGGCCTCCACCAGCCCGTGGGCGCGCAGCTTCTTGCGCAGGGTGGCGCGGTTGAGCCCGAGCAGGGCGGCGGCGCGGCTCTGGTTGCCCCCGCAGCGCTCCAGCACACTGGCCAGCAGGGGGCGCTCCACCTCGTTCATGACCAGTGCGTAAAGGTCGTGGCTGCTTTGCCCGTCCAGGGTCTCGAAATACTGATCCAGCGCTCGCCGGACCGAGTCCGCCAGCACACAGTCGGACGGGAGTGTGGCCGCAACCGATGCTTCCTGGACGTCCGGGTCCTGTTCGAGTGGCATGTTCACGCTCATGCAGCCTCGCTTGCGATTCCCGTCAGGTGGGCGCGCAGGCGCCGCAGTTGTTCGCTGGCCGTGGGGGCGGCGAGAAGGTCAGCCCGGGCCGCCCGGGTGCGGGCCTCGTCGAGACCCAGACCAAGAAGATACCAGCCCAGGTGCTTGCGCGCGATACGCACACCCTGCGGTTCGCCGTACTGGGCGTGCAGGCCGGTGACGTGTTCCTCGATCAGGGCCAGGCGCGCGGCCAGGGCCGGTGCCGGCGGGATCGCTTCGCCGGCCAGCGCGGCGCGGATCTGACCCGGAAGCCAGGGCCGGCCCTGGGCGGCGCGTCCGATCATCACCCCGGCCGCGCCGGTGGTATCCAGTACCCGCATCGCCGTGTCCGGGTCCGTGATGTCGCCATTGGCGAGCACCGGGATGGAGACCGACCGGACGATGCGCGCGATCGCGGTATGGTCCGCCTGCCCGCGGTAGGCATCGGCCCGGGTGCGTCCGTGCACGGTCAGCATCGCGATGCCGCAGGCCTCGGCAATGGATGCGATCTCTTCGCCGTTCATTCGCTCGCGGTCCAGGCCCAGGCGCATCTTCAGCGTGACCGGCACGGTGACGGCCTCCGTGAGCGCCTGGAGCAGTTCGCGCACCCGCTCCGGCTCGCCCAGCAGGGCCGATCCCGCGGCCTTGCTGCAGACCTTCTTCGCGGGGCAGCCCAGGTTCAGGTCGATCACGTCGGCGCCCCGGCGCACGTTCTCCCGCGCCGCCTCGGCCAGCGGCTCGGGTTCGTTGCCCAGCAGCTGGACGATGCGCGGGCGCGGCTCCTGACGGTGGTCCAGCCGGTGGCGGCTCTTGTCGCTGGCCCACAGCCGGGTGTTGGAGGTGACCATCTCGGATACCGCCGCGCTGGCGCCCAGGCGGCGGGCCAGCAACCGGAACGGGCGATCGCTCACGCCGGCCATGGGGGCCAGGAACACGACGGGGTCCGCGAAGTGATGGATTCCGAGCTGCATCTGGGGCTGACGATTGAATCGGGGAAGCCGGGGAGTCTAGCACCTCGAGGCGCCCGCCGCCGGTGGTCAGCGTGCTCGCGCCCCCGGGGTGTGCATGAATCCGTGCTGCCCTTGAACGAGTTGCGGGTCCGGGGTGTCGGGCATAGGTCAGCGGGGCTGGATCTGGATGCCCGTGATGCGGGCATGGGGGCTGGCGAGGCTCAGGCGCAGGGTGGCGGGTTTGTGGGGGGGCATCGGGGCGTCCGCGTCGGTGTAGTCGTTCGGGGTCAGGCGCAGAGCGCCATGGCGCGTGTCCAGCTGGTCGCTCAGATGGATGTCGAGGACGGGCCAGGCCTGCCGCACCGGGCTTTCCAGCTGGAACTGGACGTGCAATGTGCCATCGATACTGGCGAAGAAGTCCGGTGTCGATACCCGGATGCGCTCGGGCGCGCGCAGCGGGTTCCAGACCGGGCAGGGGAGGGTGGCGCACAGCTGGGCGCGAGTCTGGTCCAGGTAATGGTTATGACCCGGTGCCACGGGCGGGAAGGCCAGCAGTTGCGCGCCCAGCAGAACGCTCAGGCCGGCGGCCACGAACAGCCCCGGCCAGACACGGCGTCGGGCGGGGGCGGCCAGGTCCAGAGGGCCCGGGTGGCGTTCGATGTCGATGGCGGTGGCGATGACCGGCGCACTCTCGATCGCGCGGGTGCGAGCGGGCTGCGCGGGAAGGAGCCCCTCCCCCAGGACGCGTTCGCCGGCGCCGCCGATCTCGAGGGCCGGGAACAGATCGAACTCGGCGCCGCAGTGGGTGCAGTGCACCCGCCGCTGGCGGATCTTGGACCCGCGGGCGAGGGCGTGGGTGACGCCGCATTGCGGGCAGCGGGCGAGCATGTCAGCGTCCGGATGGCCGTAGCTGCGTCCGGTCGAGCGAGAAGGACGGTACCGGCGCGACGATGCCCATGGGTTGGCGTGTTCCTAGGGAAACACTGATCAATGTACACATTCGCGCTCGAGTCGCTTTTGCGTGCGAACAAGGCGCGGTGACTGCCGTGCAGTCATTCTGCACAAGGGAGCCGCAACGCTGTGCGCGCGCAAAAGCGGCCGAGCCCCTGCTTTCAATGGCTTGTGGGGTTGGCACCCCAGGTTCCCCGATCCTGCGTTGCGCCGCTTGCGGGTAGAACCACTACCCGCTGCACGACGCGCCTTGTCTCGGAAAACCTGGGGTGCCAACGCGAGTGTGTACATTGATCAGTGTTTCCCTAGCGCCGGCGCCCGCCGAGCAGGGCCCAGCCTTCGCGGCAGTCCTCGACGCCAATGTCAAAGGCATCGGAATAGGCCGCGATGACCTCGTCCGCCTGGCGTTCCAGCAGACCGGCCAGCAGGATACGCGCGCCGGGTTTCGCGGCCCGCGCGAGCTCCGGGGCCAGGTCGATCAGCGGCTTGGCCAGGATGTTGGCCAGCACCAGATCGTATTCCGCCGTCGGGACCGGGTGGTCGGTCAGACCGGTTTCCAGTCGCTCGGGCGGGATGGCGTTGGCATCGGCATTGCTGCGCGTGGCCTGCACCGCCTGCTCGTCGATGTCGATGCCCAGCGCATGCCGGGCGCCCAGCTTCAGGGCCGCGATGGCGAGGATGCCGGAGCCACAGCCGTAGTCCAGCACCTCCTGATCCCGCGGCGGCTGCTGGGCCAGCGCGGCCAGGCACATCGCGGTGGTCGGGTGGTTGCCGGTGCCGAAGGCGAGGCCGGGGTCCAGGCGCACGAAGGTGCCCTCCTCGATGGCCGGCTCGTCCTCCCAGGACGGCACGATCCACAGCGAACTGCCGCAGTGAATGGCGCCGAGGCCGTCGAGGCCGGCGCGCACCCAGTCCTGGTCTTCGATGGGCTGGACCTGGATCGCCTCGGGGGCCTGTGCCTGGCGCTCCAGCGCGGCGGCGGCGAGGTCCGCCTGGGTGGTGTCCGGGAATACCGCCTTCAGGCGCACAGTGGACCACAGTGGGTGGGTGCCCAGTGGGGGTTCGAACAGCGGCTCGTCGGCGGCGTCGAACAGCTCGACGCTGACCGCGCCGAGTTCAAAAAGCGTGTCTTCCAGCGGCTCGGCCTGTTCCGGGCTGATCTGGCATTCGAGTTCGGCAAGGCTCATGGCGTCAGGCTCTGGTGGTTGCGGAAAGGGCTCAGGCCTGTGCCTTCAGCTTCTTCTCGAGGTAGTGGATGTCGGTCTCGCCGCGCTGGAAATTGGCGTCGATCATCAGGTCGTGATGCAGGGCGACGTTGGTCTGGATGCCGTCTACCACGATCTCGCCCAGGGCCCCGCGCATGCGGGCCAGCGCGATCTCGCGGCTGTTCCCGTGGGCGATCAGCTTGCCGATCATCGAGTCGTAGTAGGGCGGCACGGCGTACCCGTTGTAGATGTGGGTATCCATGCGGATGCCCGGCCCGCCCGGGGCGTGGTACTGCTGGATAGTCCCGGGGCTGGGCATGAAGGTGCCGGGGTCTTCGGCATTGATGCGGCACTCGATCGCATGGCCGCTGATGTGCACATCGTCCTGGGTGTAGCCCAGCGGTTCGCCGGCGGCGATGCGGATCTGCTCGCGCACCAGGTCGATGCCGGTGACCTGCTCGGTGACCGTGTGTTCGACCTGCAGGCGGGTATTCATCTCGATGAAGTAGAACGCCCCGTTCTCGTACAGGAACTCGAAGGTGCCGGCGCCGCGGTAGCCGATGTCCTGGCAGGCGCGGATCAGGCGTTCCGCCATGGTCTGGCGCTGTTCGTCGCTGATGCCGGGGGCCGGGGCCTCCTCGATTACCTTCTGGTGGCGGCGCTGCATGGAGCAGTCGCGCTCGCCCAGGCATACGGCGTTGCCGTGGGTGTCGGCCAGGATCTGGAACTCCACGTGGCGCGGGTGTTCCAGGTATTTCTCCATATACAGGGTGTCGTTGCCGAAGCCCTGCTGGGCCTCGTTGCGGGTCAGCGAGATCGCGTTCAGCAGCGCGCCCTCGGTATGCACCACGCGCATGCCGCGACCGCCGCCACCGGCGGCGGCCTTGATGATGACCGGGTAGCCGATCTCGCGCGCCAGGGCCAGGTTGGTGTCCGGGTCGTCGCCCAGGGCGCCGCCGGAGCCGGGTACGCAGGGCACGTTGGCCTCCAGCATTGCCTGCTTGGCGGAGACCTTGTCGCCCATCAGGCGGATGGTCTCGGCGCGCGGACCGATGAAGGAGAAGCCGGAGGACTCCACCCGCTCGGCGAAGTCCGCGTTCTCCGACAGGAAGCCGTAGCCGGGGTGGATCGCGCCGGCATCGGTGACTTCGGCCGCGGCGATCAACGCGGGGATGTTCAGGTAGCTCTCGCCGGAGGCCGCGGGGCCGATGCAGACGGATTCGTCCGCCAGGCGGACATGCTTCAGGTCGCGATCGGCGCTGGAGTGTGCGGCGACGGTGGCGATACCCATCTCGCGGCAGGCGCGCAGGACCCGCAGGGCGATCTCGCCGCGGTTGGCGATCAGAATCTTTTCAAACATGCTCGGACCTGTTGGCAGGGAATCGGAGGGTTCAGCCGATGATGAACAGCGGCTGGCCGTATTCCACCGGGTTGCCGTTCTCGACCAGGATGTCGCGGACCGTCCCCGCCTGGTCGGCCTCGATCGGGTTGAGCATCTTCATCGCCTCGATGATGCACAGGGTCTCGCCGACCTCCACGGTCTGCCCGACCTCGACGAACGGCTTCGAGCCCGGGCTGGGTGCGCGGTAGAAGGTGCCGACCATGGGGGCGGTGACCCGGTGACCGTCCATCTCCGGGGTCGCGTCCGCCACGTCGGCCGGGGCGGCTGCGGGCGGTGCGCCGGCTGGTGCCGGTGCCGCGGCGGGCAGAGGGGCCGGGGCCGGTGCGGCGACGGCGGTGCCGCTGGCCGAGCGGGTGATGCGGACCGACTCCTCGCCTTCGTGGATCTCGATCTCGTGGATGCCGCTCTCGTCGAGCAGGTCGATCAGTTTCTTGACCTTGCGAATGTCCATGGAAGCCTCTTATTCCTTGATAGCCGCGAGCGCCGCATCGAGCGCCAGCCGGTAGCCAATGACGCCGAAGCCACTGACCAGACCGGCGGCGACATCGCTCAGACGCGAGGTCTGGCGAAAGGGCTCGCGGGCGTGGATGTTGCTGATATGGATCTCGTAGAACGGGATGGCAACACCCAGCAGGGCATCGCGCAGGCTGACACTGGTGTGGGTCAGGCCACCCGGATTGATCAGGATGCGTTGCACGCCCTCGCCGGGGGCGGCATGGATGCGGTCGATCAGGTCGCCTTCATGGTTGCTCTGGAAGCAGTCGAAGGAGGTGTCGGCCTGTTCCGCCCGAGCCCTCAGGTCGGTCTCGATATCCGCCAGGGTCTGCGCGCCGTAGCGCTCCGGCTCCCGCTGTCCCAGCAGGTTCAGATTGGGGCCGTTGAGCAGCAGTATGGACGCCATGGCAGGGGGAATCGGTAGCGATCCTGTCGAGAATGGACGCGATTGCACCGAAAAATGACGGTGCGACGAATGTTCGGGATTTTGCCGCAGGAGGGGTGGGGGTGTCCAGCGCGGAGGGTGCCTTGGGCGCGCCGGTACCGCGCCCGGCGCGGTGCCGGCGTGCGGGTTTCGATCAGTCGGCGGTCAGCGGGAACAGGGTCAGTTCCACCCTGCGGTTCTGCTGGCGGCCCGCCTCGGTGTCGTTGGTGGCGACCGGCTGGTGCGGTCCGAAGCCGATGGTGTGCACGCGCACCGGCTGCACACCGCGGCGGATCAGGGCCTGCCCCACGCTCTGGGCGCGGCGCTCGGATAGGTCCATGTTGTATTCGACGCGACCGGTGCTGTCGGTGTGGCCGGCGACTTCGATGCCGGTCTGGTCGAACTCCTCCAGGACCAGGGCCACCGAGTCCAGTACATCCTGGAATTCCGGCTTGATGTCGCTGCGGTCGAAATCGAAGGTGATGTTGCTCGGCATGTTGAGGATGATGTTGTCGCCGTCGCGGGTCACGCTGACGCCGGTCCCGCGCAGCTGCTCGCGCAGGGCATCCTCCTGACGATCCATGTAGTTGCCGATGGCGCCGCCGGCCAGGGCGCCGATGCCGGCCCCGATCATCGCGCGCTGGGTGCGGTTGCGGCTGCTGGTGACGCTGCCGAGCACGGCACCGGTGGCCGCGCCGATGCCGGCCCCGATGGTGGCGCGCGAGACGCGTTCTTCCCCGGTGTATGGATCGGTGGTGGTGCAGCCCATCACCAGGACCAGGGCACTGGTGGCGGCCAGGGCGAGGATGCGTTGCATGGTTCGTCTCCCGTAATCCGGTGGTCCGCCACGGCGGCGGGTCTGTCACCGGGCAGCTTGCGGCCAGCCGGGTGAACCGTCCATGAATCCGGAGAATGGGTGGGCTATTGGCCGTCGATTTCGTGACGCAGTTCGCGCAGCACCGGGGCGGTTTCGGGGTGCACCCCGCGCCAGATCGCGAAGGCCTCGGCGGCCTGTTCCACCAGCATGCCGAGCCCGTCGCTGCCGTTGCTGCACCCCGCCGCCTCGGCCCAGCCAAGGAAGCGCTGGGCGCCGGCCCCGTAGACCAGGTCATAGGCCAGGCTGTCCGCTTGAACCAGATGGGTGGGGAGGTCCAGTGCGTCCTCGCCGAGGCCGGTGGCCGTGGCGTTGACCACCAGATCGAAGGGGCCCTGCGGCAGCGTGTCCAGGCCGCAGGCGGCCAGCCGGGTGGCCGGGGCGATATCGCGAAAGGCCTCGACCAGCCCCTCCGCGCGGGCGACGGTGCGGTTGGCGATGACCAGGGCCTCGGGTCCCCCCTCCAGCAGTGGCTGCAGCAGGCCACGGGTGGCGCCCCCGGCACCCAGGATCAGGATGCGGCGGCTGCGCACGTCGAAGTTCAGGCGGTCGAGGTCGCGGCAGAAGCCGACGCCGTCCGTGTTGTCGCCATGGATGCGGCGCTCGTCGTCGCGCCACAGGGTGTTCACGGCACCGGCGTGTCGGGCGCGATCCGTGAGGACACGGGCCAGGGCAAACGCCTCTTCCTTGAACGGGACGGTCACATTCAGGCCCCGGAACCCGGAGGAGAACCACGCCCAGACCTCCTCGGCGAACTGCCCCGGGGTGCCCTGCAGGGTCTCGTAGGTCAGGTGCTGCCCGGTCTGCTCGGCGAACAGGGCATGGATGCGCGGCGACAGCGAATGGCGGATCGGGTTGCCGACCACCGCGTAGCGATCCGGGCGCGGCTCGCTCATCGGGCCGCGTCCTCCGCCAGCCATTCGGCCACGGTGCGGGCGTAGTAGGTGAGAATGCCGTCGGCCCCGGCGCGCTTCATGCCGGTCAGGGCCTCCAGCACGCAGGCGCGCTCGTCCAGCCAGCCGCGTTCGGCGGCGGCCTTGAGCATCGCGTACTCGCCGGAGACGTGATAGACGAAGGTCGGGCGCTGGAACTCGTCGCGGATGCGGCGGACCACATCCAGATACGGCATCCCCGGTTTGACCATCACCATGTCGGCGCCTTCGGCCAGGTCGAGCGCGACCTCGTGCAGGGCCTCGTCGCCGTTGGCCGGGTCCATCTGGTAGGTCTCCTTGCCGCCCTTGCCCAGATTGCCGGCCGAGCCCACCGCATCGCGGAACGGCCCGTAGAAGGCCGAGGCGTACTTGGCGGAGTAGGCGAGGATGCGCGTGTGCACGTGCCCGCCGTCCTCCAGCACGGTGCGGATCGCGCCGATGCGTCCGTCCATCATGTCGGAGGGGGCGACCACGTCGGCGCCGGCCGCGGCATGCGACAGCGCCTGCTTCACCAGGGCCTCGACGGTGATGTCGTTCACAACAAAGCCGTCGTCGTCGATGATGCCGTCCTGGCCGTGGGTGGTGAACGGGTCCAGGGCGACATCGGTGATCACGCCGAGCTCGGGGTGGGCCTGCTTCAGTGCGCGTACCGCGCGCTGGGCCAGGCCCTCGGGGTTCCAGGCCTCGGCGGCATCCAGGCTCTTCTTCTCGCCCGGGACCACCGGGAACAGGGCCAGGGCCGGGATGCCGAGGCGCACGGCCGCGGCCGCCTCCTCCAGCAGCAGGTCGATGCTGACGCGCTCCACGCCGGGCATCGACGGCACCGCCTCGCGTACCCCCTCGCCCTCGGTGACGAAGACCGGCAGGATCAGGTCGTCCGCGCGCAGGTGGTGCTCGCGCATCAGGCGGCGGGAGAAGGCGTCGCGGCGCATGCGGCGCGGGCGGCCGGCGGGATAGGGGGCGATCGGTGCGGTCATGCGGGTCATCCTTGTTGGCGTAGTCAGCCAGCGGACTCGGTCAGCCAGTCGCGCGGCTTCAGATAGCGCTCGTAGAGTTCGGCCTCGGGCGTACCGGCTTCCGGCTGGTAGTTGTATTCCCAGCGCACCAGCGGCGGCAGCGACATCAGGATCGACTCGGTGCGCCCGCCCGACTGCAGGCCGAACAGGGTACCGCGGTCGTAGACCAGGTTGAACTCGACATAGCGCCCGCGCCGGTAGAGCTGGAACTGGCGCTCGCGCTCGCCGTATTCGGTCGCGTGGCGGCGTTCGACGATCGGGCCATAGGCATCCAGGTAGGCGTTGCCGACGCTCTGCATGTAACCGAAGGCGTGCTCGAAGCCGCCCTCGCTGAAGTCGTCGAAGAACAGCCCGCCGACGCCGCGCGGCTCGTCACGGTGCTTGAGGTGGAAGTACTCGTCGCACCACTTCTTGTGCGCCGGGTAGAGGTGCTCGCCAAACGGGCGACAGGCAGCCTCGGCCGTGCGGTGCCAGTGGATGCAGTCCTCGTCAAAACCGTAGTACGGGGTCAGGTCGAAGCCGCCGCCGAACCACCAGATCGGCGCCTCGCCGGGCTTCTCCGCGATGAAGAAGCGCACGTTCGCGTGCGAGGTCGGTACATACGGGTTGTGCGGGTGGATTACCAGCGACACGCCGGTGGCCTGGAACGAGCGCCCGGCCATCTCCGGACGGTGCGCGGTGGCCGAGGCCGGGAGGTTGTCGCCCATCACATGGGAGAAGTTGACCCCGGCCTGTTCGAAGACCCGCCCCTCGCGCAGCACGCGGGTACGGCCGCCGCCGCCGGCGGGGCGCTTCCAGGCGTCCTCTTCGAAGCGGGCCTGGCCGTCCAGGCCCTCGAGGCCCTGGCAGATGCGGTCCTGCAGGCCCTGCAGGTAGTCGATCACGCGGTCGATGGAGACGTTGTCCTGGCTCATGCTGCGTCCCGGTTGATCAGTTGTCGGTATGGGTGTCGGGTTCCGGCGCGCCCCGGAGCCAGGCCCCGGTGCGGGCGTCGCGGATCGCGCTGGGTGCGGTGCGCCCGCCACATTCTGCCTGCAGGATTGCATCGATGCCGGCCCCGAGTTGTGAGGCAACGCAATCCCAGCTGCGGCAGGGCTCCGCGCCCGCGCGGTTGGCGCTGGTGGAGACCAGCGCGCTTTCGGCGGCCGCGCACAGCGCGCGCGTCCCCGGATGGGCGGTGACGCGTACCGCGAGGCTGTCGTGTTCACCGCGCAGTAGCGGCGGGCAGGCATCGGTGACGGGCAGCAGCCAGGTGGTCGGCCCCGGCCAGCTGGCGTCGATCTCGGCGTGGTGCTCGGCCGGCAGCGGCGCCAGCCAGGGCGCGAGGCGCTCCAGCCGGTCGGTGACCACGATCAGCCCCTTGGCGGCCGGGCGACCCTTGATCTCGAGGATGCGATCGATCGCCCGGGGGTTGTCCGGGCGGCAGCCGAGACCAAAGACTGCCTCGGTGGGGTAGGCGATCACGCCGCCGTCGCGCACGCACTGTGCGACGGGTTCGATCTCGGTGCTGAGCAGTGGGGCCTTATTCGGATCCACGGTCGCCGGAGGGCTGGGCACTCAGGCGGCTGTCGCCATCGCCGGATTTCGCGCTGCCGGATTTGGCGGTCGAAGCCTTCTTCGCCGGGGCCTTCTTCGATGTGCTCGTCTTCGACGTGCTCTTCTTCGGGGCGGTCTTTTTCGTGCCCGTCTTGCTGGCGGCCTTCTTGGTGGTGGCCGCCTTTTTCGTGGTCGTCTTCTTCGCGGTCGACGACTTGGAGGCGGTCTTCCCGGAGGACTTGCCGGTCGACTTGGCCGCCCCCTTGCGCCCACGGCCCTTGCGTTCCGGGGCGGCGGCGATCAGTTCCTGGCACTGGTCCAGCGTCAGGGACTTGGGATCGGTCTCTTTCGGGATCTTGGCGTTCTTGTTGCCGTCGGTCACATACGGTCCGTAGCGGCCGTTGAGGACCTGGATGCCCTCTTCGTCGAAGCTCTTGATGAAGCGTTCGGCGTCCTTTTTCTTCTTCTCGGCGACAATCTCCAGCGCGCGCGGCAGCTCGATGGTCCAGACGTCGTCGTCCGGCCCGAGGGAGGCGTACTTGGAACCGTACTTCACGTACGGTCCGAAGCGGCCGATGTTCACCATCACCGGCTCGCCCTCGGGCGTCTCGCCGAGGTCGCGCGGCAGCTTGAACAGCTCCAGCGCCTCGTCGAGGGTGATCTTGTCCATCTTCTGCCCGGGCAGCAGGCCGGCGAAGCGCGGCTTCTCCTCGTCGTCCTTGGTGCCGATCTGCACGATCGGGCCGAAACGGCCCAGGCGCACGCTGACCGGGCGCCCGCTCTGCGGATCGGTGCCCAGCTCGCGTGACTGCACGGCCTCGGCGCGGGTGACGTTCTCTTCCTTCTCCTTCACCCGGTCGCGGAAGTCGCCCCAGAAATCCTCCAGCACCGGGACCCAGTCCTTCTCGCCGCGCGAGATCGCATCCAGCTCGTCCTCGAGCTTCGCGGTGAAGTCGTAGTCCACGTAGCGGTCGAAGTGCTGGGTCAGGAAGCTGTTCACGATCCGGCCGGTGTCGGTCGGGATGAAGCGCTTGCCGTCCATCTCCACGTACTCGCGTGACTGCAGCGTGGAGATGATGCTGGCGTAGGTCGACGGACGGCCGATGCCGTATTCCTCCAGCGTCTTCACCAGGCTGGCCTCGGTATAGCGCGGCGGCGGCTCGGTGAAGTGCTGGTCGGCGGTGACCTCTTCGAGTTGGACCGTGTCGCCCTCGGCCATTTCCGGCAGGCGCTTGTCCTCGTCGTCATCCTGCGCGTCGTCGCGGCCCTCCTGGTAGACCGCGATGAAGCCGGGGTCGACCAGGGTGGAGCCGGTGGCGCGGAACTGGTGCTGGCTGTCGCCCGGGACCAGGTCGGCGGCCACGGTGTCGAAGGTCGCGTGGATCATCTGGCAGGCGACGGTGCGCTTCCAGATCAGGTCGTACAGCCGGGCCTGGTCGCTGCTCAGGCGCTCGCGGACCTCGTTCGGCAGACGGCGCACAGAGGTTGGGCGGATGGCCTCGTGGGCCTCCTGCGCGTTCTTCGACTTGGTCTTGTACTGGCGCGGGCTGTCGGGGACGTTGTTGGCCCCGTAGCGCTCCTCGATCAGGCCGCGGATCTCGCCGATCGCCTCGCCGGCCAGGGCCACCGAGTCGGTACGCATGTAGGTGATCAGGCCGATCGCGCCGGAGCCCAGATCGATCCCCTCGTACAGCTGCTGCGCGGTGCGCATCGTGCGGCTGGCGGTGAAGCCCAGCTTGCGCGAGGCCTCCTGCTGCAGGGTCGAGGTGGTGAACGGCGCCGCCGGGTTGCGGCGGCGCTGCTTCTTTTCGACCTTGGCGACGCGCAGCTCGCCATTCGCGGCGTCGGTCAGACGCTTCTGGGCATCGTGCGCGAGCTCGGCGCTGTTCAGGTCGAACTGGTCCAGCTTGTTGCCGTCCAGGTGGGTCAGGCGCGCGGTGAACGGCTGGCTCTGGCGCTCGACCTTCGCATCCAGGGTCCAGTATTCGCGAGGGACGAAGGCCTCGATCTCGTTCTCGCGCTCGCAGATCATGCGCAGCGCCGGGCTCTGCACGCGCCCGGCGGACAGGCCGCGCTTGATCTTGCGCCACAGCAGCGGGGAGAGGTTGAAGCCGACCAGGTAGTCCAGCGCGCGGCGCGCCTGCTGGGCATCGATCAGTGGCTTGGCCAGGTCGCGCGGTTCCTCGATCGCCTGCTGGATCGCCTTCTTGGTGATCTCGTGAAACACGACGCGATGCACGCCGCGATCGTCCAGCAGGCCGCGGTCACGCAACACCTCGTAGAGATGCCAGGAGATCGCCTCGCCTTCACGGTCAGGGTCAGTCGCAAGGATCAGGTCGTCGGATTTCTTCAGCGCCTTGGCGATCGCCTCGATCTGTTTCTCGCTGCGCTCGATCACGTCGTACTTCATGCGGAACCCGTTCTCCGGGTCCACCGCGCCCTCCTTGGGCACCAGGTCGCGCACATGGCCATAGGAGGCCATGACCTGGTAGTCCGGGCCGAGATACTTCTCGATGGTCTTGCCCTTGGCGGGCGACTCTACGATGACGAGGTGCTTGCTCATGTCGCTCGGGACCGTCTCCGTGGCAGCGGGTTCCGTATCGGGGCGATCGCGGTCGCATGGCAGCGACCGGGTTCACGGGCGCTAAAGACTAGAGGAGGAAATGCCCGTTGGCTACCGCGCGCCTTTCGCAAGACGGAGAAATCAGTGCAGATAATCCACGGCCGCGGGGCCGGCATCGTCGCGCATGACCTCTTCCAGGCGGGAATAGGCGATCGCGTCGTCGGGCTGGTTGAACAGCACCATCAGCACCACCCAGCGCAGCTGGTCGAGGTCGATCTCCTCGGCGTCCAGCTCCATTACGCGGTCCAGCACCAGCTCGCGGGTGCCGGCGGTCAGCAGGCCGTTTTGCTCCAGGTGCAGCAGGAAGCCATGGGCCTCGGTATCCAGGCGTTTTTGCTCTTCCGGGGCATAGATCCGCTGGGCGGCGCCGTCGCCGCCGCGCCCGGCCAGGGGGGCCTCGCTCATCAGGCGGTCCAGCCAGCCCAGAGCGCGGTCGATCTCGCGGCGGGCAAAGCCGGCCTCCACCAGGTGGCGTTCCAGCTCCGAGCGGTCCGGCTCCTCGTCGGATTCCTCGTCGATGGTGTGCTCGAAGAGATACATGAGCACATCCAGCACATTCTCGTTCATGATTCGGGGGATCCTGCGTCGAGGCGCTGGTAACGCCCGTGGTCGAGGGCGGCCACACGGCCATGGAGTTCAAGCAAAACCAGCATGGATGAAAGCTGTTCGATGGTCAATTTGGTGCGTTCGCGCAGGGTTTCCAGCGGGACCGGGTCGAATCCCATCGCGTTCAGTACGCGTTCCTGCTCCGGATCCAGCGGGTCGGAGGCGGGTTCGGCCGCGGCCGGAGGCGCATCGGGCGCGACGCCCAGCCAGTCCGCGAGGTCATCCAGGATCTCCTCGGCCGACTCCACCAGCTGGGCGCCATCGCGGATCAGCCGGTGGCAGCCGCGGCTGGTCGGGCTCAGCACCGAACCGGGGACGGCATAGACCTGGCGCCCCTGTTCGGCAGCCAGCCGTGCGGTGATCAGGGATCCGCTCTTCAGCGCCGCCTCGACGACCAGGGTCGCCAGTGACAGGCCGCTGATCACGCGGTTGCGCTGCGGGAAGTTCCGCGCCAGCGGCCGGGTATCGGTGGGCCACAGCGAGACCACCAGGCCATGGTCCGCGATGCGGTGCGCCAGGCGCCGGTGCTGGGCGGGGTAGATGCGGTCGGGCCCGGTGGCCACGACCGCGATGGTGCGCCCGCCGGGCGCGGCCAGGGCGCCTTCGTGGGCGGCGCCGTCGATGCCCCGGGCCAGGCCGCTGGTGACCGTCAGCCCGGCCCCGGCCAGCTCGCGGGCGAATTCCGTGGCCAGGCGCTCGCCCTGCGGGGTGGCCTCACGGCTGCCGACGATCCCCACCTGCGGGCTGCGCAGCAGCTCGCGCGCGCCGTTCAGGTACAGCACCGGGGGCGGGTCGGGGAGTTCCGCCAGCAGGGGCGGGTAGTCGGGGTCGTCCAGACACAGCAATGTGTGCCGGGGGTCGGCATCCAGCCAGGCCTGGTCGGCCTTTGCCCCGGTATCGCGGGCCTGGCGGGCGGCGGTGTCCAGCTTGAGGTCGACGCCCGCGCGCTGCCATTCGGCCGCGGGGGCGGCCAGGGCGTTGCCCGGGGAGCCGAAGGCCTCGACCAGTTGCAGCAGGCGCCGCGGGCCGAGGCCTGGGGTGTTGATCAGTTGCAGCCAGTCCTCGTGCGGGGCGGCTGTCGCGCCGGCATCACGCATGCAGCCTGGCCGCAGGCCCGGTCAGGGGGTGCGAACCTTGTCGCCCTCGCGCAGGGTGCGCTCGGCCTCGGTCACCAGCACATAGGACACCTTCTCGAAGGTCTGGAAGACCATGACGGTGCCGACTTCCTCTTCCGGCAGGGTGACCACCTCGTTGGCGCGATCGCTGATCGGGTCGCGGACCTCGCGCCCGGCGGTGAAGGCGGTCAAGACCTGGCCGTTCTCGATGCCGTCGCGTTCACCACGGTTGATGATGGCGGCCTGCAGCTGGCCGATCTGGCTGAGGGCGTCGAACAGCGAGATGATCGTGCCCTCGGTACCAGCCGGCGGGCGCCCGATGTCGAACAGCATGTCCTGCTCTTCGGCGTATGGGACCAGGCGGTCACCGCGGATGGCCTCGCGCTCGCCCTTGCGGATGTCGGCGCGGGCGACGTTGCCCGGCTCGATGATCTCGGCCTCGCCCACCGGCAGGGTGGCGACGCCCAGGTCCTCTCCGGTGTCCGGATCGGTCAGCGCGCCGTCGTGGCGAACGATGTGATAGAGCTCGTAGCGTTCGGTGTCCTCGGCGTTGCGCACATACACCCGGTCGCCTGGGCCGAAGATCACGCGCTCGTCCTGCGAGGCGAGGATGTAGGGGGCGTTTTCCAGGGTTTCCTCGTCCAGCACCTGTGGACGGAACATGAACGACTGCAGGGTGGAGATCGGGGAGACGTCCTCGTCGCGCTCCACCACCCGTGCTTCCGGCGACAGGCGATGCGTCGGGCGCACCCGCGGCCCGCCGTCGACCGTGATGCGCGGCCGGCCGTCCACGTAGTGGATGCTCAGCACGTCACCCGGATAGATCAGGTGGGGATTCTCGATCTCCGGGTTGACCAGCCAGATCTCCGGCCAGTACCACGGGTCCTGCAGGAACATCGCGGAGATGTCCCAGAGGGTGTCGCCCTTCTTCACGACGTAGCGTTCGGGCGCGGATTCGCGGATCTCCGGCTCGGCCTCGGGGGTCGAGCGTTCATCCTGGGCTTCGCGCGCCGGGCGGGCTTCGGCCTGCGCCGTGCCGGAATCGGAGGCGGTCGTTTCGCCGCCGCCGTTCTCGGGTGTGGCCGCGCAGGCGCCCAGCAACAGCGTTACACTGAACAGAATGCCCGGCAGAACGAAGGTCGTGGTGGCCCTGGTCTTGTACATTTGGTGTCCCCTGTCAGGTCCGCGCGCTCCCCGAGCCTTCCTGTGGCCCGGCCCCCAATCGGATGACGCAATTCCGCGGATATTGCGGTCCAACGTTAGCAGAATTGCGACATCTGTACAGTACAAAGTTTGAGGTTTTTTCATGGCCAAGCGTGAAATCCTGCACTTCCCCGACCCCCGGCTGCGGCTGAAGGCCGAGCCGGTCGCCGAGGTGGACGACGAAATCCGCACCCTGGTGGACGACATGTTCGAGACCATGTACGCCGCGCCCGGCATTGGTCTGGCCGCCACCCAGATCAACGTGCAAAAGCGTGTGCTGGTCGCGGATGTCTCCGAGGACCAGAGCGAGCCGCATGCCTTGATCAACCCGGAGATCCTCGAGACCTCCGGTGAGGAGGAAATGGACGAGGGCTGTCTGTCCGTGCCCGGCTTCTACGAGAAGGTGCAGCGCGCCGACCGGATTCGCGTGCGTGCCCTGGGGCGTGACGGCCAGCCCTTCGAGCTGGACATCGATGGCCTGCTGGCGGTGTGCATCCAGCACGAGATTGACCACCTCGACGGCAAGCTGTTTGTCGATTACCTGTCCAGCCTGAAGCGCAGCCGCATCCGAAAGAAGCTGGAGAAGCAGGGCGGGCGCTCCGGAGCCGGTGACAAGACCGCGGTCCCCGCGGTCTGATGGGAGTGGCGGACACGGACGTCGAGTCCCTGCGCATTGTCTATGCCGGGACGCCGGATTTCGCGGTTCCCGCGCTGCAGGCCCTGATCGACGGCGGGCATGCCCCGGTCGCGGTCTATACCCAGCCGGACCGACCGGCGGGGCGTGGGCGCAAGCTGCGTCCGGGCCCGGTCAAGCAGGTCGCCGAGGCCGCCGGCCTGCCGGTGGTGCAGCCGGAGAGCCTGAAGTCCGCCGAGGCCCAGGCCGAACTTGCCGCCTGGCGCCCGGACATCCTGATTGTCGCAGCCTACGGGCTGATCCTGCCCCGCGCCGTACTCGCGATCCCGCCGCTGGGCGGGCTCAATATCCATGCCTCGCTGCTGCCGCGCTGGCGCGGCGCGGCGCCGATCCATCGCGCGATTCTCGCGGGGGACGAAGAGACCGGTGTCTGCCTGATGCAGATGGCCCCGGGGCTGGATGCCGGCCCGGTGCACGCCTGCCGTCGCGTCCCGATTACACCGGAGACCACCACCGGTGAGCTGCACGATGTCCTCGCCCGCGAGGGGGCGGAGCTGCTGGTGGAGCAGCTCCCGACGATTGCCGCGGGTGCCTCCGCACCGTGGCCCCAGGATGATGCGCAGGCCAGCTACGCCCGAAAACTGGAGAAACAGGAGGCCTGGATGGACTGGTCGCAGCCGGCCGCGGCCCTGGATCGACAGGTGCGGGCCTTCAACCCCTGGCCGGTGGCGCAGGCCGGCTGGCAGGGGCAGGCGCTGCGGGTCTACGCGGCGACCCCGTTGGAGGTCGCGGCGAATGCAACGCCCGGAACGATCATGGATGCCGGGCCGGAGGGCGTGGATGTGGCCACCGGCGACGGCATCCTGCGCCTGCGGACCGTTCAGCTGCCCGGCCGCCGCCCGGTCGCGGCGGCGGACTGGGCCCGCAATGCGGACCTGCCCGGCCAAACCCTGACCGGGGCGGTCTGATGGCGGGCAAGCCGAAACGCGTGGTGCCCTCGCGGGTGGATTCGCGCTCGCCGCGTCAGCGCGCGCTGGAGGCGGTGGAGCGCGTAGTGCTGCAGGGGCAGTCGCTGACCCGGGCGGTGGAGCTGGTGACCGAAGGGCTGGCGGCGCGCGATGCCGCCTGGGTGCAGGCGCTCGCCTACACCACCTTGCGCTGGTACCCGCAGCTGGCGGGGCTGGTCGATGGCTTTCTGGATCGGCCGCTGCGCAAGAAGGATGCCGTGATTGGTGTGCTGCTGGCGCAGGGACTGGCCGAGGTGCTGCATTTCGGGACGCGCGATCACGCGGCGGTGCGGGAGACCGCCGAGCTGGCGCGCGAGATCCATCGCCCTGGCGCGGTGGGCCTGATCAACGCGGTACTGCGCCGCGCCCTGCGCGAGCAGGACGAACTGGCGAGCCGGATCGAGGGCGACCCGGTGCTGCGCTATGCGGTCCCGGAATGGCTACTGGAGGCGATTCGCGATGCCTGGCCGGAGGACTGGGAGACGCTGCTGGAGGCCTCGACCCGCCCCGCGCCGATGACCCTGCGGGTCAACCTGCACCGTGGCAGTCGCGAAGCGGCGCTGGAGGCCCTGTCCGCCGCCGGTATCCCGGGGCGCGCGTACCCGGCGCTGGCCAGCGCGCTGACTCTGGATGACCCGGTCGATGTGGCCGCCCTGCCGGGGTTCGCTGACGGGGCGCTTTCGGTCCAGGACGCCTCGGCGCAATGGGCCGGGCCGTTGCTGGGGCCGCGGCCCGGCGAACGGGTGCTGGACGCCTGTGCGGCACCCGGCGGCAAGACCGGGCATTTGCTGGAACACGCGGGTGGCGATCTGGATCTGACCGCGCTGGACAACGACCCCGAACGCCTGGAACAGGTACGCGAGAACCTCGACCGGCTGGGCTATGACGCCCGCCTGGTCGCGGCGGATCTGGACGCCACCGATGACTGGTGGGACGGCGAGCCCTTCGACGCGATCCTGCTGGATGTTCCCTGTTCCGCCACCGGCGTGATCCGGCGTCATCCGGACATCAAGACCCTGCGCCGGGCCGATGACATCCCGCGCCTGGCGGCGGAGCAGGCCCGCCTGCTGGCCGGCGCCTGGAAGCTGCTCCGCCCGGGCGGCCGGTTGCTGTATGCCACCTGTTCGCTGCTGTCGGCGGAGAACGAGGCGGTGGTCGCCCCGTTCGTCGCGGCGACCGCGGATGCCCGCGCCCGGCCGCTGGAGGGCGAGTACGCCATCCCCGGTAGCAAGCCCCGCGCGGCAGGTGTATCGCTGCCGCTGGGGCTAGAGGACGGGGACGGCTTCTATTACGCGCTGCTGGAGAAGAAGGCCCCCTGATGCCGGGGCGTTCATCGTGGCGGGGCGGGCCCCTGACGGCGCTGTGCGGGCTACTGGCCCTGCTGGCGCTGCCGGTGACGGCGAGCGCGGTGGAGATCCGCGCCGCGAATCACATGTGGCTGGATGATGCCACCGTGCTGGTGCGCCTCGATATCGACATGCGCCTGCCCGCGGTGCTGGAGGACGCCCTGGCCAACGGCGTGACGCTGGAGTTCGAGGCGCAGACGCGGCTGGAACGCGGCCGGCGGGTCGGGCGCGATACCCTTGCCAGCGAGACGCGTCGCGTCCAGCTGCAATACTTCGCCCTGAACCGGCACTATCTGGTAACCGCGGTGACCGACGAGCGCATGGACCTGAAACCGACCCTGGGGGATGCCCTGGACCTGGTCGCCCGGCGGCTGGGGCGGCTGCGTCTGGACGAGGTTCCGGACGCGGTGCGCGAGAATCCCGGCGAGTTCGATCTCGCGGCGCGGCTGACGCTGGTGTATTCCGCGCTGCCGCTGCCCCTGCAGCTGGATGCCGGTTTGCGCGGTGATCTGACGACCCGACAGGAGTGGCGGCGATGGTCGCTGGATTAGGGAAGCGCTGGTCAACGTACACGCTCGCGCTCGAGTCGCTTTTGCGCGCGCGAAAGCGGCCGAGCCCCTTGGGGTTGGTACCCCGGGTTCCCCGATCCGGCGTTGCGGCCCTTGCCGGTAGAATGGCTACCGGCTGCGGACCGCGCCTTGTTTCGGAAAACCTGGGATACCAACGCGAGGGTGTACGTTGACCAGCGTTTCCCTAAGAGGCTTCCCGTGGGGGCTCCTCGGCATCGGGCTCCTGTTCGCGCTGCTGCTGACCTCGCTGGTGGTGATGGGCGATGCGGCCCAGAACCAGGCGCGCTTCGAACAGGTGTTCCTGTGGCTGCTGGTGTTCCATGTGGCCGTGCTGGTGGTGCTGGGTGGGCTGATTATCTATCAGCTCGTGCGCATGGCGATCCAGTATCGCCGCGGGGTGCCCGGCAGCCGCCTGACGCTGCGCCTGGTGGCGGTGTTCATGCTGGTGGCCGTGCTGCCGGTGTCGGTCGTCTACTACTTCTCCTTCAAGTTCCTGAACGAGGGCGTGGATTCCTGGTTCGACGTGCGCGTGGAGTCGGCGCTGGAGGATGCGCTGGAGCTGTCGCGCTCGTCGCTGGATCTGCGGGTGCGCCAGCTGGCGACCGAGACCCAGGAACTGATGAGCGACCTCGAGGGGGTCTCGGAAGGCCTGGTTCCGCTGGCGCTGAACGACTATCGCCGCCAGGTCGGGGCGCAGGAGTTGACGCTGGTCGGTTCCAACAACCGCATTATCGCCTCCAGTACCGACAGCCCGATCCGCCGCCTGCCGACCCCGCCGGGCTCCGACATCCTGATGCGGGTGCGCCCGGAGCAGCCGTATTCGCGCCTGGAGCCGCAGTCCGACGGCTCGCTGATCATCCGCGTGGTCGCCACCACCAGTAGCCGCCGTCCGGGCTCGGAGAATCGCATCCTGCAGGGCATTTACCCGGTGGATCCGCGCATGAGTGCGCTGTCGCTGCGGGTCCAGGATGCCTTCGCCGATTACCGCGAGTTCGCCTACCTGCGCGGGCCGATGATCCAGGGCTTTGTGTTTACCCTGTCACTGGCGCTGGCGATCTCGCTGATGGCCGCGCTGTGGGCCGGACTGCTGGTGGCGCGGCGCATGGTGCGCCCGATCTCCGATCTGGTGCAGGGCACGCGCATGGTCGCGCAGGGCGACTACAGCACGCGCCTCGCGGTGCAGCGCGCCGACGAGCTGGGCTTCCTGGTGCAATCGTTCAACACCATGACCCGTACCCTGAACGAGGCGCGCGACGAGGCCGAGCGCAATCGCCGCCTGCTGGACGCCGAGCGCGCCTACCTGGAGAGCGTGCTGCAGCATCTGCGCTCCGGCGTGCTGGCGCTGGATGGCAGTCTGCGCCTGCGCACGGCGAACGCCGCGGCCAGCGAGATCCTGGAATGCGACCTGCAGGGCGCGCGCACCCGGGTGATGTCCGAGCTGGGTGACGAGTGCCCGTTGGTCGCACAGTTCTTCGAGGCGATCAGTGACGCCCTGGTGCGCCAGGAGGCCGAATGGTCGCGTCAGGTGGTCGTCTTTACCCGCAGCGGGCGCAAGGTCCTGATGACCCGCGCGGTGTGGTTGCCGACCTCGGGCTCCAGCCGCGGCCTGCACGCCATCGTGTTCGACGATATGACCGAGTTCCTGAAGGCCCAGCGCGACGCGGCCTGGGGCGAGGTGGCGCGGCGTCTGGCCCACGAGATCAAGAACCCGCTGACGCCGATCCAGCTCTCCGCCGAGCGCCTCTCGAGGCGCCTGGGCAAGGTGCTGGAGGGGGCCGACCGCGAGGTGCTGGACCGTGCCACCGGCACCATCGTGCAGCAGGTGGAGGCGATGAAGACCCTGGTCAACGCCTTCCGCGACTATGCCCAGGCGCCGCAGCTGGAGCGCGCCTCGGTGGACCTGAACCAGCTGATCCGCGATGTCTGCGAGCTGTACCTCGACCAAGACGGCCGCTCGCGCGTGGATGTCACGCTGGATGCGGAACTGCCGCGGATCCATGGCGACGCCGGGCGCCTGCGCCAGCTGCTGCACAACCTGATCAAGAACGCGCTGGAGGCGGGCAAGGGCCACGAGGACATGGAGGTGCATGTGGCCACCGCTTACCTCGACGACCCGGCGGGTCCGCACATCGAGCTGCGGGTGACCGACACCGGTCCCGGCATCAAGCCGGAGTTCCTCGAACGGATCTTCGAGCCCTACACCACCGACAAACCGCGTGGAACCGGTCTCGGTCTGGCGGTCGCGCAGAAGATCGTGGAGGAGCATGGCGGCATGATTGAGTGCCATAATGCGGAATCCGGGCGGCATGGGGCGGTCTTCCGCATCCGCATTCCGGTGGAGCATGGTCCGGTGGTTCACGAGGAGCCCGAATGAGCGAAGCCTACATACTCGTGGTCGACGACGAGCCGGACATCCGCATGCTGCTGCAGGATGTGCTGGAGGACGAGGGCTACCAGGTAGCCCTTGCCGGCTCCGTGGCCGAGGCCAAGGCCCAGCGCCGCAGCCGCCGTCCCGATCTGATCCTGCTGGATGTCTGGATGCCGGACGGCGACGGCATCTCGCTGCTGAAGGAGTGGAGCGACGACGAGGGCCTGCCCTGCCCGGTGGTGATGATCTCCGGCCATGGCAATGTCGAGACCGCTGTGGACGCCACGCGACTCGGGGCCTACGACTTCATCGAGAAGCCGCTGTCCATCGACAAGCTGCTGATCACCCTGAACAACGCCCTGGAGGCCGCGCGCCTGCAGCGCGAGAACGTGGGCCTGAAACGCCATGCCGGCACCGTGCACGACCCGGTCGGCAGCAGCGCCACCATGGTGAACCTGCGCGACCAGGTGCAGCGCATGGCGCAGCACGATACCTGGGTGCTGATCACCGGCGAGCCGGGGGTGGGCAAGCAGACCTTCGCGCGCCTGCTGCATGCGCGCAGCGCGCGGCGCGAGAGCCCGTTCATCGTGGTCTCGGTGGGTTCGCTGTCCGGCGATGAGGCGATTGCCGAGCTGTTCGGCAGCGAGCAGGGCGAGCATGTGCGCTACGGCCTGCTGGAGCAGGCGGCGGGCGGCGTGCTGTTCCTCGACGAGGTCGCGGAGATGGACCTGCAGACCCAGGGCCGGCTGCTGCACGCGCTGGATACCCAGCGCATCACGCGCATCGGCGGCAACCAGCCGATCAGCGTGAATGTGCGCGTGATCGCGGCCAGCCAGTACGACCTGGCCGAGGCGGTGGAGCAGGGCCACTTCCGCGAGGACCTCTACTACCGGCTCAATGTCCTGCCGCTGGCGATCCCGCCGCTGCGCGAGCACCCGGAGGATATCCCGGAACTGCTGGAATGCCACATGCGCCACCTGCACCAGCAGGAGGGCCTGCCGGTGCGCGCCTTCCAGCGCCCGGCACTCGAGCGGCTGCAGCAGTACCACTGGCCCGGCAATGTGCGCGAACTGCGCAATCTGGTGCAGCGGCTGATGATCCTGGGCTCCGGCGACGAGATTACCCGCGACGAGGTGGAACGCACCCTCAGCGGGCAGCCGCAGCGCGCGGAGGAGGCTGGCGAGGGCACAGTGGCCATCCCCGACCTGCCGTTGCGCGAGGCGCGCGAGCAGTTCGAGCGCGAGTATCTGCAGCAGCAGCTGGAGCGTTCCGAGGGCAACATGACGCGCCTGGCGGAACGGGTGGGACTGGAGCGCACCCATCTGTACCGCAAGTTCAAGGCGCTGGGGATCGACCCCAAGCGTGTGAAATCCGATAGCTGAATCCGCTCCGGGACGGGAGACGCATGAAGCACATCATCATCCTCGGGGCCGGGCAGGTCGGCCAGTCGCTGGCCGAGGCGCTGAGCGCCGACGGGATCGACATCACCGTGGTCGACTATCGCTCCGAGATGCTGGCGGATCTGGAAGACCGCTACGACATAAAAACGGTACACGGCTTCGCTGCGCACCCGTCGGTGCTGGAGGCGGCCGGGGCGCGGGACGCGTCCATGCTGATCGCGGTGACCAATTCCGACGAGACCAACATGGTGGCCTGCCAGGTGGCCTCCACGCTGTTCAACGTCGAGACCAAGATCGCCCGGGTACGGGCGCGCGACTATCACGAGACCCCGGCGCTGTTCGCCCAGGATGCGATGCCGGTGGACATGCTGATCTCGCCCGAGGCGATCGTGACCAGCCATATCCAGCGGCTGATCGAGCACCCCGGCTCGCTGCAGGTGCTGGAATTCGCCGAGGGGCGGGTATCCCTGGTCGGCGTGCGGGCCTACTACGGCGGGCCGCTGGTCGGCCACGAGCTGAAGAACCTGCAAAGCGACATGCCCGGGATCCATACCCGAGTGGCCGCGATCTTCCGCAAGGACCGGCCGATTCAGCCGGATGGCTCCACGGTGATCGAGGCGGACGACGAGGTCTTCTTTGTCGCCGCGAAGAAGAACATCCGCGCGGTGACGTCCGAGCTGCGCAAGCTGGAGAAGCCCTACAAGCGCATCCTGATTGCCGGCGGCGGCAACATCGGCGAGCGGCTCGCCGAGACGCTCAGCAAGCGCTACCGGGTCAAGGTGATCGAGCGTGACTCCGAACGCGCCGACCACCTGGCGCGGACGCTGCCCAGCAATGTGCTGGTCCTGCACGGGGACAGCTCGGATGACCGTTTTCTCGAGTCCATCAACGTCGAGCACAGCGATGTGTTCTGCGCGGTCACCAACGACGACCAGGCGAATATCTTTGCCGGGATGCTGGCCAAGCGCTGGGGCGTGCGCAAGGTGATGTCGCTGATCAATCGCCCCAGCTACGTGGACCTGCTGCAGAGCGGGACCATCGATGTCGCGATCTCGCCGCAGCAGGCGACCATCGGGGCCCTGCTGGCGCGGGTGCGCGAGGGTGGTACTGCCACCGTGCATACCCTGCGGCGCGGGGCGGCGGAGGCGATCGAGACGGTGGTCAACGGCGATGCGCGCACCTCGCAGGTGGTCGGGCGGCGGGTCGACGAGATCGACTTCCCCGAGGGTACGAGCCTGGGCGCGGTGGTCCGCGAGGAGGAGGTCATCATCCCGCACCGGGACACGGTCATCGAGGCCGGCGACCATGTGATCCTGTTCGTGACCGACCGGCGCAAGGTGAAGCAGGTCCAGCGCCTGTTCCAGCCCACGGCACTGTTCTTCTAGGGAAACACTGATAAATGTACACACTCGCGTTGAGATCCCAGGTTTTCCGAGACAAGGCACGGTGCGCAGCCGGTAGTGGTTCTACCGGCAAGGGCCGTAATGCAGGATCGGGGAACCTGGGGTCCCAACCCCGCGGTGCTCGGCCGCCCGTTGTTATCAGAAACGGGCGCGCGCACGGCGTTGCGGCTCCCTTGTGCAGAATGACTGCACGGCAGTCACCGCGCCTTGTTCGCACGCACAAGCGACTCGAGCGCGAGTGCGTACATTCATCAGTGTTTCCCTAGGCGGCGCCGATGCTGCATCTCGCCTCCACCGCCCGGTTGCTGGGCGTCCTGCTGACGCTGTTCAGTCTGGCGATGCTGCCGCCGGCGGCCATCGGCTTCCTGTACGGGGAGGCCACCGCGCTGGTGTTCCTGCAGGCCTTTGCCCTGCTCCTGCTGATCGGCGGGCTGCTGTGGGCCCCGCTGTACCGGATGCGTCAGGAACTGCAGGCGCGCGACGGCTTCATCCTGGTGGTGCTGTTCTGGCTGGGGCTGGGCATCGCGGGCGCGACCCCACTGTTCCTCGATCCGAGCCTGCAGATCTCCTTTACCGACGCGGCCTTCGAGTCGATGTCCGGGCTGACCACCACCGGGGCCACGGTGCTGACCGGGCTGGACGACCTGCCGCGCTCGCTCCTGTGGTATCGCCAGCAACTCCAGTGGATGGGGGGCATGGGCATCATCGTGCTGGCGGTGGCCATCCTGCCGCTGCTGGGCGTCGGCGGGATGCAGCTGTTCAAGGCCGAGACCCCGGGGCCGATCCGCGACAATAAACTCACCCCGCGCATCGCCGAGACCGCGCGCAACCTCTGGTACATCTACCTGGGCCTGACCGTGGCCTGCGCGCTGGCCTACTGGGCCGCCGGCATGGATGCCTTCGATGCCGTCGCGCATGCCTTCTCCACCGTGGCAATCGGCGGGTTTTCACCTTATGACGCGAGCATCGGTCATTTCGACAGCGCCCTGATCGAAAGCGTTGCCATCGTGTTCATGATCATCGCGGGCATGAACTTTGCGCTGCACTTCCTGGTGATCCACCGGGCGACCGTCGCCCCCTATCGCCGCGACGAGGAACTGCGGACCTACCTGCTGCTGCTGGCCGGAGCCAGCGTTGTGGTGGTGATCTTCATGCTCGCGACCGGCTTCGCCAGCGACACCACGGAGGCCCTGCGCAAGGGCCTGTTCCATGTGGTGTCGATCGCGACTACGACGGGTTACGCCACCGACAGCTTCTACCTGTGGCCGGGCTTCCTGCCGGTGCTGTTGATCTTCCTGTCATTTATCGGCGCCTGTACCGGATCGACGGGGGGCGGTATGAAGGTGGTCCGTGTGCTGCTGCTGATGAAGCAGGGGCTGCGCGAGATCAAGCGGCTGATCCACCCGCATGCGCGGATCACCGTGAAGGTGAATGGCAAGGAGGCGCCGGATCGCGTGGTCCAGGCCGTGTGGGGCTTTCTCGCCGCCTACGTGATGGTGTTTGTCGTGATGATGCTGTTGTTGATGGTGACCGGGCTGGATCAGGTCACCTCGTTCTCGGCGGTCGCGGCGACGCTGAACAACCTCGGGCCGGGTCTGGGCGAGGTCGGGGCGAACTATTCCGGAATCAACGACTTCAGCAAGTGGGTGCTGGTGTTCGCCATGCTGATGGGGCGCCTGGAAATCTTTACCGTGCTGGTGCTTCTGTCGCCGGCCTTCTGGCGGCGTTAGCCTGAAGGGATCGTTTGACCGGCGGCGCGGGAGGTGCCCCATGAGCGACATGATCGAACGTTTCCAGAACATGCTCGATGGCGGACAGGACTCCGCCATGCTGCGTTTCTCGCTGGGCAACGCCCTGGCGACCGACGGTCAGCTCGAGGCCGCCGTCCCGCATCTCGAACGGGCGCTGGAGCTGGACGGCGGCTATTCCGCGGCGTGGAAGCTGCTGGCGAAGACGCTGGTCCACCTCGAGCGCCCGGAGGCGGCGCTGTCCACCTGCGAGCGCGGCATTCGCGTGGCCACGGAGAAAGGCGACCTGCAGGCGGTGAAGGAGATGGAGGTCTTCGCCAAGCGCGCCCGCAAGCAGCAGGCCGCCACGGACGGGCCGGGCGACGGCTCCGGGGGCGCATGAGCGCAGCCGACGACGATCGAAGCCGGAGCGAGGACGCCGGCGCCTACCAGGCCCCGCTGACCGCGGCCCACTTCGCCCCGCGCTACTGGGGCAGCTGGCTGCTGCTGGGCCTGGCGTGGGTGCTGCAGGAATTGCCGCGCCCGGCCGTGCGTGGCCTGGCCCGTGGCCTGGGCCGGCTGATCCGGCGCTTTGCCGGGCGCAGTCGCGCGGTGGCCGAACGCAACCTGGAGCTGTGCTTCCCGCAGCTGAGCCCCGCCGAACGCATGCAACGCCTGGAGGCCTATTACCGCTACCAGGCACAGACCGTGCTGGACTATGGCCTGTTGTGGTTCGGCAAGCCGGGGCAGCATGCCGCGCGTATCCGCATCGAGGGCCTGGAACATTACGAGCGCCTGAGCTCGGCCGGCATCCCGGTGATCATCCTCGCGCCGCATTCACTGGCGCTGGACTACGGCGGCGTGCGCATGAGCCAGATGTTCGATGGCGTGTCCTTCGCCAAGCCGATGAAGAACCCGGTGCTGGAGTGGATCAACCACCGCAGCAGGACGCGCTACTCCGGCGACATCTTCGCCCGTGACCAGGGCCTGCGCCCGGCGATCCGCCAGCTCAAGCGCGGGCGCTTCTTCTATTACCTGCCGGACGAGGACCTGGGCGCCGAGGGCGCCGTCTTCGTCGACTTCTTCGGTGTGAAGAAGGCCACGCTGACCGCGCTGGCCCGTCTGACGCGCATGTCGAAGGCCGCGGTGCTCCCCAGCTTCGCCTGGTACGACCCCGCGGCGGATCAGTACGTGATGCGCCTGTGGCCGCCGCTGGAGGATTACCCCACGGGTGACGACGATGCGGATGCCCGGCAGATGAACGCAGCCGTGGAACGCGGCATCGAACAGGCCCCGGCGCAGTATCTGTGGTCCATGCGCCTGTTCCGCACCCGCCCCGCCGGCGAGCCGCGCCTGTACCCCGACCGCAAGCGCTGATCAGCCACCGCCTTCATGCGCTATTGGGTGGTGTCAGGGAGTCGCAGGCGTCGGGCGCGGGCAAACACTTCTCAGACCGTCGATGTGTTCGTGCAGGTCCGGGCGGATGGTTGCCCACATGGGGTCGAGGATGAAATCGATCCCTTCCCGTCGTGCCAGTTTGGCGGCTGGAACGAAATCGGAGTCGCCCGAGACCAGGATGATCTGATTCACCTGTTGCTTGAACGACAATGCGGCGATATCAATGCCCAATCGCATATCCACGCCCTTTTGGCGCAGGTCGAGGTGGAAATCGGCGTCGGTGATGTCCGTCCAGTCGCGCGCTCCCTGGCAGAGTGCATGCAGCGCGTGTTGCTTCAGGCGCCAGTGGACATGGTTGGTCGGCAGCTCCCCGAGCCGCAAAGCGACCTTTCGCTGGCTGCGAAGTGCGTCATGGAATGCCCGCCGCCATACGGCGACCTCGCTTCTGCCGTAGTCGACAGGGCTCTTGCCTAGTGGGGTGTGTCCTTTCCAGTTCGACGGGTGGGCGTCGTAGACAAATATGCGATAGAGGCGGGAAACCCGCGGCCCATTGCGTGGGGCGTTGAGATGATCAAGGGCGAGACCGTGGAGGGTTTTCGCGGTTTCTTCCGGGCCTTGCTTGCCGAAAATGCGTCGGCTTCGAACCAGAAAGAAGCCGGCGTCGACCAGCACCGCAGTCACGGCAGGACTTGCGTGGCGCAGAAACAAAGAGCCCTCGGGGTCGGCCTTCCCTGAATCATTGAGAGAAGGCTTACTGCCGAGGGCGGATCTATCTTTCATTCTAGGTACCTCCCTGTACCTTGACAAGTTTTCCGAATTTGGCCCAAGAGTGCCAATCATTCAAGGGGGGCGGCCTCAGCGTTCCCGATTGCATTCGTTTGATCCGGATGCGGCTCAAGGAGATGGGGTGCCATGCCCGAGGGCGATACGATCCACAAGCTGGCGGCGGCGCTGCGGCCCGTGCTCGAGGGGGTGGCGCTGAGCCGGGTCGCCACCCGTGTGCGCCGCGGAGATCCGTTACTGGAACACGGCGCGATGACCGCGGAGGCCGTGCAGGCCCGGGGCAAGCACCTGCTGCTGGACCTGGAGGCGGCGGACGGGCGGCGCTGGCAGTTGCGCAGCCATCTCGGGATGTACGGGACCTGGCACCAGTATGCGCCGGGCGCGGCGTGGCACAAGCCGGCGGCCGGGGCGTGGGCGGTGCTGGGCCTGCCGGATCGCGTGCTGGTCTGTTTCCACCCGCGTGAGCTGCAGTGGCGTCCGCGCGCGGACGGCGCACGGGACGTTCCCCGGCTGGATGCGCGGGTGGGCCCCGACCTGCTGGACCCGGCGATTGACCTGGATGCGGTTGTTGCCCGGGTACGCGATCGTGCCGATTCAGCCCGCCCGATCGTGGATGTGCTGCTGGATCAGTCCCTGGCGGCGGGGATCGGCAACATCTACAAGTCCGAGGTGCTGTTCCTGCAGGGGTGCCATCCACTGCGTCCTCTGGCACAGGTGCCGGAGGCCATGCTGCGCGGGTTGTACCGCGATGCCGAGCGCCTGCTGCGGCGCAATGTGAAGCCGGGGCCGCGGATTACCCGTGAGCGTGCGGAGGCGGGGGCGTTTCTGAACGTCTACGGTCGTCGGGGTGAGCCCTGTCACCAGTGCGGGGCACCGGTCGAATATGCCCGACTGGGCGAGCACCTGCGTGCGACCTACTGGTGTCCGGTCTGCCAGCCGGGGAACCCGTAGGCCCCCGCGGCATCCCAAAAGGATATGAATGATGCACGGCTCCTGGCCGTGCCGCCCAAGTCTCCAGCGGTATCCCGCCTCGCAGGCATCGCATTTTCCAAGGAGGTGAACCATGCAGACGCGCACGATGAAGACGAGCCGCCTTACCCTGGCGCCCGTGCTGGCCGGTCTGGTGATGGCCTGTACCGGATCCTCCGGGGTCTCGGCCGAGGGGCTGGGGGCCGGGGAGCATGGCCTGCAAGCCAGTGTGCTGCACGAGGGACTTAATCACCCCTGGGCCATTGCGTTTTTGCCGGAGGGCGGGGCGCTGATCAGCGAGCGCCCGGGCACCCTGCGCTGGTTCGAGGACGCCGGGTCCTTCGACGGCCGGGGCGAGTTGGTGTCCGGTGTTCCGGGCGACCTGCAGGCGCGCAACCAGGGCGGCCTGCTGGACCTCGCGCTGCATCCCGACTTCGCCGAGAACCGCTGGCTGTACTTCACCTATTCCGCAGCCGTGGATGGCGGGCTCACCACACGCCTGGCGCGCGCACGTTTCCAGGACCGTGAGCTTCAGGATGTGGAGACGCTGTTCACGGCCGAGCCGGGCGTCTCCGGGGGGCGCCACTTCGGCAGCCGCATCGTGTTCGATGACGCGGGCTACGTGTATATCAGCGTGGGGGATCGTGGCCAGCGCGATCATGCCCAGGACACCTCGACTCATATCGGCAGCATCATCCGGCTGCATGATGACGGCCGCGTCCCGGACGACAATCCGCTGGTGGATGATGCCGATGCCCGCCCCGAGATCTGGGCCTGGGGGGTGCGCAACCCGCAGGGCATGGTGATGGACCCCGAGACCGGCACCTTCTGGCAGAACGAGCACGGCCCGCGCGGGGGCGATGAGGTTAACATCATCGAGCCCGGCCTGAACTACGGCTGGCCGGTCATTACCCACGGCCGGGAGTATGCCGGCGGGCAGGTCGGCGAAGGCCTGACCGAGAAGGAGGGGATGGAATCGCCCCTGCATCACTGGACGCCCTCCATCGCCCCTTCGGGTATGGCGATCCTCCGCGATCCCGCCTTTGCCGACTGGGACGGCGATCTGCTCGTGGGCGGCCTGGCGCATCAGACCCTTCGCCGGCTGACCTTCGAGGGGCGCGAGCTGGTCAACGAGAGCGAGGTGCTGCCGGATCTCGACCGCCGCGTGCGGGACGTGCGCGTCCATGACGGGGCCATCTATATCCTGACCGACCACAATCCGGGGGAGCTGATCCGGCTCGTCCCGGCCGACTGACGGAGCCGCCGATGTTCGCCTTTTCCGAGCCGCGCATGCCGACCCCCGAACAGGCCCTGCCCGGGCGCGAAGAGCCGATGCCGGTCCCCGAGCGCCACATGGTCCTGGGGACGCCGCTGGCCCCGCCGTACCCCGAGGGCATGCAGGTGATCCATTTCGGCATGGGCTGTTTCTGGGGTGCCGAGCGGTTGTTCTGGCAGCAGGAGGGCGTGTACTCCACCAGCGTGGGCTACGGCGGCGGCTATACCCCGAACCCGACCTATCGCGAGGTCTGCAGCGGCCAGACCGGGCACACCGAGCTGGTGCGGGTGGTGTTCGACCCGCGGAAGGTTTCGCTGGACGCCCTGTTCCGTACCTTCTGGGAGGGGCACGACCCGACCCAGGGTATGCGCCAGGGCAACGATGTCGGCACCCAGTACCGCTCGGCAATCTACACCACCGACCCTGAGCAGACCGCGGCTGCCGAAGCCAGCCGCGAGCGTTTCCACGCCGCGCTGGACGCCGCCGGGCGCGGGGCGATCACCACCGAGATCGCCGAGGGCCCGGCGTACTACTTCGCCGAGGACTACCACCAGCAGTACCTCGCCAAGGTCCCGAACGGCTACTGCGGCCTTGGCGGCCTGTCCGTCCCCTATCCCACCTAGGTCGAAAGGCGTTTTTTACCACGAAGCCCACGAAGGCACGAAGAAAGGCCAGGTCAAAAGCGATTCACAGGAAGGTTTTAAGACCGGAAGAAGGCTGATGCGACGGCCTCCAGCAGCACGTTGATATGGTGCCTTGAGCGACCGTCACGCACTCGACCCTTCACCTGCAAACCTTCTCTTCTTCCAGACTTCCTGTGAATCGCCTTTCTTCGTGCCTTCGTGGGCTTCGTGGTGAATCAGTCTTTTAGCCGTTTTGGGTGGCGGCTTGGACGAGGGCGCGGAACAGGCGCTGGTGGCGGCGTTTCTGTGGGAGGTATTCGGGGTGCCACTGCACGCCGATGCACCAGTCGTGTTCGGCCTCGATGGCCTGGACCACGCCGGTCGATTCGCGGCCGGCGATCTTGAGGTCCCGCCCCAGGTCATTGACGGCGTGGTTGTGGAGCGCGTTCACGTGGAGCGTCGTGTCGCCCAGGATGTTGGCCAGAAGGCTGCGCGGGTCCAGCTCCACCGGCTTGACCGGCAGCAGGCTGCGGGCCTGCGGGGTTTCCACGTAGAACTCGGCCAGGTCGCGGTGCAGGGTGCCGCCACGTACCACGTTGACCAGTTGCATCCCGCGGCAGATGCCGAGGATCGGGCGGTGCTCGTCCAGTGCGCGATGGATCAGGGCCTTCTCCAGCCGGTCCCGGTCGGTGTCCAGTACACCGCCATGGGACTGGAACAGCCGGCGCAGTAACCACAGGGCCGGGTAGAATAGATAGCCGATCAGGCGCTGCGACAGGCGTCGCTCCGCCTGCCGGATGGCAGCCGCATCCGGTCCCTCGGGGAGGGTCTCGCCGTAGAGCTCGGGATCCACATCCGCCCCGCCGCCCACCACCAGACCATCGAAGCGCCGGTGACCGCGCGGCTTGCCCGGGCGCAGCCGCAGCGGACGGCCGCCGGCGCGCCAGACCGCGAGCGCTGTAAACAGCCAGGCGGGCCCGCCGCCCTGGTCGGGTCCGGTAATGGCGATCACCGGGCGGCGTGGACGCGGCGGCGCGGTATCGGCCACGGTATCGGTGGTCGTGCGGTCGGGCTCAGAACCAGTCACGGAGGCGCTGGCTCCAGTCGTCGGCCCAGCGGCCCAGGGCCTGGCCGGGGCGTTCCAGATATTCCCGCGACAGGCGCTCCAGGCGTTCCGGATCCGCCGCCAGGCGCTCGACCTCGACCCAGCCGTTGAACGGCCGCGCGAGGCTCCAGTCCGGGTCGTCGATCTCGCAGTTGGGCAGGCGGTAGTGGAAGGCCGGCCGTGGTTTGATCAGCTCGTGCTCCACGGGTGCCGCGTCGATCCTGCCGGAGTCCAGGTGGGCGAACAGCGGGAGCAGGTCCAGAGGGCGGTTGCGGGTCGGGTTGTGCGCCAGGTAGGCGTCGATCAGGCCCTCCCGGTCGGGACGAAAATCCGGATCCAGCACGTAGCGTACAAACGGGCCGGGAAAAGACCGAATGTAGGGAGACAGGCGCCGCGCCAGGTCAATGGCGCCCGCCGCGGTGAGCACTTCCACCATCAAAAGGAAGCTGCGCAGGACTGCCAGAAGCCACTCGGCATCGGTGCGGTGCACCTCGATATTGATCTGCAGCCCGAAGGCATAGAGAAACGAGCGTTCGGTACCCAGTGCGCCGGCCTGCTGCAGGGCGGCGCGCACCCGGTCCAGGCGGGGAAGGTCAGCCGTCGCGATCGGCGGCGCCACGATCTCGTGCGGGACCAGGCGGCCCGCGGCGTCCGCGAGCCAGCGCTCCAGCGCGGCCTCGTCGGAGTCGTCCAGCTCGATGCCCAGGCGCGCGAGGTGTTCGCGGTAGCCGCGGTCCTTCAGTACCCGGGCGTCCAGCTCCAGTTGGAAGTCGCCGACGTCCGTGTCGCGTACGTGGAAGACGAAGGCGTTGTCCGATTCGACGTGGCCCCCGAACTCGCCTTTCACGGTCTCGGCCATCGTCTCCAGCGACACCCCGGCCATCTCGATCTCCACGCCGATGCGTCGGGGCTCGCCATCCGGGTTGGCGGGCCAGGGGAGTTCGTGAAAGGGCTCGCTCATGCGTGTCTCGTAGTAATCGGGAGGCACCATGATAGCGGCTCGGTGTACCTCGTGCGGCCCGGGCAGTAGGATAGGCGCCGACCCACAGGAGCCCGCCGAACCCATGGATCGAATCTATCTGCGCGACCTCGAGATTGACGCCGTTGTTGGCGTCTACGACTGGGAACAGCGCATCCAGCGCCGCCTGCGATTCGATATCGAACTGGCGGCCGATACCCGCATCGCCGCCTACTCCGGCGAGATCGGCGACACCGTTGACTACGAGGCGGTGGCCAACGCCGTGCGTGCCATCGTCACGCGCGAGCCGCATGCCTTGCTGGAATCCCTGGCCGAGGAGATCGCCGAGGCCCTGATGGCCCAGTTCGGCACGCCGTGGCTGCGCATCAAGCTCGGCAAGCCCGGCGCCGTGCCCGGCGTGCGCGAGGTCGGCATCGAGATCGAGCGCGGCAGCCTTACTTCGTAGACCCGTGCCGGCGACCGGGCGCTGCCCCGGTCGGTGCCATCATCCCCACGCCGTGCTGTGTAATCGCGGGTCGCGAGGCGACGTGGCGATCTGCAGGACAAGGAGATGTTCACCGTACGTCCCGCATGGCCGCGTGTGCGTTGGCCGCGCCTGTCCCCGCCCCGATTTGCCTCTCCGACCCCGCCGCTTGCCGAAGGACTGAATCTTCCGGAATTCCGGACATGGTTCACAGTCCTCGGTCTCCGCACGTTTTTGGTGCGTGTGCACTTTTAGTGCGCACCAAATAAAGGCAAAAGCCCGTGGTTGGGCCGCAACAGGTGTTGCGAAAAGCCGATTTTGCTCCCTTTTGGTACTTGGCACAGCCCGTGCAAGGACCGGGTGTCGACTACGCGACACTCGATTGACCAATCTGGGAGATGACCAACATGAAGAAGTTCACCCGTTCCGCGCTGGCCGCTGCTGTCCTCACCGTAGGCTCCACCGGTGGCGTCGCCTTTACCTCCACCGCCGCCGCGGAGCTGTCCGTGAACATCGGCGCGGTGTCCAATTACTACTTCCGTGGTTTTTCCGAAACCGACGACGGTGCTGCCGTTCAGGGTGGTATCGATTACGAGCATGCCTCTGGTTTCTACGTGGGAACCTGGGTATCGAATGTTGACTTTGGCGTCGACGAGGGGAATGAAGATCAAACAAGCTACGAAATGGATCTTTATCTTGGATTTGCCGACGCGTTCGACAATGGGTTCGGCTACGACGTCGGTTACATCTATTACGCCTATCCGGATGCCCGAGACGATACCGGTTCCCTGAGTGCCGACTTCGGCGAGATCTATGGTGAGGTCAGCTTCGATACGGGCGTTGTGGGACTGTACGGCGGTATGGCCTACGTCGTTCACGACAGCGATGACTCGGCCCTGGAAGACGACGACATGTACTTCTACGCCGGCCTGGATGTCCCGTTCATGGACGTCTACAGCGCCGGCTTCCTGGTAGGTCGCACCAGCTTCGACGATTCCAACGCCGAAAACTACACCCACTACACCGCCAGCCTGACCCGTGATGCGGGCGACTGGGGCGAGTTCAGCTTCAATCTCGAGTATGTCGACGAGACCGACGAAGACCTGGGCGCCTGGGTGGGCTGGTCCAAGACCTTCTGATTCCGCATTACCGCCTAAAGCAACAGCGGGTCCGCCAGATGGCGGGCCCGACTACAGGAGTCTGACATGAAGATGATTACCGCCGTAATCAAGCCGTTCAAGCTTGATGATGTTCGCGAGGCGATCTCGGAGATCGGCGTACAAGGGATGACCATGACCGAAGTAAAGGGTTTTGGTCGCCAGCGCGGTCATACCGAGCTCTATCGCGGTGCCGAGTACGTGGTCGATTTTCTGCCCAAGGTGAAACTGGAAGTGGCTGTCGACGAGAACCTGGTCGATCAGGTGGTCGAGGCCATTTCCAAGTCTGCCAGCACGGGCAAGATCGGCGACGGCAAGATCTTTATCACACCGGTGGAGCAGGTCGTGCGTATTCGCACGGGCGAGACCGGCCCGGAAGCCCTTTAAGGCCTCCGTCTTCCATCGAATGAGGAATTTCAATCATGGAAATTGAACAGCAAGTTGTCGAACTCGCCTACGCAATGGACACCTTTTACTTTCTGGTGGCCGGCGCGCTGGTGATGTGGATGGCCGCGGGCTTTACGATGCTCGAGGCTGGTATGGTGCGCACCAAGAGTGTGGCCGAAATTGCAACGAAGAATATCGCCCTGTATTCGATCGCCAGCATTATGTACATGCTGATCGGTTACAACATCATGTACAGCGACGGCCTGAGCTCTATCATCCCGGGCCTGGGCTTCCTGATCTCGGGCGACAACGCGGTCGCGGACGTACTGGGTAGTGGTGGCGACATCTACTACTCTGATCGTGCCGACTTCTTCTTCCAGGTCGTGTTCGTGGCCACCGCGATGTCCATCGTGTCGGGTGCCGTGGCCGAGCGCATGAAGCTGTGGGCCTTCCTCGCCTTCGCGGTCATCCTGACCGGCTTCATCTACCCGATCCAGGGCTTCTGGAGCTGGGGTGGCGGGATCCTCGACCAGATCGGCTATCTGGACTACGCCGGTTCCGGCATCGTCCACTTCACGGGTGCCGCTGCCGCGCTGGCCGGTGTGCTGCTCCTCGGGGCGCGCAAGGGCAAGTACGGCAAGGATGGCCAGATCAACGCGATCCCGGGCTCCAGCATGCCGCTGGCCACCCTGGGTGTGCTGATCCTGTGGCTGGGCTGGTTCGGCTTCAACGGTGGTTCCGAGCTGAAGGTCTCGGACATCGAGTCGGCCAATGCCGTGGCCGCCGTGTTCGCCAATACCAACCTGGCCGCGGCCGGGGGTGTGGTCGCCGCTCTGATCACCACCCGTCTGGTGTTCGGCAAGGCCGATCTGACCATGGCGCTGAACGGCGCGGTCGCGGGCCTGGTGTCCATCACCGCCGAGCCGCTGATGCCCAGCCCGTTCCTGGCGATGATCATCGGTGCCATCGGTGGCGTGATCGTGGTCTTCTCGATCGTCGCGCTGGACAAGCTGAAGATCGACGACCCGGTCGGCGCGATCTCCGCGCACGGTACCGCCGGTATCTGGGGTGTGATGGCGGTCCTGCTGTCCAACCCGGACGCGACCTTCTTCGGCCAGATCGTGGGCCTGCTTGCCATCTTCGCCTTCGTCTTCGTGGCCAGCCTGATCGTCTGGGCCATCCTCAAGGCGGTGATGGGTATCCGCCTGAGCGAAGAGGACGAGGATGTGGGCGCCGACATCGCCGAGTGCGGTCTCGAGGCCTACCCGGAGTTCACCGGGAAGCAATAAACCCTCGTTAACCTGAACCGGGGTCGGGCCACAGGCCCGGCCCCGACATCGTCTCCTCCGACGCCGACAAGACAGTCTCCCAGGACTTGGATGTTGGCCTTTGGGCGCCCCTCCCCGGGCGCCCTTTTTTTGGTTCCAGAGCGGTGGGAGCGGGCTCGCCCGCGAAGCCCCTGCCCGCGCCGAACAGTGCGATCGACATCCGCCGAGGCAACCCGTCACGGCGGAGCGTTCGTCTCGCAGCAAGCAGCGCCTGCCCGTCCGGCCATTCATCCCGCTGCCCCGGCTTCGGTTACGATCGCCATTTCGCCGCACCGGAACCCTGTCGCATGGATCGCCTGCTGGATGTTCGCCAACTGAAAACCGCCCATCTGGGCCCGCTGGATCTGGCGCTTCAGCCCGGGGAGCTGGTGCAGGTCACGGGCGCCTCCGGTTCCGGGAAATCGCTGCTGCTGCGGGCCCTGGCCGACCTTGACCCCAATACGGGGGAGGTGATGCTGAACGGGGAACCGCGGGACGCCATGGCGCCGGTCGACTGGCGCCGGCGCGTGGCGTATGTGCCGGCGGAGACTGCCTGGTGGGGCGAGCGAGTGGACGAGCACCTGCCAGCAAATTTCGCCCGCCCGGCGGCCCTGCACCTGCTGGAGCAGGTCGCCTTGCCCGAGGCCTCTCTAGGCTGGGAGGTCGAACGTCTCTCCAGCGGCGAGAAGCAGCGCCTGGGGCTGGTGCGCGCGCTGCTGAACCAGCCGCGTGTTCTCTTGCTGGACGAGCCCACCGCCAATCTGGATCTGGAAAACACCAAACGCATCGAACGCGCGGTACGTGGGTATCTCGCCGAGGAAGACGCGGCAGCGCTTTGGGTCAGTCACGACACCCTGCAGCGTCAGCGCCTGGGCGGCCGCATCCTGACCATCGCCAACGGCAAGCTGGAGGTGCCCGCGTGGAACTGATCTCGCTTTCCGCGCTGGATTTGTCGCTGGCGGCCTTGCTGGTCGTCGCGCTGGCAGGGCTGACCGTCTGGGCACGTATGGGGCTGGGGCGCAGCCTGCTGATCGCCGGGGCGCGCACCGTGATCCAGCTGCTGCTGGTCGGGCTGATCCTGCAGACGCTGTTCGACCATGCGCAGCTCGGTTGGGTGGCCTTGATGGCGGTGATCATGCTCGCTGTGGCCGGCTACGAGGTGATGGCGCGCCAGCAGCGCCGCTTCGCCGGGCTGTGGGGCTACGGCATTGGTGCCGTGACCATGTTCATCTCGGCGTTCGCGGTCACCGTGCTGGCGCTGACCACCATGGTCGGCCCGACCCCCTGGTGGGAGCCGCAGTACGCGATCCCGCTGCTGGGCATGCTGCTCGGCAACACCATGACCGGCATCGCACTGGGGCTGGACCGCCTGACCCAGACCATCTGGCGTGAGCGCCGAACAATCGAGGGCCGGCTCGCGATGGGGGCCTCCTGGAGCGAGGCGGTGACGACCATGCGTCGCGAGGCCGCGCGCTCCGGCCTGATGCCGACCATCAATGCCATGGCCGCCGCCGGCATCGTCAGCCTGCCGGGCATGATGACCGGCCAGATCCTGGCCGGCGCCCCGCCGGTGGAGGCCGTGAAGTACCAGATCCTGATCATGTTCCTGATCACCGCCGGTACCGGCTTCGGCACCCTGGGTGCGGTCTGGTTCGCCTCCCGCCGCCTGTTCGACACCCGCGAACGCCTGCGCCTCGACCGCCTCAAGGCCGGCCGCCACACCTAGTCACGAGCTCAATGCAGCCTACGGCGTGTGTGGCGCCCGTCATCGCGAGGCGCGCAGCGCCGTGGCGATCTCCGTGGGTGGCCCCGTCGCTGGCGCGCGATCAGGCGAACAGCTTGCGACGGAAGAACTCCGGGGTGGCACCAGCGGCGCGGTGGATCGCGGCGTTGTAGTAGTGCGTGACAAATGGCAGCTCTTCGGCGGCCTCTTCGCGCAGGAAGGACACCGGGCAGTCCTTCGCGGCGATGGTGCAGGTCCACCAGCCGGAGGGGTAGGTGGCCTGCGGGAAGTGCAGGGTCAGGGCGTCGATGAAGTTCGCCGCGCGCAGGCTGTCGTGCATCGGGCGGATGATGCTGTCGGTGTGCAGTAGCGGCGATTCGCTTTGCTGCACCAGCAGGCCATCCGCGCCCAGGGCCTTCACGCAGTCCTTGTAGAATGGGGTGGAGAACAGGCCTTCGGCCGGGCCGACCGGGTCGGTGGAGTCGACGATGATCACGTCGATGGAGCCGGGGGCGGCGTCCTTCAGGTACTGCACGCCGTCGTCGAACAGCAGTTCGGCGCGCGGGTCGTTGTTGGCGTCGCACAGCTCCGGGAAGTACTGCTCGGACAGGCGGGTGACGCGCTCGTCGATATCCACCTGCACGGCGCGCTCGACCTCGTCGTGCTTGAGGACCTCGCGCAGGGTGCCGCAGTCGCCGCCGCCGATGATCACCACGTTCTTCGGGGCGCTGTGCGAGTACAGCACCGGGTGCGACATCATCTCGTGGTAGATGAAGTTGTCGCGGCCGGTCAGCATCACGCAGTCGTCGATGACCATCAGGTTGCCGAAGGCCTCGGTCTCGTAGATCTCGATCTTCTGGTACGGGGTCTGTTCCTCGTGCAGCTTCTGCTTGATGCGCAGGGACAGCGCCATGTCTTCGTGCGGTTCGCTGAACCAGTTGTTGTCGAGTGCCATTAGGCGGCTCCCCTTGCCGGTGCGGTGGACGGTATGATGCGCCGCTATGATAGTGCCCTGTATCCTGCGGGCAACTCTGTTCTTCTCGTCATTGCGAGGAGCCGTAGGCGACGACGTACAAAAGCAGCGAAGCTGCGTTGAACGGCCGCCGGCCGGCCCGAAGGGCGAGCGTAGCGAGTAATCTCCTGAATGAGGGCAATGCGCCTGGTTGCCCTGATCGCCCCTGGTGTTCGGGGGGATGATGAAGGCGATTGCCACGTCGCTTCGCTCCTCGCAATGACGGGACTTTCCTAGCTTTTGAAATCCGGGAACACCATGACCGTCACGCCCTGGAATCTGGACGAGGCCCGCGCCACCTACGGGATCGATCACTGGAACGGTGGCTTCTTCGAGGTGAACGCCGCGGGCAATGTGGCGATGCGCCGCGCGGACTGGCCGGATCACCCCGGCGTGGACCTGTACGAGCTGGCGGGCCGCCTGCGCGAGGAGCATGTGGGCCCGCCGGTGCTGGTGCGGTTCCAGGACGTGCTGGACGGCCGGGTGCGCCGCCTGGCGCGGGCCTTCGACACCGCCGCGCGCGAGCTGGAGTACGAAGGCGCGTTCACCGCCATCTACCCGATCAAGGTCAACCAGCAGCGCAGCGTGGTGGACCAGATCCTGGCGGCCGGCGATCAGCCGGATGCCGAGGGGCTGACCCCGCGGGTGGGGCTGGAGGCCGGCTCCAAGCCCGAACTGATGGCCGTACTGGCGCAGTCGCGGCCGGGTGCGGCGATCATCTGCAATGGCTACAAGGACCGCGAATACGTGCGCCTGGCGCTGATCGGGCGCCAGCTCGGGCAACGCGTGTACATCGTGATCGAGAAGCCTTCCGAGCTGGAGGAGGTGATCCGCCAGGCCGAGGCCATGCAGGTCGAGCCGCTGCTGGGCCTGCGCGTGCGCCTGGCCTCGATCGGCAAGGGCAAGTGGCAGAACACCGGCGGCGAGAAGGCCAAGTTCGGCCTGTCCGCGGCGGACGTGCTGGGCATCCTCGAGCGCCTGCGCGGCCTTGGCTGGCTGGACCGGCTGCAACTGCTGCACTTCCACATGGGTTCGCAGATCGCGAACATCCGCGACATCCAGAACGGCATGGGCGAGGCAGCCAGCTATTTCGCCGCGCTGACCGAGGCCGGTGCGGCCCTGCGGGTGGTGGATGTCGGCGGCGGGCTGGGGATCGACTACGAGGGCTCGCGTTCGCGCAACGAGTGCTCCATCAACTATTCGGTGGAGGAGTACGCGCTGAACATCCTGCGCCCGCTCAAGCGCATCTGCGAGGAGCAGGGTCTGGTCATGCCGGAGGTGTTCAGCGAGTCGGGCCGCGCCCTGACCGCACACCACGCAGTGCTGATCACCAACGTGATCGATTGCGAGCCGGCTCCGGGGGATGGCGATGTCCCGCCCGCGGAGGATGGCGAGCTGCCCGAGATCGCCGCCATGCGCGCCTTGCTGGAGGACGGCGAGCGCCCGGCCTCCGAGATCTATCACGATGCCGCCTATGGCCTGGCCGAGGTGCAGACGCGCTTTGCCCGCGGGATGCTGTCGCTGGCCGACCGTGCCCGCGCCGAGGCAATCTACTTCGCCCTGTGCCAGCGCCTGCTGGCGCGACCGGAGGCCCTGCCGGCAGAGATCCACGCGGAACTGACCGACAAGCTGGCGGACAAGGTGTTCTGCAACTTCTCCGTGTTCCAGTCGATCCCGGACACCTGGGCGATCAACCAGATCTTCCCGATCATGCCGCTGCACCGGCTGGACGAGCGGCCGACCCGGCGCGCGGTATTGCAGGACCTGACCTGCGACTCCGATGGCCACATCGAGCACTACGTGGAGCGCGAGGGCACGCACACCACGCTTGCCCTGCACCCGTGGAACGACCGCGAGCCGTACTATCTCGGCATCTTCCTGGTCGGCGCTTACCAGGAGATCCTGGGCGATCTGCACAACCTGTTCGGGGACACCGACACCGTGAACGTGGAACTGCTGCCCGAGGGTGGCTACCGTCTGGTGGACCCGGAGCGGGGCGACACCGTCGACGAACTGCTCTCCTATGTGCACTTTGCCCCGGATGACCTGCGCCGCACCTTCCGCGCCAAGATCGACGCCGCCGGCCTGCGTGGCGAGGCCGCGGGACGGCTGCTGGCCGAGCTGGAACAGGGCCTGACCGGCTACACCTATCTCGAGGACTGAACCCCATGCAGTGCTATGTCTACCGCGCGACCCGGCGCGCCGATACCTATGTCTACTTCCCGGAGAAGGACGATTTCTCCGACCTGCCCGAAGGCGTGATGCGCGCCCTCGGCACCCTGGAGTTCGCACTGGAGTTCGATCTGACACCCGAGCGCACCCTGGCCCAGGAAGATCCACAAAAGGTCCTCGCTAACCTCAAGGAGCAGGGCTTCCACCTCCAGTTCCCGCCCCCGGAAGACGAACCCGAGTCCTGACTCTCCGCGCGGCCATACGCACATGGCGCCGCCAAACTCCCAGAACCAGCGCCCTCTCGGTCATCCCGGAAACCGCGCAGCGGTTATCCGGGATCTCATGCGGTCGGGGCTGCCCGGGCTTCAATCTGGCCTCCACGGCGCCCGTGGTGATACATTGTTATAACTTCGGCCGGTTTGTGGGGAGGCCATGAAAACAACTTTGCGACAGATCGGAAACTCCCGCGGCGTTCTGTTACCTGCGACACTGTTGCGCCAATGCGGGATCCGCGACGAGATCGACCTGCGGCTCGAGGGTCACCGGATCGTGATCGAACCGATTACCGAGCCGCGCGCCGGCTGGTTCGACCATTACGACATCGATCAGGACGATGCACCCGAATGGTCCGACGCGCCCTGGGCCGAGGATGCCGAGGAGTGGGAATGGTAGGGCGTCGCGCACCGGTTCGCCGCGGCGACGTCTACTGGGTCAACCTGGACCCTACCGTTGGAACGGAGATCCGCAAGACCCGTCCTGCATTGATTGTCTCCCCCGACGACATGAACGCAGCCTTGCCACGGGTTCTGGTGGCCCCGATCACCAGCAAGGGGCAGCCCCTTGGATGCCGGCCGGAGGTCGAGCTCGCGGGCCGCCCGGCCCGTATTCTTCTGGACCAGATCCGCAGTGTGGACAAGCGGCGTCTGGGGGCCACGCTTGGCTCGATCGAACTCGCAAGCTGGCATCCGCAACTCCTGGAAATGTTCGTCTGACGTTTGTGAGCTGCCATCTGACCAGGCCCTGGGTCGAGCGCGTAGGACAGGACGTTGGTATAGACGAAGACCTTATCGCTCATGCAGCGCGTCCCGATCCGGGCGTTCGCCGCCGAAGTGGCAGCCCTTGTCCAGAGCGGGCAGCGCCGCGCGCTTGGAACGCTCATACCGTTCGGATCGTTCCACGATGTGCTCCAGTTCCTCCATCAGCAGCCGGCAGACCTAAGGAGACGCTGATTGAATCGCACGTCCGCGTTGGTGCCCCCTGTTTTCCGAGGCAAGGCGCGTCGTGCAGCGGGTAGTGGTTCTACCCGCAAGCGGCGCAACGCAGGATCGGGGAACAGGGGGCACCAACCCCACAAGCCATTGAAAGCAGGGGCTCGGCCGCTTTTGCGCGGGAACGGCGTTGCGGCTCCCTTGTGCAGAATGACTGCACGGCGGTCACCGCGCCTTGTTCGCACGCAAAAGCGACTCGAGCGCGGAC
>NZ_KB906371.1:0-62374 GCF_000381305.1 Thioalkalivibrio sp. ALE16
GGAGAGGGTTTTCGCGGGATCAGAGGCGCTGGATGTCTGAGCGGAGCCGAAGGCGCAGCGAGTTCAGCGCCGCCCGCGAAAACCCTCGGAGCGAGGGGAACCCCGGCCCGCGTAGCGGGCCGGGGTCGCGGCAGTCGGGCGTGTTTCTTGGGTACTTCTTTGCACGAGCAAAGAAGTACCTCGCGGCGCGCTGGCGAGTCAGCGCCAGGCAGTATGTGGACCGGAGGCACCGTAAAAACCGAACGATGAACCAGGACCAGCCACAACCAGGCAGGCGGCGGACCGAAGGCAGGTGAAACACCAGGCGACGAACGGGGGCCAGCCATCAACGGCATAGAATGAGGGATCGCCGGGCTGGAGCGGAGAGGCGGATGACGTCGCAAGCGGGCATCTCGTTGGACGCCGCGCGCGGCGCTCGCGTACACTTGAAGGCGTATCCGTACCCGTCCCGCGAGCACCGAACCGTTGTCCAGAACAGGGCCCTGTCCCTGTTGAAACGGTGCGGGCGAGGCCGGGTCAAAGACCCGAATCGATCGCAGTACCGCCGCCGGCGAACCGCCTGGCGGCCCCGACCCAGACCATCCGGAGGTCCCCTGTGTCCGCGCCCGCTCTGCTCGTCCTGGAAGATGGCACTGTGTTTCATGGTCAGGCGATTGGCGCCCAGGGCCAGACGGTTGGCGAGGTGGTGTTCAACACCGCGATGACCGGTTATCAGGAGATCCTGACGGATCCCTCCTACCACCGGCAGATGGTCACGCTGACCTATCCGCATATCGGCAACACCGGTACCAACCCGGAGGATGACGAGTCCACCCGCGCCTATGCCGCCGGGCTGGTCATCCGCGACCTGCCGCCGCTGGTGTCCAACTGGCGCTCGCGCGAATCCTTGCCGGATTACCTGCTGCGTCATGGCATTGTGGCGATCAGCGGGATCGACACCCGCAAGCTGACCCGTATTCTGCGCGAGAAGGGCGCGCTGAACGGCTGCATCCAGGCCGGTGAGGTGGACGAGCAAGCGGCCCTGGCCGCCGCGCGCGAGTTTCCCGGCATCAAGGGCATGGACCTGGCGCGCGAGGTCACCACGCGCAGCCGCTACGAATGGCTGGAGGGCACCTGGCAGCTCGGCGAAGAGCCGGCCCGGGTGGACCCGGAGCAGGCTGAATTTCATGTGGTGGCCTACGACTTCGGCATGAAGCAGAACATCCTGCGCAAGCTGGCGGACCGGGGCTGCCGCGTGACCGTGGTGCCGGCCGAGACCCCGGTGGACGAGGTGATGGAGCTGAAGCCCGACGGGGTGTTCCTGTCCAACGGCCCGGGCGACCCCGAACCCTGCACGTACGCGATCGAGGCGATCCGCGACATCTGCGAGCGCAAGCTGCCGCTGTTCGGCATCTGCCTCGGGCATCAGCTGCTGGGCATCGCCAGCGGCGGCAAGAGCGTGAAGATGAAGTTCGGCCACCACGGGGCGAACCACCCGATCCGCCACGAGGAAAGCGGGCGGGTGATGATCTCGTCGCAGAACCACGGTTTTGCGATCGACGAGGACAACCTGCCCGATACGCTGACGCCGACTTACCGGTCGCTGTTCGACGGCACGCTGCAGGGGATCGCCCGCACCGACTGCCCGGCCTTCAGCCTGCAGGGACACCCCGAGGCCAGCCCGGGCCCGCACGACGTGTCCCCGGCGTTCGACGACTTCGTCGAGATGATGCGCGCAGCGCGCCGCTAAAGCTCCTCCTCCCGATTTCCGATTTCGACAGCCTGCGAGAGCCGTCACATGCCCAAGCGTACCGACATCCAGAGCATCCTGATCCTCGGGGCCGGCCCGATCGTGATCGGTCAGGCCTGCGAGTTCGACTACTCCGGCGCCCAGGCCTGCAAGGCCCTGCGCGAGGAGGGTTACCGGGTGATCCTGGTGAACTCCAACCCGGCGACCATCATGACCGACCCGGAGATGGCGGATGCCACCTACATCGAGCCGGTGGAGTGGGAGACGGTCGCCAAGATCATCGAGAAGGAGCGCCCGGATGCGGTCCTGCCCACCATGGGCGGTCAGACCGCGCTGAACTGCGCGCTGGACCTGTCGAAGGAAGGCGTGCTCGAGAAGTTCGGGGTGGAGATGATCGGCGCCAACGAGGCGGCGATCGATATGGCCGAGGACCGCGATCACTTCAAGGCGGCGATGGCCGATATCGGTCTGGACACCCCGACCGCGATGCTCGCGCACTCCTGGGAGGAGGCGCAGGAGATCCAGCCGAAGATCGGCTTCCCGGTAATCATCCGCCCGTCGTTCACCCTCGGCGGCTCGGGGGGCGGTATCGCCTACAACCGCGAGGAGTTCGAGTACATCGTCAAGAACGGGCTCGACCTCTCGCCGGTAAACCAGGTGTTGCTGGAGGAATCGGCGCTTGGCTGGAAGGAGTTCGAGATGGAGGTGGTCCGCGACAAGGCGGACAACTGCATCATCATCTGCTCGATCGAGAACCTCGACCCGATGGGTATTCACACCGGGGACTCGATCACCGTGGCGCCGGCGCAGACCCTGACCGACAAGGAATACCAGATCATGCGCGACGCCTCGCTGGCGGTGCTGCGCAAGATCGGCGTGGAGACCGGTGGCTCCAACGTGCAGTTCGCGATCAACCCGGAGAACGGGCGCATGATCGTGATCGAGATGAACCCGCGGGTGTCGCGCTCCTCGGCGCTGGCCTCCAAGGCGACTGGCTTCCCGATCGCCAAGGTCGCGGCCAAGCTGGCGGTGGGCTACACCCTGGACGAGCTGAAAAACGAGATCACCGGCGGGCTGACCCCGGCCTCGTTCGAGCCGTCCATCGACTACGTGGTCACCAAGATCCCGCGCTTCACCTTCGAGAAATTCCCGCAGGCCGAGGCGCGCCTGACCACGCAGATGAAGGCGGTGGGCGAGGCGATGGCCATCGGCCGCACCTTCCAGGAGTCGTTCCAGAAGGCGCTGCGCTCGATGGAGACCGGCATGGACGGCCTCGACGAGCGTATCGACCTGCAAGCCGACGACGTGGTGGACCAGCTGCGCACCAAGCTCGCCAACCCCAGCCCGGAGCAGGTGCTGTACGTGGCCGACGCCTTCCGCGCCGGCTTCTCGATCCAGGACATCTTCGACCTGACCGCGATTGACCCCTGGTTCCTGGCTCAGATCCAGGAACTGGTGGACGTCGAGAAGGGCCTGCGCGACCGCATCCTGGGCGACATCAAGGCCGAGGAGATGTACCGCCTGAAGCAGCGCGGCTTCTCCGACCTGCGCCTGGCGACGATCCTCAACGAGACCGAGAAGGCCGTGCGCAAGCACCGCCACGGCCTCGGCGTGCGCCCGGTCTACAAGCGGGTGGATACCTGCGCGGCCGAGTTCGCGACCACCACCGCCTACATGTACTCCTCATACGAAGAGGAGAACGAGGCCGAGCCGACTGACAGGCAGAAGATCATGGTCCTGGGCGGCGGGCCGAACCGCATCGGTCAGGGCATCGAGTTCGACTACTGCTGCGTGCATGCGGCGCTGGCGATGCGCGAGGACGGCTACGAGACCATCATGGTCAACTGCAACCCGGAGACCGTCTCCACCGACTACGACACCTCGGATCGCCTGTACTTCGAGCCGCTGACGCTGGAAGACGTGCTGGAGGTCGTGGCGACCGAGAACCCGGCCGGCGTGATCGTGCAGTACGGCGGGCAGACCCCGCTGAAGCTGGCGCGCGATCTCGAGGCCGCGGGCGTGCCGATCATCGGCACCAGCCCGGACTCCATCGACCTGGCCGAGGACCGCGAACGCTTCCAGGCCCTGCTGAACAAGCTGGGACTCAAGCAGCCGCCGAACCGCACCGCGCGCAGCGAGGAAGAGGCGGAGAAGCTGGCCGACGAGATCGGCTACCCACTGGTGGTGCGTCCGTCCTACGTGCTCGGTGGCCGCGCGATGGAGATCGTCCGCGACCGCGAGGACCTGCGCAGCTACATGCAGAACGCCGTGTCCGTCTCCAACGATGCCCCAGTGCTGCTGGACCGCTTCCTGGATGATGCGATCGAGGTCGACGTCGACGCGATCTCGGACGGCGAGAACGTGATCATCGGCGGGATCATGGAACACATCGAGCAGGCGGGCGTGCACTCCGGCGACTCGGCCTGTTCGCTGCCGCCGTTCTCCCTGTCGATGGCGCTGCAGGACGAGATGGTCGAGCAGGTGCGCAAGATGGCGCTGGGGCTCAAGGTCGTCGGCCTGATGAACACTCAGTTCGCGATCAAGGGCGACGATATCTACGTGCTGGAGGTCAATCCGCGTGCCTCGCGCACCGTGCCGTATGTCTCCAAGAGCGTCGGCCGGCCGCTGGCCAAGATTGCCGCCCGCTGCATGGCCGGGCAGACCCTGCCCGAGCAGGGCGTGGGCGATGCGGTCTACCCCGATTACTACTCGGTAAAGGAATCGGTGTTCCCGTTCGCCAAGTTCCAGGGCGTGGACCCGATCCTGGGGCCGGAGATGAAGTCCACCGGCGAGGTGATGGGGGTCGGTCGCAGCTTCGCCGAGGCCTTCGCCAAGAGCCAGCTGGGGGCGGGCGTGCTGCTGCCGTCCACCGGCAAGGCCTTCGTGTCCGTGCGCGAGATCGACAAGCCGCTGGTGGGTGAGGTCGCGCGCCGCCTGGTCGAGCTGGGTTTCGAGGTTCTGGCCACCCGGGGCACGGCGAACGTGCTGGAGGAGGCCGGGATCGCGGTGACCCGCGTGAACAAGGTCACCGAGGGTCGTCCGCATATCGTGGACATGATCAAGAACGACGAGATCAGCTTCATCATCAACACCGTGGAGGGCAAGCAGTCGACCTCCGACTCCTACACCATCCGCCGCGAGGCGCTGATGCACAAGGTGGGCTATACCACCACCATTGCTGGGGCCAAGGCCACCGTGCAGGCCCTGGATCATCTGGGGGCGAACGACGTCTTCCGGCTGCAGGACCTCCACCAGGAAAATCTCGGAGGGAAAAGCGCATGAACAAGACGCCCTTGACCGTGACTGGCGCGGAAAAGATGAAGGAAGAGCTGAAGAAGCTGAAGGGCGAGGACCGCCCGCGCGTGGTCAACGCGATCTCCGAGGCGCGCGAGCATGGTGACCTCAAGGAGAACGCCGAGTATCACGCCGCGCGCGAGCAGCAGAGCTTCATCGAGGGCCGCATCCGCGAGCTGGAGGCGAAGCTCTCCAATGCCCAGATCATCGACGTCACGGCCCTGCCGCAGACCGGCAAGGTCGTGTTCGGGACCACGGTGGTGCTGGAGGCGACCGAGGACGGGCGCCAGGTGACCTACAAGATCGTGGGCGAGGACGAGGCCGACATCAAGAACAACATGATCTCGGTGTCTTCCCCGATCGCGCGGGCGCTGATCGGCAAGGAAGAGGGCGATGTGGTCACCGTGCAGGCCCCGGGCGGGGAGACGGAGTACGAGATCCTGGAGGTCCGCTACGTCAACTGACGCCGCCGTATCCGGCTGTCAGGCCGGGTCCAGCGAGACCTTCGGGTCCTCCGGGTTGCGCCGGAACAGGGTGGCGACATGACCGATGCGCTGAATCCGCTCGGCGCCGGTGCGCTCGCACAGTTCCTCGACGGCCCCGTTGCGGGCCTCGCGATCCCCGATATTCACCTTGATCTTGACCAGTTCGTGGTGGGTGAGCGCCAGTTCCAGTTCCGCCAGCACCGCGTCGGTCAGCCCGTTGCGGCCAATGGTCACGACGGGTTTGCGGGGATGGGCGAGGCTGCGCAGGTGGCGGCGTTGCGCGTCGGTCAGATTCACGGGAGGCCGTTTTTCGGTGTTGGAAAGCCAAAATTGTAGCACGCCGAGTGCCGGCGCAAGGATCGGGCATGCCCAAGCGTAGCCGCTCCAGCCAGCGCTGGCTGAAGGAACATTTCGATGACCCCTACGTCCAGCGGGCCCAGCAGGAGGGCTACCGCGGGCGCGCGGTCTACAAGCTGCAGGAGCTCGACGAGCGCGACCGGCTGCTGAAGCCCGGGATGCGCGTGGTGGACCTGGGTGCGGCGCCGGGCGGCTGGACCCAGTACGCCGCGCAGAAAATCGGGCGCAAAGGGGTCCTGGTCGCGACCGATATCCTGCCCATGGATCCCGTGCCGGGCGCGGAGATCGTGACCGGCGACTTCCGCGAGGACGCCGTGCTGGATGCGATCCTGAGCGCGCTCGGGGACGAGCCGGCCGACCTTGTGCTTTCCGATATGGCCCCCAACCTGACCGGTACGGATGCCGTGGATCAGCCGCGTTCCATCCATCTGTGTGAACTGGCGCTGGAGTTGGCCACCCAGATTCTGAACCCCCGGGGGGCTTTTCTGGTCAAGCTGTTTCAGGGCGAAGGTTCCGATGCCTACCTGGCCGAGGTGCGCCGCCGGTTTCGCTCGGTCAAGGTGCGCAAACCGAAGGCCTCGCGGCCTCGGTCACGGGAAGTGTATGTATTGGCACGCGAGCCCCGGGATGTGTAAAGCTGCCTGCAACTGACGATTGATGTTTTTCGAGGTGTCGTTTTGAACGGTCTGGCCAAGAACCTGATCATCTGGGCGGTGATTGCCGTCGTCCTGATGTCTGTCTTCAACAACTTCGGCCCACAGCAGCAGACGCAGGATGTGCGGAGCATTACCTACTCCGAGTTCATCCGCGATGTGCAGGGCGGTCGCGTGGATAACGTGACCATCAAGGGCGAGAAGATCGAGGGCACCACGCTGGAAGGCCAGCGATTCACCACGGTGAATCCGAACGACCCGGGCCTGATCGGCGACCTGCTGCAGAACAATGTGGAGGTCAATGCCCACGAGGAGGCCGAGCGTTCCCTGCTGATGAGCATCCTGATCAGCTGGTTCCCGATCCTGCTGCTGATCGCCGTGTGGATCTACTTCATGCGCCAGATGCAGGGCGGTGGCGCCGGCGGCAAGGGCGCGATGTCCTTCGGCAAGTCCAAGGCCAAGCTGATGTCGGAGGACCAGGTCAAGGTCGGCTTCGGTGACGTGGCCGGCTGCGACGAGGCCAAGGAAGAGGTCACCGAACTGGTGGACTTCCTGCGCGACCCGTCCAAGTTCCAGAAACTCGGCGGCCAGATCCCGCGCGGGGTGCTGATGGTGGGCTCTCCGGGTACCGGCAAGACGCTGCTGGCCAAGGCCATCGCCGGCGAGGCCAAGGTGCCGTTCTTCAGCATCTCCGGTTCCGACTTCGTCGAGATGTTCGTCGGCGTGGGTGCCTCGCGCGTGCGCGACATGTTCTCCGAGGCCAAGAAGCACGCTCCCTGCATTATCTTCATCGACGAGATCGATGCGGTCGGTCGCCAGCGCGGCGCCGGCATGGGCGGTGGTCACGACGAGCGCGAGCAGACGCTGAACCAGCTGCTGGTCGAGATGGACGGCTTCGAGGGCACCGAGGGGGTCATCGTGATCGCCGCGACCAACCGCCCGGACGTGCTGGACCCGGCGCTGCTGCGCCCGGGCCGCTTCGACCGCCAGGTGGTGGTGCCGCCGCCGGACGTGCGCGGCCGCGAGCAGATCCTCAAGGTCCACATGAAGAAGACCCCGATCGCGGAGGATGTGCGCCCGGACCTGATTGCCCGCGGTACGCCGGGCTTCTCCGGGGCGGATCTGGCCAACCTGGTCAACGAGGCGGCGTTGTTCGCGGCCCGGGCCAACAAGCGCCTGGTGGATATGTCCGACTTCGAGCGCGCCAAGGACAAGATCATGATGGGTGCCGAGCGCAAGTCCATGGTGATGTCCGAGGACGAGAAGAAGCTGACCGCCTATCACGAGGCCGGGCATGCGATCGTGGGCCTGACGGTGCCGGAGCACGACCCGGTGTACAAGGTCAGCATCATCCCGCGTGGCCGTGCCCTGGGTGTGACCATGTTCCTGCCCGAGGAAGACCGCTACAGCCATTCCAAGACGCGCTTGCAGAGTCAGCTGGCGAGCCTGTTCGGTGGACGTCTGGCGGAGGAAATCATCTTCGGCGACGAGAAGGTGACCACCGGGGCCTCGAACGATATCGAGCGCGCCACGCAGATCGCCCGCAATATGGTGACCAAGTGGGGGCTCTCGGAAAAACTGGGGCCGCTGGATTACGGCGAGGAAGAGGGTCACCCCTTCCTCGGTGGTCAGATGGGCAAGTCCAAGCCGATGTCGGATGACACCGCGCGGCAGATCGACGCCGAGGTGCGCCAGATCATTGATACCAACTACCAGCATGCGAAGCAGATTCTGGTGGATAATATCGACAAGCTGCATGCCATGGCCGGGGCGTTGATGAAGTACGAGACCATCGACGACAAGCAGATCGAGGACATCATGGCCGGGCGCGAACCCCGCGAACCCGCCGACTGGGACAGCGGCGGTGGCCCCGGCGGTACCGCGCAGGCCGGCGAGGAGCCCGACGCCAATGGCTCGGGTGACGGCTCCGAAGGTCGCGATGACGACGACAACAAGGGTGTTGTAGGCGGGCCCGCGCCGCAGTCCTGAGCGGGGCCCCCGCCGACGCGTCGAACCCAGGCCGCCAGGCCCTTTCCTGGCGGCCTTTTTCGTTGGTAGCAAAGGAGAATGATCGTGCCGACCGATGCACCGGTGCTGCAATGCGGAGCGCGCCGCCTGGACCTGGGGCGGCCACGCATTATGGGTATCCTCAATGTGACCCCGGACTCGTTCTCCGATGGCGGGCAATATGCCCGGGTCGAAGAGGCCCTGGCGCGCGCCCGCGCCATGGTCGCGGAGGGGGCGGATCTCCTCGATGTGGGGGGTGAGTCCACGCGTCCCGGCGCGGAGCCGGTACCACTGGAGGAGGAGCGCTGCCGGGTGCTGCCGGTGATCGAGGCGCTGCACGCGGAAATCGGTGTGCCGCTGTCCGTGGATACGATGAAGCCGGCGTTGATGCGCGAGGCGGTCGCGGCCGGCGCCGGGTTGCTCAACGACGTCAACGGCTTCCGAGCCGAGGGGGCCCTGGAGGCGGCGGTCGAGGCGGCGCGCGAGGATGGCGTGGCGCTTTGCGCGATGCATATGCAGGGCGAGCCGCAGTCGATGCAGCGTGCGCCGCATTATGACGACGTGGTGACCGAGATCGCGGCCTTTCTGGACCAGCGGGTGCGCGAATTGCGGGCCGCCGGCGTGCCGCGAGGCCAGATCCTGCTGGACCCGGGGTTCGGCTTTGGCAAGACCCTGGCGCACAACGTCGCCCTGTTTCGTGGCCTGCCGCATCTGGCCGGGGCCGGCCTGCCGTTGCTGGTCGGCGTTTCGCGCAAATCGATGATCGGCCAGTTGCTGGGGGATCGCCCGGTCGCCGAGCGGGACCCGGGGAGTGCCGTGGCGGCGATGCTGGCGGCGCAGGCCGGGGCGCGTGTCCTGCGTGTGCACAACGTCTCGGCGACCCGCGACGCGCTGGCGCTATACTCGGAGTTGCGGCCGGATGGCGGCGAAGAGCAGGACAATCGAGGGAACTGATGGGCAAGTATTTCGGGACGGACGGGATTCGCGGGCGCACCGGCGAGTGGCCCATGACGCCGGAGTTTGCGCTGCGGTTGGGCTATGCCGTGGGCGAGGTGCTGGGCGAGAACGGCCAGCGCCAGGGCCCGGTGCTGGTGGGCAAGGACACGCGGGTGTCCGGCTACATGTTCGAGTCGGCGCTGGAGGCCGGGCTGTCGGCCGCCGGGCTGGATGTCGCGCTGCTGGGGCCGATGCCCACGCCCGCGATCGCCTACCTGACCCATACCTTCCGTGCGACCGCGGGCATCGTGATCAGTGCCTCGCACAACCCGTTCCACGACAACGGGTTCAAGTTCTTCACGCCCGAGGGCGACAAGCTGCCGGATGCGACCGAGGCCGCGATCGAGGCGCGCCTGGATCAGCCGGCGCAGCCGATCGACGCGGCGCGACTGGGCAAGGCCGTGCGCATCAGCGATGCGGCCGGGCGCTATGTGGAGTTCTGCAAGAGCGCCATCCCGGCGCGCTCCGAGTTGCGCGGCATGAAGGTGGTGATCGACTGCGCCCATGGGGCCACCTACAACGTCTCCCCGCATGTATTCGAGGAGCTGGGCGCCCGTGTCGAGATCCTTGGCGCGAGTCCTGACGGCTACAACATCAACGAGGGCGTGGGCGCCCTGTACCCCGAGAAGGTGGCGGCGCAGGTGCGCGCCAGCGGGGCGGACCTCGGGATTGCCCTGGACGGCGATGGTGACCGCGTGATTCTGGCCGATGCCGATGGCACGGTCGTGGACGGCGATCAGATCCTCGGCATCCTGGCGCTGGCGCGGCAGCAGAGCGGGGGCTTCGATGGTGGGGTGGTCGGGACGCTGATGACCAACCTCGGCCTGGAGCAGGCCCTGAATGGCGCCGGCATCCCGTTCGTGCGCGCGAAGGTCGGGGATCGCTACGTGCTGGAGGAGCTCCGGCGTCGCGACTGGACCCTGGGTGGCGAGGGGTCGGGCCACATCGTCTGCCTCGAGCACACCACGACCGGTGATGGCACGGTCGCGGCGCTGCAGGTCGCCCACCTGATGCATCGCACCGGCCAGCCGCTGTCGGCGCTGGCCGCGGCGATCCCCAAGCTCCCGCAGTGCCTGATCAATGTGCCCGTCAGCGGTGCCGCTTCGGGCTGCCTGGAGGCCGAGCCGGTACGCGCGGAGGTTGCCGCGGTCGAGGGTCAGCTGGGCCAGCGCGGCCGAGTGCTGCTGCGTCCCTCGGGTACCGAACCGCTGGTGCGGGTGATGGTCGAGGGCGAGGACGCGAACGAGACCCGCTCGGCCGCTGAGCGCATCGCCGACAGTATCCGCGCGGCGATCTGACGCCCTCGGCGCCCGCGGGCGGCTCTCCCTGCGTGACCCCGCGCCGGGCGCCGCCGGCGTGGCGCGTGCCGGCTTGGTTGATTTGCTCCCGGTGCGCCGGTAACATCCCGCCGCTCTAATCATCATGATCGGACCCCGTCTATCCATGGGGTGCGTCCGACCGCAGGAGGAAGATCCGCATGCGCACGCCGCTGGTCGCCGGAAACTGGAAGATGAACGGTTCGCGGGACGCGAACCGCGCGCTCCTGAGCGCCCTGAAGGGCAGCCTGGGCGATATCCGGGGCGTGGACGTGGCGGTGTGTCCGCCCGCGGTCTACCTCGCCGAAATCGCCGACGACCTCTCGGGCGGCCCCATTGCGGTGGGTGCCCAGGATTGCTCGGACCAGGAGAAGGGCGCCTACACCGGCGAACTGGCCGGCGCCATGCTGGCCGAGGTCGGCTGCCGTTACGTGATCGTCGGGCACTCCGAGCGCCGTGAGCGGCAGAACGAGGACAGTGCCTGGGTGGCCGCGAAATTCGTTGCGGCCCAGGCGGCCGGCCTGATTCCGATCCTGTGTGTCGGCGAGCAGAAGGACGACCGCGAGGGTGGCCGTACCGAGAGCGTCGTGGCCGAGCAGCTGGATGCGGTGCTGGACGCGGCCGGGGTCGAGGCCTTCGCCAGTGCCGTGGTGGCCTACGAGCCGGTCTGGGCGATCGGCACCGGGCTGACCGCCACGCCGGAACAGGCCCAGGAGGTGCATGCCTTCATCCGTAATCGCGTCGCCGGCCGCGACCCGCGCATCGCCGCGGAGCTGCGCATTCTCTACGGCGGCAGCATGAAGGCCGACAATGCATCCGGGCTGCTGGCGCTGGAGGATATCGACGGCGGTCTCATCGGCGGCGCCTCGCTGGATGCCGACGGGTTCACCGCCATCGTCCGTGCCGCGGGCGAGCGAGTCGCAGCATGATTTACGGCCTGCTCCTGGTTGTCCAGGTCGCGGTCTCGATCGGCCTGATCGCGCTGATCCTGATGCAGCACGGCAAAGGGGCCGATGCCGGCGCCGCCTTCGGCAGCGGGGCTTCGGCAACGGTGTTCGGGGCGGCCGGTTCGGCCAACTTTCTGAGCCGTTCGACCGCGTTTCTGGCGGTGGTGTTCTTCCTGAATAGCCTGACACTGGCCTATCTGGCCGCCTCCAGCCCGGAGGCCGAGAGCCTGCTGGACCAGATGGAGGCCATGGAAGAGGAAGGTGACGGTCCGCCGGATCTTCCGCGCGAGGTGGTCCCGGGGCAGGAGCCCGCGGGCGATACCCCGCAATCCGGCCGGCCGGCCGACGTGCCCGACTGATCCCGGGTACCTGTACCAAACGGCAGATGTGGTGGAATTGGTAGACACGCTATCTTGAGGGGGTAGTGGCGCAAGCCGTGTGGGTTCGAGTCCCACCATCTGCACCAAATTCTGGATGGCCCGGGTTGCTCTCTGTTCCTGAGTGCCCGGGCCAAATAACAATAAAATCAGCGTCTTATAAAATTACGAATACTTGACACCGTTTTTGGGCATCACCTAGACTCCGTGCCCGGTGTGCGGTCCTGTCTCGTCTCCACGAGGGCGGTCCGTACCCGCGCTTTCAACCAGCAACGCTGAACGGCTCGCCGGCGCGCCCGATCCACGCGACGCCTCGCGAACCTGCCCGCCAGAGGCGGCGTACGGGAGAGAGAAATGCTGGAAGGTTATCTACCCATCCTGCTGTTCATCGCAGTGGGCATCGTGATCGGGATCGTACCGCTGATCGTCGGTATGGCGGTGGGTCCGCGCAAGCCGGACGCCGCCAAGAACTCGCCCTACGAGTGCGGCTTCGAGGCCTTCGAGGACTCGCGGCTCAAGTTTGATGTGCGCTTCTACCTGGTGGCGATCCTGTTCATCATCTTCGATCTGGAGATCGCCTTCCTGTTCCCGTGGGCAGTGTCGCTAGACACCATTGGCCTGTTCGGGCTTCTTGCGATGGCGCTGTTTCTCGTCATTCTGGTGGTCGGTTTCATTTACGAGTGGAAGAAGGGGGCGCTGGAATGGGAATAGAAGGCGTTCTTGAAAAGGGCTTCGTCACGACCTCGGCGGACAAGCTCATCAACTGGGCCCGTACCGGCTCCCTGTGGCCGATGACCTTCGGCCTGGCGTGCTGCGCGGTGGAGATGATGCACGCCGGTGCGGCGCGCTATGACCTCGACCGCTTCGGGATTATCTTCCGGCCCAGTCCGCGCCAGTCGGACGTGATGATCGTCGCCGGCACCCTGGTCAACAAGATGGCCCCGGCCCTGCGCAAGGTCTACGACCAGATGCCCGAGCCACGCTGGGTGATCTCCATGGGCTCCTGTGCCAACGGGGGCGGGTACTACCACTACTCCTACGCCGTCGTGCGCGGCTGCGACCGCATCGTGCCGGTGGATGTCTACGTGCCGGGTTGCCCGCCGACGGCCGAGGCGCTGCTCTACGGCATCATCCAGCTGCAGAACAAGATCCGGCGCACGAACACCATCGCGCGCTGACGCACCCGGGGTTTCCGATGGCTGAACAAGACAACTGGATCGACGCCCTGCGGGCGGAACTGGGCGATGCCCTGGAAAGCCTGCACGAGGCGAACGACGAGATCACCGTCGATATCACGCCCGGGTCCTGGCGCGAGGCGGGCGAGAAGCTTCGTGATGCGCTGGGTTTCGAGATCCTGATCGACCTGTGCGGGGTGGATTACCTCGAATACGGCCAGGACGAGTGGGGTACCGATTCCGCCACCAATACGGGCTTCTCCCGGGGAGTCGAGGCTGCGACCTCGGGGCGCTTCACCTTCGATGACGCGCCGGAAGATTCCAACTGGGACGGGCCGCGCTTCACCGTGGTGGCCCACCTCCTGTCGGTGGCGCACAACCGCCGCGTCCGCATGCGGGCCTGGCTGGACGATGAGGAATTTCCCGAGATCGAGTCGCTGGTGGAGGTCTGGGCCTCGGCCAACTGGTTCGAGCGCGAGGCCTTCGATCTGTTCGGCATCCTGTTCTCCGGGCACCCGGACCTGCGCCGCATCCTCACCGACTACGGCTTTGTCGGCCACCCGTTCCGCAAGGACTTCCCGCTGATCGGCCACGTCGAGATGCGTTACGACGCCGAACAGGCGCGCGTGGTGTACCAGCCAGTGACCATCGAGCCCCGCGTGCTGGTGCCCAAGGTGATCCGCGGCGACCATCGCTATAGCGAGGGCGAGAAGCCGGGCGAAGGAGCCGAGAATGCCTGAGATTCGCAACTTCACCCTGAACTTCGGGCCGCAGCATCCGTCCGCCCACGGCGTGCTGCGTCTGGTGCTGGAGATGGACGGCGAGGTCGTGCAGCGCGCCGACCCGCATATCGGTCTGCTCCATCGCGGCACCGAGAAGCTCGCCGAGAGCAAGCCCTACAACCAGTCCATCGGCTATATGGACCGTCTCGACTACGTGTCGATGATGGCCAACGAGCACGGCTACGTGCTGGCGATGGAGAAGCTGCTGGGCATCGAGGCCCCGCTGCGGGCGCAGTACATCCGGGTAATGTTCGACGAGATCACCCGCATCCTGAATCACCTGATGTGGCTGGGTGCGCATGCGCTGGATATCGGCGCGATGGCGGTGTTCCTGTATGCCTTCCGCGAGCGCGAGGACCTGATGGACTGCTACGAGGCGGTCTCGGGTGCGCGCATGCACGCGACCTATTACCGTCCGGGCGGCGTCGCGCGCGACCTGCCGGGCACGATGCCGAAGTATCAGCCGTCGTCCTGGAAGTCCCAGGAGGTCGTGGACGACCTGAACCGGATTCGCCAGGGCTCGCTGCTGGACTTCATCGAGGCCTTTACCGAGCGCTTCCCGGGCTGCGTGGACGAATACGAGACCCTGCTGACTGACAACCGGATCTGGAAGCAGCGCACCGTGGGCATCGGCGTGGTCGATCCCGACCGTGCCAAGCAGCTGGGCTTTACCGGTCCGATGCTGCGCGGCTCCGGCATCGAGTGGGACCTGCGCAAGAAGCAGCCCTACGAGGTCTATGACCGCCTCGATTTCGATATCCCGGTGGGCGTTAACGGCGACTGCTACGACCGCTATCTGGTGCGCATCGAGGAGATGCGCCAGTCCAACCGCATCATCCGTCAGTGCGTGGACTGGCTGCGCCAGAACCCGGGCCCGGTGCTGCTGGAGGATCACAAGATCACCCCGCCGAAGCGCGAGGAGATGAAGGCCGACATGGAGGCCCTGATTCACCACTTCAAGCTGTTCACCGAGGGCATGTGCCTGCCGGAAGGCGAGGCCTACGCCGCGGTGGAGCATCCGAAGGGCGAGTTCGGGGTGTATCTGGTCTCCGATGGTTCCAACAAGCCCTATCGCCTGAAGGTTCGCCCGCCGGGCTTTGTGCACCTGTCCGCGCTGGACGAGATGGCGCGCGGCCACATGCTGGCCGATGTGGTCGCCATTATCGGGACCCAGGACATCGTATTCGGGGAGATCGACCGCTGATGGCTGCCGAACAGAAAACCGTCGCCTTCCACAAGCCCGCCGGCAAGAAGGTGGAGCTCAGCGACCACGAGCGCGAAGAGATCGACGCCTGGCTGGCGCGCTATCCCGAAGACCAGAAGCGCTCTGCGGTGCTGGGCGCCCTGCGCGCGGTGCAGCACGAGGATGGCTATCTCTCCACCGCCAAAATGGACGCCGTCGCCGAGTACCTCGGCCTGCCGGCGATCGCGGTCTACGAGGTGGGCTCGTTCTATTCGATGTACGAGCTGGAGCCGGTCGGCAAGCACACGATCATGGTGTGCAACAACATCTCCTGCATGCTGCGCGGCTCGGAGCAGATCATCGAGCACCTGGAGAACCGTCTCGGCATCAAGCTCGGCGAGAGCACGCCGGACGGCAAGTTCTACCTGAAGATGGAAGAGGAGTGCCTGGCGGCCTGCTGTGGCGCCCCGATGATGCAGGTGGATCACGTCTACTACGAGAATCTCACGCCCGAGAAGGTCGACGAGATCCTCGACGGTCTGGAGAAGTAGCATGGCCAACCAGATCTGCTTTGCGACCCGCTACCTGGACGATCCGGCCTCGCTCGAGACCTACAAGAGCGTCGGCGGCTACCAGGCGCTGGAGAAGGTCTACAAGGGCAAGATGGCCCCCGAGGATGTGATCGAGGAGGTCAAGACCTCCAACCTGCGCGGCCGCGGCGGCGCGGGCTTCCCGACCGGGCTCAAATGGTCCTTCATGCCGCGCAACACCCCGGGCCAGAAGTACATCGTCTGCAATTCGGACGAATCCGAGCCGGGCACCTGCAAGGACCGCGAGATCCTGATGTACAACCCGCATGCCCTGATCGAGGGCATGGCGATCGCCGGCTACGCGATTGGCGCGACCGTGGGCTACAACTACATGCGCGGCGAGTTCATGGACGAGGTGAACACGCGCTTCACCGCGGCGCTGAAAGAGGCCTACGACGCCGGTTATCTCGGCAAGGACATCTTCGGTTCCGGGGTCGATTTCGATCTCTACCCGTCGCTGGGTGCCGGGGCCTACATCTGCGGCGAGGAGACGGCGTTGCTGGAGTCGCTGGAGGGCAAGAAGGGCCAGCCGCGCTTCAAGCCGCCGTTCCCGGCCAACTTCGGTCTGTACGGCAAGCCGACCACGATCAACAACACCGAGTCGCTGGCGTCCATCCCGTCCATCATTCGGAATGGTGGCCAGTGGTTCGCGGATCTCGGCGTGCCCAAGTCGGGTGGCGAGAAGCTGTTCTCCGTCTCCGGGCATGTGAACAAGCCGGGCAACTACGAGATCCCGCTGGGCACGCCGTTCAAGGATCTCCTCGAGATGGCCGGCGGGGTGCTGAACGGCCGCAAGCTGAAGGCGGTGATCCCGGGCGGCTCCTCGGTGCCGGTGGTCCCGGGCGACGTGATGCTGCAGGCCAACATGGACTTCGACTCCATCGCCCATGCCGGCTCCATGCTGGGTTCCGGCGCGGTGATCGTGATGGACGAGACCGCCGACATGGTCAAGGCCCTGCAGCGCATCTCGCGTTTCTACTTCTCCGAGTCCTGCGGCCAGTGCACGCCCTGCCGCGAGGGGACCGGCTGGCTCTACCGCATGCTGACCCGCATCGTGGAAGGCCAGGGCCGTCCCGAGGACCTGGAACGCCTGGACGACGTGGCGAGCAAGATCGAGGGGCACACCATCTGCGCCCTGGGTGACGCCGCGGCCATGCCAGTGCGCAGCTTCGTCAAGCACTTCCGCCACGAATTCGAATACTACATCCAGCACGGCCGGAGCCCGGTGGCAGACGCCGCCTGACGCTCTACCGCGCCATCGCATCAGGAATCGAGCATGAGTCAGGATCAGAAACAGGATCTGGTCAGCATCGAGATTGACGGCCGTACGGTGGAGGCGCCCAAGGGCGCCATGCTCATCGACGTCGCCGATGATGCCGATATCCGCATCCCGCGCTTCTGCTATCACAAGAAGTTGTCGGTGGCGGCCAACTGCCGCATGTGCCTGGTGGAGGTGGAGAAGGCGCCGAAGCCGCTGCCGGCCTGTGCGACGCCCGTGATGGACGGGATGAAGGTGTACACCCAGTCCCCGCTGGCGCTGCGCGCGCAGAAGGGGACCATGGAGTTCCTGCTGATCAACCACCCGCTGGATTGCCCGATCTGCGATCAGGGCGGCGAGTGCGAGCTACAGGACGTGGCCATGGGCTACGGCGAGAGCGTGTCCACCTACACCGAGGCCAAGCGCGTGGTGAAGGACAAGGACATCGGTCCGCTGATCGAGACCGAGATGACCCGCTGCATCCACTGCACCCGCTGTGTGCGCTTCGGCGAGGAGATTGCCGGGGTGCGCGAGCTGGGGGCGACCGGGCGCGGCGAGCACATGCGCATCGGCACCTATGTCGAGAAGACCGTTGCCCACGAGCTGTCGGGCAACGTGATCGACCTGTGCCCGGTGGGCGCGCTGACCGCCAAGCCGTCGCGCTATGGCGCGCGTGCCTGGGAATATGCCCAGGCCGCCACCATTGCCCCGCACGATGCCGTGGGCTCCAACTTGTTCCTGCATACCGATGACGGCCGCGCGATGCGCGTGGTCCCGCGCGAGAACGAGGCCGTCAACGAGACCTGGATCTCCGACCGCGACCGTTTCAGCTACACGGGCCTGTACGCCGAGGATCGCCTGACCCGTCCGCGCATCAAGGTCGATAACCAGTGGCAGGAGGTCTCCTGGGAGACTGCGCTGAGCTATGCGGTCGAGGGCCTCAAAGAGGTCGCTCCGGAGCGCATCGGCGCCCTGTTGTCGCCATCGCTCTCGCTGGAGGAGCACTATCTCGCGCAGAAGGTGCTGCGCGGCATGGGTGTGACCGATATCGATCACCGCGTGAACCAGCGCGATTTCCGCGACGAGGCCGCAGCGCCGCTGTTCCCCTATCTGGGTGCCGCGATCGGCGATCTGGAAAACGCCGATGGCGTCCTGCTGGTCGGTAGCAACCCGCGTCGCGAGCAGCCGCTGATTGCGCACCGCCTGCGCAAGGCCGCCTCGCGTGGTGCCCGGGTCAGCCTGATCAACGACATGCTGCTGGATCTGACCTATCCGGTGCAGGCCCAGCTGGTCGGTGACGCGCACGACCAGGTGCTGGCGCTGGCCGGGGTCGCCGGACAGATCGCCGCGGCCGGCAAGGCGCTGCCGAAGAAGCTGGAAAAGGTCGTCAAGGCGGCCGAGACCGACGACCCCGCCACGCGCGAGGCCTTCGAACGCGCCGCGCGGGCCCTGCTGGACGCGAAGCAGGGTCACGTCCTGCTCGGGGCTGCCGCGATGCAGGGGCCGGCCTTCTCCACGTTGCGGGCCCTGGCCGGCTGGATCGCCAAGCATACCGGGGCGAGCCTGGGCTACCTCCCGCAGGGCGCCAATGCCGGGGGCGCGTGGCTCGCGGGTGTACTGCCGCATCGCGGTCCGGCCGGCCGCGAGCTGGAGACTGCCGGCGCCGATGCCGCCGCGATGCTGGAACAGGGCCGCGACGCCTTCGTGATCGCCGGGCTCGAGCCGGGGCGTGACGGCGCCGACCCGGTCGCCTTCCGCGCGGCCCTGCAACAGGCCGGGCTGGTCGTCGCGCTCACCAGTTTCGCGAACGAGGACCTCGAGGCGGTCGCCGATATTCTGCTGCCGATCGCCACCAGCTTCGAGCACTCCGGAACCTTCGTGAACGCCGAGGGTCGCTGGCAGAGCTTCCGCGCCGCCGCGCGCACGCCGGATGACGCGCGCCCCGGGTGGAAGGTGTGGCGTGTGCTGGGCAACCTGCTGGAGCAGGCCGGCTTCGATTATCTCGACTCGCCTGCGGTGCGGGACGAGCTGAAGGGGCAGCTGGCCGATGCCAGCTTCGACACGGGCGTCAACCTGAACAAGGTGCATGTGGACCTGCCCGAGGCCGGCAGCGGCGAGGGCCTTCTGCGCGTGCAGGCGGCCGCTCTCTACAGCGGCGATCCGCTGCTGCGCCGCGCCGAGCCGTTGCAGACCAGCCCCGAGGGGCAACTGGCGGAGAGCGTGCTGGTGCACCCCGACTCCGCCGGCGGGCATGCCCACGGCAGTCGCGTGCGGCTGCGTCAGGGCAAGGCCGAGACGGAACTGACCCTGCTGCTGGACGATTCGGTACCGCCGGGCCTGGCCGTGACCTTCGCGGGCTCCGCGGCGATGGGGGCCCTCGGCCTGCCGAACACCACGGTCGCGCTGGCGCGGGCCTGAGGGACTTAAGACATGTTCGACTGGATGATGAACCTCTTCTACAGCCTGCCGACCGTGATGCAGATCCTGATCGGCATTCAGCTGATCGTGATCCCGCTGATGCTGGCCGTGGCCTACACCACCTTTGCCGAGCGCAAGGTGATTGGCTACGCCCACGTGCGGGTGGGCCCGAACCGGGTCGGCCCGCGGGGCTGGCTGCAGCCGATCGCGGATGCGCTGAAGCTGCTGACCAAGGAGGTCATCCTCCCGACCAACGCCAACCGCTTTCTGTTCCTGAGCGCGCCGGTGCTGACGATCGCCCCGGCCCTGGCCGCCTGGGCGGTGGTGCCGTTCTTCGAGGGCGGCGCGCTGGCGGATGTGAATGCCGGACTCCTGTACCTGCTGGCGCTGACCTCGCTGGGTGTGTACGGCATCATCATCGCCGGCTGGGCCTCGAACTCGAAATACGCGCTGCTGGGTTCGCTGCGTTCGGCCGCGCAGCTGGTGTCCTACGAGATCGCGATGGGCTTTGCCCTGGTCGGGGTGCTGATGGCCGCCGGCACCCTGAACGTGGGCGGGATTATCGAGGCGCAGTCGGGGAGCATGTACCACTGGTTCCTGCTGCCGCTGCTGCCGATGTTCTTCGTGTATTTCATCTCCGGGATCGCGGAGACCAACCGCGCCCCGTTCGACGTGGCGGAAGGCGAGTCCGAGATCGTCGCGGGTTTCCATGTGGAATACTCGGGCATGGCGTTCGCGGTGTTCTTCCTCGCGGAATACGCCAACATGATCCTGATCTCGGCGCTGACCGCGATCCTGTTCCTCGGCGGCTGGCTGTCGCCGTTCCAGGGGATCCTGCCGGCGGCCGCCTTCGATGTGCCGGTGATCGGTTCGTTGCTGGATCACGGGATCCACTGGTTCCTGTTCAAGACCGCGATCTTCCTGTTCGCCTTCCTGTGGTTCCGCGCCACCTTCCCGCGCTATCGCTATGACCAGATTATGCGCCTGGGCTGGAAGGTCCTGATCCCGGTGACCATCGTCTGGTTGTTCGTCGAGGGCGTGCTGGTCGCCTTCAACGTCGGCCCGTGGTTCGCGTGAGGAGTTCGAGATGAAAGCCGTGCGCCGTTTCTTCAAGAGTTTCCTGTTCTTCGAGCTGCTGCTGGGGCTGCGCCTGACCGGGCGGTACCTGCTGAGTCGCAAGTTCACCGTGCAGTACCCGGACGAGAAGACTCCGATGTCGCCGCGTTTCCGGGGCCTGCATGCCCTGCGCCGCTACCCCAATGGGGAAGAGCGCTGCATCGCCTGCAAGCTGTGCGAGGCGGTCTGCCCGGCGCTGGCGATCACCATCGATTCCGAGGAGCGCGCCGACGGCACGCGCCGCACCACGCGCTATGACATCGACCTGTTCAAGTGCATCTTCTGCGGCTTCTGCGAGGAGGCCTGCCCGGTGGATTCCATCGTCGAGACGCACATCTTCGAGTACCACTTCGAGAACCGGGGCGAGCAGATCATGACCAAGGACAAGCTCCTGGCCATTGGTGATCGCTTCGAAAAAGAGATCGCGCAGGCGCGCGCGGTCGATGCCCCCTACCGGTAACGCAGGGAACGCCTCATGACCTTCGAGCTCGTCCTTTTCTATCTGTTCGGCGCGATCCTGCTGGGCGGCGCGCTGGCCATGATCAGTGTGCGCAACCCGGTACATGCCGCGCTGTTCCTGGTGCTGTGTTTCGTGGCGGCCGCCGCCCTGTGGTTGCTGGCGGAGGCCGAGTTCCTCGGTATCGTGCTGGTGCTGGTGTACGTCGGCGCGGTGATGGTGCTGTTCCTGTTCGTGGTGATGATGCTGGACATCAACCTGGCCAAGCTGCGCGAGGGCTTCACCGAGTACCTGCCGGTGGGCATCGTGGTCGCGCTGGCCATGGCCACCGTGCTGGTGCTGGTGATTACCCGCTACATCACCATGGACGTCCCGGAACGCGCCGGGCCCGAGTACGCCAATACCGAGGCCCTGGGCGCGATCCTGTACACCGAATACGTGTATCCGTTCGAGATTGCCGCGGTGATCCTGCTGGTCGCGATCATCGCCGCGATCTCGCTGACCATGCGCAAGCGCCCGGACAACAAGTCCATCGATCCGGGCAAGCAGATGGCCGTCTCCCGCGAGGGTCGCGTGCGCATGGTCACCATGGCGTCGGAGAAGAAGAAGGCCCCGCGCCGGGGTGGGCAGGGGTCCGGGGCCGACGCGCCGGGCGGCAAGGACGAATCCAAGTAGGCAAACCGAGTGCAATCCCAATCGGGGATCCCGGCCGCGCGCGGCGGGACCCGGACACCGGGGGCGGACGCCGCCCCCGAAAGAACTCAGGGCTAGAACATGATTACGCTAGAGCACTACCTGGTGCTGGCCGCGCTTTTGTTTTCCATCAGCGTGGCCGGGATCTTCCTGAATCGGAAAAACGTGATCGTGCTGTTGATGTGCATCGAGCTGATGATGCTCGCGGTCAACATCAACTTCATTGCCTTCTCGTTTTTCCTGCAGGACCTCGCGGGCCAGGTGTTCGTGTTCTTCATCCTGACCGTCGCCGCGGCCGAGGCGGCCATCGGCCTCGCCATCCTGGTGTTGCTGTTCCGTAACCGCGGAACCATCAACGTCCAGGACATGGACGCAATGAAGGGATAACGGGCCATGGATACGATCTATCTGCTTATCGTTCTGGCGCCGCTGTTCGGCGCGATCGCCGCCGGACTTTTCGGCCGCCAGATCGGGCGTACCGGCGCGCACAGCGTCACCATCCTGGGGGTGGCGATCTCGTTCATCCTGTCCGTGGTGGTGTTCTGGGCCCACGTGTTCGGGGATGCCGGGGTCTACAACGAGACCGTCTACACCTGGATGGTCTCCGACGGCATCCAGTTCGAGGTCGGGTTCCTGGTCGACAACCTGACCGCGATGATGATGCTGGTGGTCACCTTCGTGTCGCTGATGGTGCACATCTACACCATCGGCTACATGCAGGACGATCCGGGTTACCAGCGCTTCTTCGCCTACATCTCGCTGTTCACCTTCTCCATGCTGATGCTGGTGATGGCGAACAACTTCATGCAGCTGTTCTTCGGCTGGGAGGCTGTGGGTCTGGTCTCCTACCTGCTGATCGGCTTCTGGTACAAGCGCCCGACCGCGATCTACGCCAACATGAAGGCGTTCATCGTGAACCGGGTGGGGGACTTCGGGTTCCTGATCGGGATCGCCGCGCTGGTGTTCTACGCCGGCAGCCTGAACTACACCGAGGTGTTTGCCGAAGCCGAGTCGATGCGGGATGCGACCATCACCATCTGGCCGGGCTGGACCTTCGGTCTGCTGGATCTGGCGCTGATCTTCCTGTTCATCGGTGCGATGGGCAAGTCCGCCCAGGTGCCACTGCACGTCTGGCTTCCGGACTCCATGGAGGGCCCGACCCCGATCTCCGCGCTGATCCACGCGGCGACCATGGTGACCGCGGGCATCTTCATGGTGGCGCGCATGTCGCCGCTGTACGAGTTCTCCGTTCCGGCGCTGTCGTTCATCCTGATCATCGGGGCGATCACCGCGTTCTTCATGGGCCTGATCGGGCTCGTGCAGAATGACATCAAGCGCGTGGTGGCCTATTCGACGCTGTCGCAGCTGGGCTACATGACCGTGGCGCTGGGGGCCTCGGCCTACGCCGCCGGGTTGTTCCACCTGATGACGCACGCCTTCTTCAAGGCGCTGCTGTTCCTGGCTGCCGGCTCGGTGATCATCGCGATGCACCACCTGCAGGACATGCGTGCGATGGGCGGGCTGCGCCGGCACATGCCGGTCACCTACGTGACCGCGCTGATCGGCTCGCTGGCGCTGATCGGATTCCCGTTTTTCTCCGGGTTCTTCTCCAAGGACGCGATCATCGAGGCGGTCGGCTACTCGCAGATCCCGGGGGCGGCCTTTGCCTACTGGCTGGTGCTGGCCGGGGTGTTCGTGACCGCGCTGTACACCTTCCGCATGTTCTTCATGGTGTTCCACGGCGAGGAGCGCTATGACCAGGCGCACAAGTACATGCCGGACCATGGCGATGACCACGACGACGAACATGGTGACGATCATCACCACGGACCGCTGCAGCCGAAGGAATCGCCGTGGGTGGTGACCGTTCCGCTGGTGCTGCTGGCGATCCCGTCCGTGGTGGCCGGCTACTTCATCGGCCCGATGCTGTTCGGCGACTTCTTCGCCGACAGCCTGTTCGTGCTGCCGGAGCAGGACGTGCTGGCGACCAAGGGCGAGACCTACACCGGGGTGGTCGGCTTCGTCCTGCACGGTCTGATGCTGCCCGCGTTCTGGCTGGCCATGGCCGGCCTGGGTACGGCCTGGTACCTGTACATGAAGCGGCCCGAACTGCCCGGCGTGATTGCCGAACGGCTGAAGCTGGGTGTGCGCATCCTCGAGGACAAGTACGGCTTCGACCGCTTCAATGACTGGTTCTTCGCCGGCGGGACGGTCCGCCTGGGCCGGGCGCTGTGGCGCTATGGCGATGCGCTGATCATCGACGGGCTGCTGGTCAATGGCACCGCGCGCTCGATCGGCTGGATCTCGTCCCGCGTGCGCCACATGCAGTCCGGCTTCCTCTACCACTACGCGTTCGTGATGATCATCGGCCTGCTGGTCCTGATGTTCGCCTTCGTGATCTGAGCGGCTTCGACACCCATGCGCTCGAAGCCCATCGCTGTTTCAAGGAACGACCATGTTTGCTGACTGGCCTATCTTGAGTCTGTTGATCTGGCTGCCGATTCTCGGCGGCTTCCTGGTGCTCGCCGCCGGGCGCGATGCGCCCCACGTGGCGCGGCGCCTCGGGCTCGCGGTGGCCGTGGCGACCTTCGTGGCCAGTCTCCCGCTGTGGTTTGCCTTCGAGCGCGGCACCGCGGAGATGCAGTTCCAGGAGCTGGCCTCGTGGATCCCCGCGTTCAACGTGAACTACCACCTGGGCGTGGACGGTATATCCATGCCGCTGATCCTGCTGACCACGCTGATTACGGTGGTTGTGGTGGTCGCCGCCTGGGAATCGGTGAAGGATCGCATTGCCTACTACATGGCGGCGATGCTGGTGATGGAAGGCCTGATGATCGGCATGTTCGCGGCGATGGACGCGGTGCTGTTCTACGTGTTCTTCGAGGCGATGCTGATCCCGATGTTCCTGGTGATCGGCATCTGGGGCGGACCCCGGCGCGTCTACGCGACGATCAAGTTCTTCCTCTATACCTTTCTGGGTTCGGTGTTCATGCTGGTCGCGCTGATCTGGATGTATATCCAGTCCGGCAGCTTCCTGATTCAGGACTTCCATGCCTTGCAGATCGGCCTGACCGCGCAGATCCTGATCTTCCTCGCGTTCTTCATGGCGTTCGCGGTGAAGATCCCGATGTTCCCGGTCCACACCTGGCTGCCGGACGCGCACGTGGAGGCGCCCACCGGTGGCTCGGTGATCCTGGCCGCGATCATGCTGAAGATCGGGGGCTACGGCTTCCTGCGCTTCTCGCTGCCGATCACCCCGGATGCCAGCGCGGTGCTGGATACCATGATGATCGTGCTGTCGCTGATCGCGATTGTCTACATCGGGGTTGTGGCGCTGATCCAGAGCGACATGAAGAAGCTGATCGCCTACTCGTCGATCGCGCACATGGGCTTCGTGACCCTCGGCTTCTTCCTCGCGTTCTACATCTACTCGAACACCGGGGACTGGGAAGGCGCCTCACTGGGTATCGCCGGCGGCATGGTGCAGATGATCTCGCACGGCTTTATCTCGGCGGCGATGTTCCTCGCGGTGGGCGTGCTCTATGACCGCCTGCACAGTCGCCAGATCGCCGACTACGGCGGTGTGGTGAACACCATGCCGTGGTTCGCTGCGTTCTTCGTGCTGTTCGCGATGGCCAACACCGGGCTGCCGGGCACCTCCGGGTTCGTCGGCGAGTTCATGGTCATCCTGGCGGCGTTCAAGGCGGATTTCTGGATCGCCTTCCTGGCCGCGACCACCCTGATCCTGGCGGCCGGCTACACCCTGTGGCTGGTCAAGCGCGTGATCTTCGGCGCGGTGGCCAACGACAACGTGGCCGGTCTCTCCGACATGAACCGCCGCGAGTTCTTCCTGATGGGCGTGCTGGCCTTCTTCACGCTGCTGCTGGGCGTGTGGCCGGCCCCGCTGCTGGATGTGATGAACGCGACCATCGACCACCTCGTGGCGCATATCGCGCAGTCGAAGCTCTGAAGGGACGCCTGACATGAATTTCGAGATCCCCAATTTCCTCCCCGCCGTGCCCGAGATGTTCGTGCTCGGGATGGCGTGCCTGATCCTGGTGATCGACGCGTTCCTGCCGGATTCGCGGCGCGATGTCACCTACGGCCTGGTGCAGGCGACGCTGGTGGCGGCGGCCGGCCTGACGCTGTGGCTGATGGGTCCGGAGACGGTCCTGACCTTCTCGGATACCTTCGTCAAGGACCCGATGGCGGACATCCTGAAGGTCGCGGTGTACGTGACCAGTTTCCTGGTATTCCTGTATTCCCGCCCGTACCTGATGGAACGCGGCATCCACAAGGGCGAGTTCTACGTGCTGGGCCTGTTTGCCGTGCTCGGCATGATGATTATGATCTCCGGGCACAATCTGCTGACCCTGTACCTGGGCCTGGAACTGCTGTCGCTGGCGTCCTACGCGCTGGTCGCCTTCTGGCGCGACAACTCGCGCGCCACCGAGGCGGCGATGAAGTACTTCGTGCTGGGTGCGCTGGCCTCGGGGCTGCTGCTGTACGGCATGTCCATGATCTACGGCATGACCGGCTCGCTGGATATCGCCGTTATCGCCGCCCAGCTGGTGGCCGCCGACGAGAGCCTGAACATCCCGCTGGTGTTCGGCCTGGTGTTCCTGGTCGTGGCGATCGCCTTCAAGCTGGGGGCGGTGCCGTTCCACATGTGGGTACCGGATGTGTATGACGGTGCGCCCACCGCGGTGACGCTGTTTATCGCCACCGCGCCGAAGATCGCCGCGTTCGCCTTCCTGATGCGCCTGCTGGTGGAGGGCATGGGTCCGATGCACGCGGACTGGCAGGGAATGCTGATCATCCTGGCCGTGCTGTCGCTGGCGGTGGGCAACGTGATCGCGATCGCCCAGACCAGCATCAAGCGCATGCTCGCCTATTCGACCATCGCCCATATCGGCTTCCTGTTCATGGGCATCCTGGCGGGTACCGACAGCGGTTACGCCGCGGCGATGTTCTATGTGATCGTCTACGCGATTACCGCGGCCGGGGGCTTCGGCATGATCGTGTTCCTGTCGCGCAAGGGCTATGAGGCCGACCAGATCGACGACTTCAAGGGCTTGGCCAAGCGCAACCCCTGGTTCGCGTTCATCATGCTGCTGCTGCTGTTCTCCATGGCGGGTGTGCCGCCGACCGTCGGGTTCTACGCCAAGCTGGCGGTGATCCAGGCGGCCGTGGGCGCCGAGCTCGTCTGGCTGGCGATCGTTGCGGTGATCTTCTCGATCATTGGTGCCTTCTACTACCTGCGTGTGGTCAAGATGATGTTCTTCGACGACCCCCAGGAGGGGGCCGAGGAGCCGGTGCAGCCCTCCGGCGCACTGGCCACCGCGCTCAGCATCAACGGGCTCGCGGTGCTGCTGCTGGGAATTTTCCCGGGGCTGCTGCTGTCTCTCACCCACTACGCAATCATCGGGTAACTTGTGACACAGTGGATTCCGTTTGAAGCCCTCGTCTGGGGGTTTGTGGTCGTCGCCTTCATCAGCGCGAACCTGCCCTGGCTCAGTGAACGCATCGGGTTGATGGTGCTGCCGGAGAGTGGCACCAAAGGCCCGTGGACCCGGATCGGGGAGTGGCTGGTGCTGTATTTCCTGGTCGGCGCCATTGGCAAGGGTCTCGAATTCCAGGCGACTGGCGGCATTCATCCACAGGGCTGGGAGTTCTACGTGATCACCCTGTCGCTGTTCGCGATGTTCGCGTTGCCCGGCTATATCTGGCGCTATGACCTGCGCCCGCATCTGCGCGCGGGGCAGCGCCGCACCCGGTAAATAATCGCCGGCAACCCTTGCGGCGCCGGGCGTCGCTTTGGTATAGTTCTGCGTCTCGGATGCGGGGTGGAGCAGTCTGGCAGCTCGTCGGGCTCATAACCCGAAGGTCGCAGGTTCAAATCCTGCCCCCGCTACCAATTGTCAGAGAGGCCCCGTACGGGGCCTTTTTGTTAAGGACCCATGGTCCGGTCGCAACTGCTCGCGGTCGGCCCGCCGTCCTTAAGGCCGCGCTCCCGCGCGCCTCGCAGCGGATGTTTCGCTGCAGTCATCTTGAGAGGTGTACGAGGGGCGTTCGGCGCCCTTTTTTTGTTTCTGGGTCCCGCCCGCGGGACGGAGTCGATCGAGACGCCCTTGTCGCAGAAGGCTGAACAACTGAACACGCTGCTAACCCCGGTGGTCGAGGGGGAAGGCATGGAGCTGTGGGGGCTGGAGTATCACGCCGGCTCCAAACCACCCGTGGTGCGGATCTTCATCGATGGCGAAAATGGCGTCACGGTGGATGACTGTGCACGTGTCAGTGAGCAGGTCGGTGCTGTGCTGGAAGTCGAGCAGGCCCTCAAGGGAAACTACACGCTCGAAGTATCCAGCCCGGGGGTGGAACGCCCCCTTTTTACCCCCGAGCAGTTCCGGCGCTACGTCGGCCACCCGGTGAAGGTGCGCCTTGCGTGGCCGGAGCACGACCGTCGCAATTTCCGTGGCGTGTTGCTGTCGGTGGACGAACCCATGATCGAAGTGGAAGTGGACGGCATGGCCTACGAGCTGCCGCTGGCCGCGATCCACAACGCGCGTGTCCTTGAACAGCTGTAGAGACGGCTGGCGTACAGGGCGCTGCTACGCTTTTGTTGAATCGGCAGGCGACTGCCGAGTGCGGAGAGGCAAGACATGAATAAGGAGATCCTGCTGGTCGCCGATGCCGTGGCGAACGAGAAGGGAGTGGAGAAGGACATCATCTTCGACGCCCTGGAATCGGCCCTGGCGATGGCGACCCGCAAGTACCACGGCGGCAAGATGGACGTCCGCGTGAGCATCGACCGCGAGGAAGGCGACTACGAGGCCTTCCGCCGCTGGACCGTGGTGGACGACGAGGACCCGGAGTTCGAATCCCCGGAGTACCAGATCCTGCTGTCCTATGCCCAGCAGAAGAACCCGGACGCCCAGATCGGCGACGTGATCGAGGAGCCGGTCGAGGCCGTGGACTTCGGCCGCATTGCGGCCCAGACCGCGAAGCAGGTGATCGTGCAGAAGGTGCGCGAGGCCGAGCGCGCGAAGGTGGTCGCGGAATATCAGGATCGTGTCGGCACGCTGGTGATGGGGATCGTCAAGCGGACCGACCGCAATGGCACCTATGTGGATCTCGGGAGCAACGCCGAGGCCCTGATCCCGCGTGAACACATGATTCCGCGCGAGACGGTACGCACCAATGACCGCCTGCGCGGGTTCCTGAAGGAGATCCGTCCGGAGGCGCGCGGGCCACAGCTGATCCTGAGCCGCACCGCGCCGGAGTTCCTGATCGAGCTGTTCAAGCTCGAGGTGCCCGAGGTCGGTCAGAACATCATCGACATCATGGGCGCGGCCCGGGATCCGGGCATGCGCGCGAAGATTGCGGTGCGCTCCAACGACCCGCGGCTGGATCCGGTCGGGGCCTGTGTCGGCATGCGCGGTTCGCGGGTGCAGTCGGTGTCCAACGAGCTGGCCGGCGAGCGCATCGACATCATCGTCTGGGACGAAAACCCGGCGCAGTTCGTGATCAACGCGATGTCGCCGGCCGAGGTTCTTTCGATCGTGGTCGACGAGGACAAGCAGTCGATGGATATCGCGGTCGAGGAAGACAAGCTGTCCCTGGCCATCGGCCGCGGCGGCCAGAATATCCGCCTGGCCTCCCAGCTGACCGGCTGGGAGCTGAACGTGATGACCGAGGAGCAGGCGGCCGAGAAGAGCGAGGCCGAGGCCCAGCAGCTGGTCACGTTCTTCATGGGGGCCCTGGACGTCGACGAGGAAGTGGCCGGCATCCTGGTGCAGGAGGGCTTTACGACCCTGGACGAGGTGGCCTATGTGGATGAAGCCGAGCTGCTGGCGATCGAAGAGTTCGACCAGGACATGGTCGAGGAGCTGCGCAACCGCGCAAGCGATGCGCTTCTGACCAAGGCCATTGCGGCCGAAGACGGTCGCGAGGGCTTCGAGCCCGCCGAGGACCTCCTGAACATGGATGGCATGACCGTGGCACTGGCGAACACGCTGGCGTCACACGGGGTTTGCACCATGGAGGACCTGGCGGAGCAGGCATCCGACGATGTGGTCGAGATGACCGGGCTGGATACGGAGCAGGCGTCGGCGCTGATCATGACGGCGCGCGCCCCGTGGTTCGAGACCGGGGACTGATCCCCGGCCGTTCGACGTACGACCCCGTATCACAGGCTGTCGGTTGGCCTGAAAAGAATCTGGAATGGAGGTAGGCGCCATGGCGCAAATGACAGTGCAGCAATTCGCGGAATCGGTGGGGACGCCGGTTGACCGCCTCATGGTCCAGCTCAAGGAGGCGGGCGTCGAGGTCGATGGCCCCGAGGCGGCGATCACCGACGCGGAAAAGCGCAAGCTGCTCGATCACCTCCGCCAGTCGCACGGCGAGGGTGGCGAATCCGGACGCGTGACGCTGAAGCGCCGTACCCAGGCGCAGACCCTCAAGGTCAGTTCCGGGCAGGGGCGTTCCAAGACGGTCAACGTCGAAGTTCGCAAGAAGCGCACGCTGAAACGCAAGCCGACCGAGGTACAGCCGGAGGCGCCGGTGGAAGAAGCCCCGGCCGCCGAGGAACAGGCGCCGGCACCGGAGGCTCCGGAAGAGACGCGTGCCGCCACCCCGACGGAAGAGCCGGCTGCCGAGGCCCCGGTTGAGGAAACTCCGGCGGCCGAAGAGCCGCCCGTCGAGGAGCCGGAGGCCGAGACGCCGGCCGAGCCGGAGCCCGAGGTCGCCGAGGAGGCCCCGGCCGAAGAGCCCGCGCCGGAACCGGAGCCCGAGGCGTCGGCCAAGCCGAAGCGCCCGCTGAGCCGGACCGAGCAGCTGGCGCTGCAGGTCGAGGCCGAACGCGAGGCCCAGCGCAAGGCATCCGAGGCCCGCAAGCAGGAGGCCGTCGAACGCGAGGAGCGCCAGAAGCGCCGGCAGAAGGAGCTGGAGGCCCAGGAGGCCAAGCGCGAGAAGGAAGAACAGGCACGACTGGAACGCGAGGCCGCGGCCCGGCAGGCCGCACCGGCCGCCGCACCGGCGGCACCGGCGGGTGATGCCAAGGCCGGCAAGGGTGCTCGCAAGGGTGGCCGCAAGGATGACCGCAAGGAACTTCACGTGGCCGGCGACCGTCGTGGCCGTCGCAAGAAGGGCGAGGGTCGCAAGGCCCAGTCCGCCGCGGCCCAGGCGGTGACCAGCAAGCATGGTTTCGCCAAACCCACCGCGCCGGTGGTGCGGGATGTCGAGGTGCCGGAAACCATTACCGTGGCCGATCTGGCCCAGGCGATGGCGATCAAGGCCCCTCAGCTCATCAAGGCACTGATGGGTATGGGCGTGATGGCGACCATCAACCAGTCCATCGATCAGGACACCGCGATGCTGGTGGTCGAGGAGATGGGGCATAACCCGATCGCCGCGAAGGAGACCTCGGTCGAGGACGAGATCGATACCGGTCTCGAGCAGAACGCCGAGGCCAAGGCGCGCCCGCCGGTGGTGACTGTGATGGGGCATGTCGACCACGGCAAGACCTCGCTGCTGGACTACATCCGCAAGGAGAAGGTCGCTTCCGGCGAGGCGGGCGGGATTACCCAGCACATCGGCGCCTACCATGTGAAGAACAATCACGACGGCGTGACCTTCCTGGATACGCCGGGGCATGCGGCGTTCACCGCCATGCGTGCCCGCGGCGCCCAGTCCACGGATATCGTGATCCTGGTGGTGGCCGCGGATGATGGCGTGATGCCGCAGACCATCGAGGCGATCCAGCATGCGAAGGCGGCTGGCGTGCCCGTTGTCGTCGCGGTCAACAAGGTCGACAAGCCGGAGGCCGAACCGGATCGGGTCATGAACGAGCTGTCCCAGCACGAAGTGATCCCGGAGGCCTGGGGCGGCGATACTCAGTTTATCCACGTCTCTGCCCATACCGGGCAGGGGATCGACGAACTGCTGGAGGCCCTGGGCCTGCAGGCCGAGGTGATGGAACTGAAGGCCCCGGACGAGGGCCCGGCCCGTGGCGTGGTGATCGAATCGCGTCTGGAGAAGGGGCGTGGCCCGGTGGCGACCATCCTGGTGCAGTCCGGCAAGCTCAAGCACGGTGACATCCTGCTTTCGGGCAAGGAGTACGGTCGCGTGCGGGCCATGTTCGACGACACCGGCGCGGCGGTGAAGGAAGTCGGTCCGTCGATGCCGGTGGAGGTCCTCGGCCTCTCCGGCGTGCCGGAGGCAGGCGACGAGGTCCTGGTAGTCGCGGACGACAAGACGGCCCGCGAGGTGGCCGAGCACCGTGACACCAAGCAGCGCGAGCGCAAGCTGGCCGCGCAGCAGGCAGCCAAGCTGGAGAACATCTTCAACCAGATGCAGGAAGGCGAGATCGCCACCGTGAACATCCTCATCAAGGCGGATGTGCAGGGGTCGGCCGAGGCGCTGCGCGAGTCGCTGGTCAAGCTGTCGACCGACGAGGTCCGGGTGAAGGTGGTGTCCGCCGGTGTGGGCGGGATCTCCGAGTCCGACATGAACCTGGCGATGGCCTCCGAGGCGATCGTGATCGCGTTCAACGTGCGTGCCGATGCGGGTGCCAAGCGCCTGGCGGCCGAGAACGAGATCGACGTGCGCTATTACTCGGTGATCTACGAGGCCATCGACGACGTGAAACAGGCGCTGTCCGGCCTGTTGTCGGCGGAGATCCGCGAAGAGGTGATCGGCCTGGCCGAGGTGCGCGACGTGTTCAAGGCCTCGGGCTTTGGCCAGGTCGCGGGCTGCCTGGTGGTCGAGGGCTCGGTCAAGCGCGGCAACCCGATCCGCGTGCTGCGCGACAACGTCGTGATCTACGAGGGCGAGCTGGAGAGCCTGCGTCGCTTCAAGGAAGACGTGAACGAGGTCAAGGCGGGTACCGAGTGCGGTATCGCGGTGAAGAACTACAACGACGTGAAGGCGGGTGACCAGATCGAGGTCTTCCAGCGCGTCGAGGTGGCCCGGACGCTCTGATGCCTGGAAACCGCGACTTCCATCGTTCGGATCGGGTCGGCGAGCAGATCCAGCGCGAGCTGGCCGAGCTGATCCGCATGGAGGTCAAGGACCCGCGCGTGGGGATGATTACCCTGGCGGGTGTCGAGGTCTCGCGGGATCTCGCTCACGCCCGGGTGTTCTTTACCCAGCTGGAGGGTGCCGAGAAGGGCCAGGAGGCGCAGAAAGGGCTGAATAATGCGGCCGGCTTCCTGCGCCGGGCGCTCGGCCAGCGCATGCGGCTGCGCTCGGTGCCCCAGCTGCGCTTTGTCTACGACGACACCCCGGAGCGTGGCGCCCATCTGTCGTCCCTGATCGACCGGGCGCTGGCCGAGGATCGGGCGCATCACGCGCATGACTCCGACTCTCCGGAGGAAGGCGGCGTGGATGACGGGGCCGAGGACGACGGGGCCGAGGAAGATCGCGGGTCGGACCGGGGGCCGGAACGCGGGGCCTGAGCCCGGGCGTCTCCGGTTGAGTGACTTCCACATGGCGGGCAAGCGGCGCGAGGTCGACGGCATCCTGTTGCTGGACAAGCCGCGGGGGCGCAGTTCCAACCAGGCGCTGGGCCGGGTCAAGTATCTGCTGCAGGCGAAGAAGGCCGGTCACACCGGGGCACTGGACCCGCGGGCGACCGGCCTTCTGCCGTTGTGCTTCGGCCAGGCGACCAAGGTCTCCGGGTGGCTGCTGGATGCCGACAAACGCTACGTCGCCGAGGCCCGTCTGGGGGTGGAGACGGACAGTGCCGATCTCGACGGCGCGGTGATCCGGGAGGCGGCCGTCCCCGCTATCGATCCGGCGACGCTGCGCGAACTGGAACAGCGCTTCAGCGGCGAGCAGGCGCAGGTGCCGCCCATGGTTTCGGCGCTGAAACATCAGGGCCGGCGGCTGTACGAACTCGCCCGCCAGGGCGTGGAGGTCGACCGGCCCCCGCGCGCGGTGCAGATCCATTCCCTCCACATCGAGCAGACGGCGCCGGATCGCCTGCGTCTGGAGGTGCACTGTTCGAAGGGGACCTACATCCGCTCGCTGGTCGCCGACATGGGTCATGCACTGGGTTGTGGCGCGGCGGTGGATACCCTGCACCGCGTGGGGCACGGTCACTTCGATGCGTCCGCGATGGTTTCGCTGGAGGCGATCGAGGCGGCCTTCGAGGCAGGTGGTGCACCCGCGATCGAGGCGCTGCTGCAACCCGCGGAGACGGCGCTGGCGCACTGGCCGGCCGTGACCCTGGATGCCGCCGCCAGCGCCGCGATGCGGCATGGCAACGCGGCGGCCGACACGGCGGTGATCGGGGCGTTGCCGGGAGCGCCCGATGCGCCGAACGAGGCCGACACGGGCTGGCCGCTGGTGCGGGTGTTTGATCCCGATGGGCGGTTCCTGGCCGTAGGGGTGCGCGACGACCAGGGGCAGGTTCGCGCGCGGCGTCTGTTCGTCCCGGCGGCCTGAACCGGCCGGGTTGTTTTCTGTTCATGCCGGCGCGCGGCGTGCTACCATTACGCGCCTATCGCCAGCGCCACTGGTCGATTAACGGTCTAGAAATCTCAGGAGTCAGGTTTTCATGTCGCTCACTACCGAAGAAAAATCGGCCATCGTCGAGAAGCACAAGCGCGATGCCAACGACACCGGTTCGCCGGAGGTCCAGGTCGCACTGCTGACGGCCCGCATCCAGCATCTGATGGGTCACTTCGACAAGCACAAGCAGGATCATCACTCGCGCCGCGGCCTGCTGAAGATGGTCAGCCAGCGTCGCAAGCTGCTGACCTATCTCAAGCGCCACGACCAGGACCGCTATCAGGCCCTGGTCAAGGAGCTTGGGCTGCGCCGCTAAGGCCGGTACAACGGGCCCGCGCCACTGGTGCGGGCCCGTTCGCTTTCGGGCCTGCGCAAGCGGGTCGCGGAGGCCAGAATTCAGGCATTACAGTCGTCAGAACACGGGAAACGGGAAAAAACGTGGCATACAAGAAGTCATTCCAGTACGGAAACCATACCGTCACCTTCGAGACCGGTGACATCGCCCGCCAGGCCAGTGGCGCCGTCCTTGTCAACATGGCCGAGACCGTGGTCCTGGTCACCGTGGTCGCCCGCAAGGATGCCGAGCCGGGGCGCGACTTTTTCCCCCTGACCGTGAACTACCAGGAACGCACCTACGCGGCCGGCAAGATCCCCGGTGGTTTCTTCAAACGCGAAGGGCGTCCGAGCGAGAAGGAAACCCTGACCTGCCGTCTGATCGATCGCCCGATCCGTCCGCTGTTCCCCGAGGGCTTCAAGAACGAGACCCAGGTGGTCGCGACGGTGATGTCGATCAACCCCGAGGTGGATCCCGACATCCCCGCGATGCTGGGGACCTCGGCGGCCCTGGCACTGTCCGGCGTGCCGTTCGCGGGGCCCATTGGCGCCGCGCGTGTTGGCTACCGTGCCGGCGAGTACCTGCTGAACCCGACCTATAGCGCGCTCGATGAATCCGAGCTCGACCTCGTCGTGGCCGGCACCGAAAACGCCGTGCTGATGGTGGAGTCCGAGGCCAATCAGCTTTCCGAAGAGGCGATGCTGGGTGCGGTGATGTTCGGCCACGAACAGATGCAGGCCGCGATCCAGGCGATCCGGGAACTGGCCTCCGAGGCGGGCAAGCCCGCCTGGGACTGGGAGCCGCCGGTGTCCATCGAGTCGCTGGAAGATCAGGTCAAGGGCGTGGTTGGCGACGAGTTGGTCGAGGCCTACCAGATCGCCGAGAAGCAGGCGCGCACCCAGCGCATCGGTGAGCTGCGCGGCAAGGCCGTGGAGGCGCTGGCCAGCGAGGAAGAATCCGGGCCCAGCGCGGATGACGTGAAGACCGCTTTCCACGATCTCGAGTACCGCCTGGTGCGTGATCGCATCCTGGACGGCAACCCGCGCATCGACGGTCGCGACACGAAGACCGTGCGCCCGATTACCGTGAACACGGGCGTGCTGCCGCGTGCACACGGCTCCGCGGTTTTCACCCGCGGCGAGACGCAGGCGCTGGTGGTCGCGACCCTCGGGACCGACCGCGACGCCCAGGTCATTGACGCCCTGGAAGGCGAGCGCCGCGACCGCTTCATGCTGCACTACAACTTCCCGCCCTACTGCACCGGCGAGACGGGCTTTGTCGGCACGCCCAAGCGCCGCGAGATCGGCCACGGGCGCCTCGCCAAGCGCGGGGTGCAGGCGGTGATGCCGAACGAGACCGACTTCCCCTACGTGATCCGCGTGGTTTCCGAGATCACCGAATCCAACGGCTCCAGCTCGATGGCCTCTGTCTGCGGCACCTCGCTGGCGCTGATGGATGCCGGCGTGCCGCTGAAGGCCCCGGTCGCGGGCATCGCGATGGGTCTGATCAAGGAAGGCGACCGCTTCGCGGTGCTCTCCGACATCCTGGGCGACGAGGACCATCTCGGTGATATGGACTTCAAGGTCGCCGGCACCTTGGACGGGGTCACCGCGCTGCAGATGGACATCAAGATCGACGGGATCACCCGCGAGATCATGGAGCAGGCGCTGGCCCAGGCCCGCGAGGGCCGGATGCATATCCTCGGCTGCATGAACGAGGCGCTGCCGCGCCACCGTGAAGAGATGTCGTCGCACGCGCCGCGCTTTATCACCATGAAGATCAACCCGGACAAGATCCGCGACGTGATCGGCAAGGGCGGGGCGACCATCCGCGCCCTGACCGAGGAGACCGGCGCGAGCATCGACATCCAGGACGACGGTACCGTGAAGGTGGCCTCCACCGACCAGGCCGCCGGGCTCGAGGCCAAGCGCCGCATCGAGGAGCTGACCGCGGATATCGAAGTCGGGCGTCAGTACACCGGCAAGGTCGCGAAGATCATGGACTTCGGGGCGTTCGTCTCGATCCTGCCGGGTCGCGATGGCCTGGTGCATATCTCGCAGATCTCCGACGAGCGGGTCGAGAACGTGGGGGACTTCCTCTCCGAGGGGGACTCCGTCACCGTGCGCGTCCTGGAAGTGGACAAGCAGGGGCGCATTCGCCTGAGCATGAAGGCGGTCGAACCGGAGTCCTGATCGGGCTCGTTTCGTTCACGGGCACCGGATCGCGGTGCCTGGCCATTCAGATTCGGGACGCTTGGGCATGGATCTCGTCAGTATTCGCAAGAGTTACCGGCGCTACGCACGGCATTACGACGCGACGTTCGGACGGGTGTTCGCGACCGGGCGTGCGAGTGCGCAGGAAACCCTGGCACCGCTCTCCGGCAAGCGCATCCTCGAAGTCGGGGTCGGGACCGGCATTTCGCTCCCGGATTATCCGGACGACTGCGAGGTCGTCGGGATCGACGTCTCCCGGGACATGCTCGAGGTGGCCCGGGGCCGCCTGAACGGCGGCCTTCCCGCTGTGTCGGGGCTGTGCGAGATGGACGCGGAACAACTGGGCTTCGCCGACAACAGCTTTGACGCGGTGGTGGCGATGTACGTGGCGACCGTCGTGCCCAACCCCGATGCCCTGTTCGCCGAGATGTGGCGGGTCTGCCGCCCGGGCGGGCGGTTGCTGGTGGTCAACCACTTCGCCTCGCAGCAATGGCTGCTGCGGGGCTTCGAGCGCTGCCTGCGCCCGCTCTCCAAGGCGGTCGGTTTCCGCCCGGACATGGAATACGAGGACTTCGTCCGCGTGACGGGGCAGGAACCCTGCATGGTCGCGCCGGCCAGCCTGTTCGGGTACTGGAAGCAGGTCGAATTCCGCAAGCCCGCCTGAACGTCGTTCCTCGCAGGGCGCCGCCAGAGCGCCGTCAATGCAGGGCCGCGCAGGGGCCGACCACGAGATTGCCACGGCCCCTGCGGGACCTCGCAATGACGAGGATCCGAGCACCGTCATCGCGAGGCGCGCAGCGCCGTGGCGATCTCCATGGAGCGCCCCGACGCCGGAGGGGACAAATGCCGGGGTTCCGTCAGAAGGGTCCTCCCTGCGCGCGCCCTTCAGGCCGACCTGCGGCTGTTCAACGCGCGTCGCGCTTTGGTGTCACGGTCCCCTGGCGGGACCTGGTGATGACGGTGTTTGTGGTAGTCGCGCCGGCAGTCAGCGGCGTGTGAACAGCGGCAGCTCGTGGCGCCGTGCATTGGCCGCGATGAAGCGGCCCCGCCCGCCCAGTTCCCGGTCCAGGGCCGCCTGTTGGGTCGAGGCCTCGCCGATGAGGGTCGCGAGGAAGACCTCGAGTTCGCGGCCATCCACCCGAAGATCGCCAAAGGGGGAGCCGTCCGCCGCCGGCTGCCAGAACAGGCGCGGTTGCCAGTTGCAGCCCTGGATCTTCGGGTGGTGGTACAGCTCGATCAGCCGTTGTTCGAGTGCGTCGGACATGGGAACCTCGGTTGGGGCATGGTGGACGAAAGCCTGTAGCCCTTTCGCCCGTTGTCGCGAAAAGGCGTTACTGTAGAGGAACCCCGCCCACCGCGTCAGAGGACCCGACGAATGGCCATCGACTGGAAGCGCTATGACCCCGCCCCGTTGTACGACGAACTGATCAATAAGCCCGGCAAGCCGCGCGGGCCGGGCAAGGCGCTGGCGGAATACCTGGCCTCGCTGGACGAGGGGGAGATCCACAGCCGCAAGCAGGCCGCGGACAGTGCGATCCTCGAGATGGGCATCAGCTTCACGGTCTATACCGAGGGCGAGAACATCGACCGCGCCTGGCCGTTCGACATCATTCCCCGGGTGATCGCGCGCAAGGAGTGGGACCAAGTCTCGGCCGGGCTGGAACAGCGCCTGAACGCGCTGAACCTGTTCATCGACGACATCTACAACGAGCAGCGGATCTTCCAGGACAAGGTGATCCCGCGCTATGTGCTGAACCAGTCGAAGAACTTTCGCGAGCAGTGCATCGGGATCAAGCCCCCGCAGGGCGTCTGGGCGCACATCTGCGGCAGCGACCTGGTGCGCGACGGATCGGGGCAGTTCTATGTCCTGGAGGACAACCTGCGCGTGCCTTCCGGGGTCTCCTACATGCTGGAGAACCGGCAGGTCACCAAGCGCGTGTTCCCGGAGATGTTCGAGAGTTCCAGCATCCTGCCGGTGGATGAATACCCCACCCAGCTGTTCGACATGCTGGCGTCGATCTCGCCGCGCCCGCAGGACTACCCGGAGATCGCGGTGCTGACCCCCGGCATCTACAACTCCGCGTACTTCGAGCACTCCTTCCTTGCCCAGCGCATGGGCGCCGAGCTGGTGGAAGGCGCGGACCTGGTGGTCGGGGACGACGACTGCGTCTACATGCGGACCATCGACGGCCTGGAGCGCGTCGACGTGATCTACCGCCGCATCGACGACGAGTTTCTCGACCCGGAGGTCTTCAACCCCGACTCGATGCTCGGCGTGCCCGGCCTGATGCGCGCCTGGCGCCAGGGCAATGTGGGACTGGCCAACGCCCCCGGCGCGGGCGTGGCCGACGACAAGGTGATGTATGCCTACGTCCCGGACATCATTCGCTACTACCTGGACCAGGAGCCGATCATCCCCAACGTGCCGACCTATCTCTGTGTGAACGAGAAGGACCGCGCCTACGTGCTGGACCACCTCGACGAGCTGGTGGTCAAGCCGGCCAACGAGTCCGGCGGTTACGGCATGCTGGTGGGCCCGCACGCGACCAAGAAGCAGCGGGCCGAGTTTGCCCAGCTGATCAAGAAGGACCCGCGCAACTACATCGCCCAGCCGACGCTGGATCTGTCCGTGGCCCCGACCCTGTGCGGTGACGAGATCGAGCCGCGCCATCTGGACCTGCGCCCGTTCATCCTCCAGGGGGTGCGCACCGACGTGACCGCCGGCGGGCTGACGCGCGTGGCCATGCGCAAGGGCTCGCTGGTGGTGAACTCCTCGCAGGGCGGGGGCAGCAAGGACACCTGGATCGTGGACGAGGAGAACTGAGATGCTCTCGAGAGTCGCCGAACGCGTTTACTGGATGGCGCGCTATGTCGAGCGCGCCGAGAATACGGCACGCATGGTCACGGCCTTCAATCTGTTGGCGCTGGACATGCCGAAATCGGTGCAGGTGTCGTGGAAGGGCCTGGTGGAGGTCACCGGCAACGAGGGCCTGTTCGACAATCACTATCAGCGGGACGATGAACGCAATTGTGTGAAATTCCTGCTGGCGGATGCCGACAACCCGAGCTCGGTGCTCAACTCCCTGCGGTCGGCGCGCGAGAACGTGCGTACCACCCGCGACCTGGTTCCCTCCGAGGCCTGGGAGGTGATGAACGAGCTGTACCTGTTCGCCCGTGACCATATCGATCAGGGCATCGGCAAGCGCGGCCGTTTCGAGTTTCTCTCCGAGGTGGTTCAGCGCTGCCAGACCCTCACGGGGCTGCTGGCTGGCACCATGAGTCATGATGCGGCCTACGACTTCATCCGCCTGGGGCGCAATCTGGAGCGAGCCGACATGTCCACCCGGCATGTCGACGTGGGCGCACTCAAACTCCTGAAAAAGGACGGCGAGGATCCCGAGCCCTACGAAGGACTGCTATGGACCAGCATCCTGCGCTCGGGGAGTGGCTTTCAGATGTACCGCCAGCATGTGAAGCGCCGGATCAACGGTGTGGACGTGGTGCGGTTCCTCCTGCAGGACACCGCCTTCCCGCGTTCGGTGACCCACGCCCTGACTCAGGTGCAGGATGCGCTGGAGAAGCTGCCACGCAACGAACTGCCGCTGCGCCTGGTGATCCAGGCGCGCCGCCACGCCTCCAGTGCGCATGTGGAGGAGCTGATCGCGGAAGACGGCCTGCATGCCTTCATGGATGTGCTGCAGCGGGATATCGGGGATATCCACGGCGCGAACGTGGAGACCTGGTTCCGGATCGCGCCGACGCAAGCCCAGACTCAGGCGGCATAGGGAGGCACTGGATGGATCGCGGGTGAAGCCGCGATCCGTTCAGCGGCGGGACTTTTTCGGCTTGCCGGAAGAGGATGCGGCCGACTTGCCGGATCCGCGGCTGACGCGGGTCCCGCGCTGCTTGCGTGCGTGGGCGGACTCCCAGTCGAAGCGCGGCAGGTCGGTAAAGGCCTTCTTGATGTTGGTGTCCCAGGCCTGGGTGAGCGAGCGCAGGTAGGCGTCGTCGGTCTCCAGGCACAGGTAATGGTCGAAGGTCAGGGTGCCCCGCTCGTAGACCATCACCTCGATCGGGGGGCCCACGGTCAGGTTCGAGCGAATGGTCGAGTCGATGGAGACCAGGGCGCAGCGCGCGGCATCCCCCAGCGGGGTGGCCGGTTCGATGATGCGATCCAGGATCGGCTTGCCGTACTTGCTCTCGCCGATCTGCAAAAAACGCGTCTGCTGCGAGGTGGTGATGTAGTTGCCCTGCGGGTAGACCATGAAGATCGCCGGGGTGTCGTCGCCGATCTGGCCCCCGATGATCAGCGTGGCCTCGGCCTTGATGCCGGAGCGGGACAATGCCTCGGAGTGCTTCTCCGCTTCCTCGCGGTTGAGCCGTCCGAGGTATTCGGCGGCATCCGACATGCGTTCCACCGTTGCCAGGCTTTCCTCGGCGCCTTCCTCCATGTCGCGCTTGAGTTGTTGCACCACCGACTGCGTGGTGGCCAGATTGCCCGCGGCGAGGACCACGAAGACCCGTTGCCCCTCGATTTCGAAGGTGTGCATCTTGCTGTAGGTGCTCACCTGGTCCACGCCCGCGTTGGTGCGGGAGTCGGAGGCGAAGACGAGGCCGTCGTCCAGATCGATGGCGACACAGTAGGTCATGGGGGCGCGGGTTTCCGGGCAAGGCAGTGACGGCATACTAGGGCTGGGGTCGGGGGGCGTCAACGCAGTGTCGCGTTGAGTGCCGTCGGCGGATGCACCGAACCGGTGCCCCCGCCGCGTGGTCTGCAGGCCTACTGAATGCGTGTTCTTGCGAGGAGATGCCGATGTTTCGTTCCGGCCTGTGGCTGTTGCTGACCCTGCTGTTCCTGCCCACGTTGGCGAGTGCCGATGCGCTCGAGCCCGATGCCCTGATCGAGCGCCTGCAGGCGGGCGGGCTGGTGATCTACTGGCGCCACGCCGCGACCGATCACAGCCGCCGCGATCAGGACCTGACCGACATGAGCCGCTGCGAACTGCAGCGCAATCTGGACGACCGCGGACGCGAGCAGGCGCGCCGGGTCGGCGCCGGCTTCGAACGTCACGCGATCCCGGTCGAGCGCATTTTGAGCTCGGCGTTCTGCCGCAATATCGACAGCGCCCGGATCGCCTTCGGCGAGGGCTCCTGGGAGGTTCGGGACGACCTGTTCAACGTGCCGCCGGTGCGCGACCGTCAGCGACAGCAGGCGCTGGTGACGGCCCTGCGGGACTATCTCGTGACGCCGCCGGAGGATGGCGACAGCAACGTGGTGATCGTGGGGCACAACATCAACCTCCAGCGCGCGGCGCGGGTGCGCATCGACGAAGGCGAGATCGCGGTGTTCGAGCCGGGCGGGGATGCGCCCCGCGTGCTCGGCATACTGACCCCCGAGGATTTCGACTAAGCGACCCCGGCCCACCCTGGCGGGCCGGGGTCGCGTGGCCGGGCAGAATGACGCCGGAGCGTCTACGCAAAGGGGAGGGCGGAAAGATCGGGGGTGATGTGGTGAGGAACGGGATGGTGGGTGGAGTACTGGCCCTGATGCTGGCGATGGTGGCTCCGGCCGGCGCCGAGCCGCTGGCACCGAAGGCCCTGATCGAGCGCCTGCAGGCGGGCGGGCTGGTGATCTACTGGCGGCATGCGGCCACGGATCGGTCGCACGACGACTATGACCTCTCCGACATGACGGACTGCGAAGGGCAGCGCAACCTGAGCACCCGCGGGCGGGAACAGGCGCGGCAGGTGGGCAAGGGCTTCGAGCGGCACGCCATACCGGTCGAGCAGGTGCTGACCAGCGAGTTCTGCCGTAACTGGGAGACCGCGCACTACGGGTTCGGCGAGTACGAGATCCGGACCGAACTCTACAATCTGCCGATTATTCAGGATGCTGCGCGCCGCGAGGAGCTGATCGAAGGGCTGCGGCGGCACCTGAACACGCCGCCCGAGGCCCCGGAGAAGAACATTGTGATCGTGGGCCATGACCTGAACCTGCGCCACGCCGCGGAGGTGGAGATCGACGAGGCCGAGATGGCCGTGTTCGAGCCACATACTGACGGGCCGCGTCTGCTCGGAACGCTGCAGCCCGACGACCTGAAGCACTAGGGGAAACCCTGGTTAATGCGCACGCTCGCGCTCGAGTCGCTTATGCGTGCGAACAAGGCGCGGGGACGCGGTGGTGAACCCCGACCCCGCGTCGGGGCCGGGGCGGGTCGGTCAGTAGAGGAAGTCCGGCAGGTGCTTGCGCAGGCTGGCGGCGTCGGTGGACTTGGTCACGTTCTTGGCCACCTCGGCGGTCACGCTCTGGGCGACGGTCGGGTCCAGTACCTCGCGCAGGGCGCCCAAGAAAGTCGGCGCGGCGACGATCACGAGTCGCTTGAAGGTGCCCTCGTGATAGGCGGCCTTGAGCCGCTCGGCGACTTGGCGGGCAAAACGGTTGCGTTCGTTGGCGGCGGGATCGGTACTCTCCTGCATGGCGTGCCGCGCATCCCCGCTGGCACTGCTCCAGCTGCGCCCGGGGCGATCCGAGACGAGATCCTGGTTGTGGGCGCGGGACTCGCTGTGCGAGAGCGTCTCGCTCTCGTGCATCCCCTGACAGGCGCGGCCCTCGCAGGCAAAGATGCGGGCGCGCGCGGCATCGGCGACAACGATCCAGACAGTGTCCATGCAGATCCTCCTGTGGCGTAGACGGTGGCCCCGGGTACCCGTTGGACGGGGCGACGGGACCGCTGCGGGGCCGGCCCGGCAGGCACCGGCCCCGTCTTCGAGTGTAGATGCTCTGCAGCGGCTTGGGGTGGTATCGCAAAGAGCAGGGCCTGTTCCGTGCGGGCGCGCACGGCGTACGGCGCGGTACCCTGATGCCATGTATGCGCGAGCCAAGGAAAAGATCCCATGAGCCTCCTGACCTGGCTGGGTATCCTCGTCTGCCTCTCTCAATCGGCGATCCTGTCCGGGCTCAATCTCGGGCTGTTCTCGCGCAGCAAGCTGGAACTGGAGGTCCAGGCGCAGAAGGGGGATCCGCGCGCGGAACGCCTGCTGGCCCTGCGCGGCGATGCGAACTTTGCACTGGTGACCATCCTCTGGGGCAATGTCGCCGTCAACGTGCTCCTGGCGCTGCTGTCGGGCTCGGTGATGGGGGGCGTGGCGGCGTTCCTGTTCTCCACGGTCGTGATCACGATCTTTGCCGAGATCCTGCCGCAGTCCTATTTCTCCCGGCACGCGCTGAAGGTGGCCGGGGCGCTCTATCCGCTGCTGCGGTTCTACCAGTTCCTGATGTATCCGGTGGCGCGCCCCACGGCCTGGGTGCTGGATCGCTGGCTCGGCGGCGAGGAGATCCGGTTCTTTCCGGAGCGCGATCTGCACTATCTGATCGATCTGCATATGCAGGCGCACGGCAGCGAGATCACGCGGGTCGAGGGCCGCGGTGCCCGCAATTTCCTGGAGCTGGACGACATCCTGGTGCAGCACGAGGGGCAGGCGCTGGATCCGGACAGCGTGGTCGCCATGGAATTCGTGGACGGGCGCCCGGTCTTCCCCGCGATCGCGCCGCGGACCGATGATCCGTTCCTGGTTCGGCTCAATCGGCCGGGGCGGGGATGGATAGTGATTACCGACCCCGAAGGCGAGCCGCGCACGGTGATCCGGGTCCCGGAGTTTACCCGCGAGGCCCTGTTTGCACCGGAACGCTTTGATCCCCAGCATCACTGCCATCATCCTCTGGTGGTGCGTGATGGGGGCCGACGTCTGGGCGGGCTGGTGCCGCATTTCAAGGTGCGCCCGGCCAGCAGTGGCGACACCGTGGTCGGCGACGATGTCATCCTGCTGTGGACCGATGATCAGCGCCGCATCCTGAGCGGGACCGATATCCTGGGCCGTTTGCTGCGCGGTGTGGGGCAGCCGGCCCCGGCCGACACCCCAGGAGCGGTCTGAGCGCGAGCGCAGGAGGCCGAAACGAATGGAATTCAGGACCGTGGGCGGGGCGGGTATAACGCCCTATCTGGACGCCGTGGCACGCCTGCGTATCGCGGTGTTCCGCGAGTGGCCGTACCTCTACGACGGCAGTGCGGAGTACGAGGCGCGGTACCTGCAGGACTATGCGGACTGCCCGGACAGCACGCTGGTGCTAGCGCTGGAAGATGGCCGTGTGGTGGGCGCTTCCACCGCGTTGCCTCTGGCCGCGGCCGAGGCGGAATTCCAGGCCCCGTTTCGCGAGCAGGGGCTGGACCCGGCGGCGTACTACTACCTCGCGGAGTCAGTGCTGGAGCCGGAGTTTCGTGGTCAGGGAGCCGGGCACCGGTTCTTCGACGAGCGCGAGGCGGCGGCCCGCCGGTTGGGGTTTGCGCATGCCACCTTCTGTGCGGTGGTGCGCCCGCAGGATCACCCGCGGCGCCCGGCGGACTATCGGCCGCTGGACGGTTTCTGGAGGAGGCGCGGCTACACCCGGGCCGAGGGCCTGGTCTGCCAGTTTCCCTGGCCGGATATTGGCGAGACGCAGGGAACCCACAAGCCATTGCAGTTCTGGTGGCGCGGGCTGTGAAGCGGTCGCGGGGGTTTACGCCCCCGAATCGTCATCCTGTGGATCGTTGTCCCCCTTGAGCATGCCGGCCAGCCCGGCGAACGGGTTGTGCGTGGCCGTGGTGCCGCCCGTCTTGCCGCTTCCGGGGGTGGCATCGGTATAGCGCTGGTGCTCGTTGTCGTGGCAGTACAGGCACAGCAGTTCCCAGTTGCTGCCGTCCGGGGGGTTGTTGTCGTGGTTGTGGTCGCGGTGGTGTACCGTCAGCTCGCGCAGATTGGCGCGGGTGAACTCCCGCCCGCAGCGCCCGCAAACCCACGGATACATCTTCAGGGCCTGCTCGCGATAGCCGCGTTCGCGCTCCGCCTGGTCGCGCCGACTGCGGGCCACCAGGTCGTCAAGACGGTTGGAGGTCGAGTGGCTCATGGGGCGTTCTCCAGAGGTTGCTGCATCGAGCGTAGCTTTGATGCGCCGGCGGGGCCAGTCAGTCTAGATCCCGAAGGTATTGCGTTAGCGCATCGAGGCTGCGTTCGTGGCCGGAGGGGAGGGGGGCTTGCGGGTCCTGCAGCCACGCGGCGATGTCGGCGAAGGTGGTTCCGGCGCGGGTGTAGCGGGTCAGCATGTGGTAGCCCTCGGGGTAGAGCACGGCGCGGTGGGCACCGGACTCCTGCGCGGAAAGCCCCTCCAGCAGGCGCGCCAGGGGGCGCGGTGGCACGAGGTCGTCGCGCGCCCCGTAGAGGGTCAGGCTGGGCGCGGGCAGGTCGGGACCGGTCTCCAGCGCGCGGGTCATCAGGGTGGTCAGGCCGTCGAGGGCATCGATGCGCGCGTCGCGCAGCACGAGCGGGTCGTCGCGCATCTGTTGCAGCACGGCGGGGTCGTCCGTCGGGTGGATATCCAGTTCCGCCGCCATCTCGCCGTCCAGGCGCCAGCCGGGCGCCAGGCGCGCTCCCAGCCACAGGCCGAAGCGCTGATACCAGGGCATGTCGCCCCGGCTCCAGACGGCCGGGGCGATCAGCACCGTGCCGGCTACAAGGGGTGTCCCGTCCCCGGCATCGGGCGCCTCCGCCGCGGCCAGCAGGGCGACCGCGCCGCCCATGCTCTTGCCGACCAGGTAGGGCGTGCGATCGGGATAACGCGCCTGCAGCAGCCGCAGCGCGGTGCGGGCGTCCTCGGCCATGATCCGATGACCGGACCAGTAGCCGGCATTGCGCGTGCCGCCGAAGCCGCGCTGGTCATAGGCGTAGACCGCGATGGCATGCTCGGCGAGGGCCTCGCCCAGGGCCTGCATGCTGCCGCCGTGGTCGTTGAACCCGTGCAGGGCCAGCACCACCTGCTCCGGGGTCTCCGGACCCCAGCGATGCAGCGGCAGTCGATCACCGTCCGCGGTGTGGATGACCTCCGGGGCGAGGATCGGCACGCGGGACTCGCCACCGGACGGGTTGGGCACCGCTCCGGCACAGCCGGCCAGCCACAGGATGGCCAGCGGCAGCAGGAGACCCCGGGCGTGGCTACCGAGCATCGCCTTTGTCGTTGTCGTCGGCGGCGGCAACGGCACGCGGGGGGAACAGGAATTCCCGCGGGCGTTCGCGCAGATGATGGCCGTAGGCGCGGAAGACGCGGCCGAAGGCCCCCATACGCACGCCCCGGGCGCGCAGCGCGACGTACAGCGCGAGGCCGAAACTGACCCACAGGTTGACGGCCCCGATCAGCAGCACGAAGACCAGGAACAGTGTGAATATCCCCAGCCCGGGTGTCTCGCTGGCGGTGATATAGCCGAGATTGGCCGAGGCGAAGGCCACGTGCTGGATATCCAGCGGCAGGCTCAGCAGGTAGCCGACATATCCGGTGACCCCGAGCAGGACACCGAACAGGAAGTTCCCGATCAGGGCCCCGTAGTTGTAGCCGATCCAGTCAGCCAGGCGGTGGCGGGCGCCGGTGGGCAGCAGGCGGCGCAGCCAAGGGTGTTCCCGCAGCCGGCCGGGCAGGTCGAGATAGGCGCAGCGGTTGTCGAAGAAGCCGGCGATCAGGCCGGAGACGAACAGCCAGACCCCGGCGATCGCGGCGAAGAACAGCGCCAGCCCCATGATCGGGCGCAGGCCGTCCATCAGGTAGTCGGCCTCCTGGCCGGACAGGATCGGGGCCTCGAACAGGCGGGCGGGAAACAGCCCGATCAGGATCGCGGTGGGCAGGGCGATGCCCACGTTGCCCAGCACCGCGGCAAACTGCGAGCGTCCCACCCGCATCAGGAGGTCCGCCATCTTGCGCGGGTCGGCCGTCCCCCGTTCGCTCTCCTCGATGGCGGCGGCCAGGCGCGCGGCGGTCATCGCCGGCTGTTTGGTGGCGACGGTGAAGTGCAGGATGTGGATCAGCACGAAACCGAGCCCGTAGTTCAGGCTGGTCCACAGTGTGTAGGCTGCCTGGGACAGATCCAGGGCCCCGATCTGGATCTTGATCAGCGCCATAACCGCGATAATCAGCCCGGCGCCGGCCCCGGAGCGCAGCATCTGGAAGTATTCGCCGCGCGACTGGGTGATGTAGTGCTCGCCGGTGTCGCTGACATGCTGGGTAATGCTGCGCGAGACCAGCTTGATGTTGTCCTGCCACAGCGCGCGCACCCCGTGCTGGCGGGCGCTGATGGTGATGAGTTCGCGGAACACGCCGACCGAGGCGGCGCGGGTATCGCGCTCCGCATCGGGTTCCAGCAGGTCGAGCAGCTTGTGGATGCGCCGGAGGGTCTGGTCCAGGCGTTCCAGCAGGTGGGTCAGGGACAGGCTGTTGCCGTGGGTGATGGCCAGCTGGCGCAGGCGCGCGATCTGCTCGCCGCACTGCTCCAGCAGCACGCGGGCGTGGCGGTCGTCCATGCGTTCGCGGTTGGGGTCCTCCAGCGCGGCACGATAGTCGCGCACGTAGGCGGAGATCTCGCGCTCCTGGGCCACAAACGCCGAGTTGCGCTCCGCGATCGACGGGTCCAGGCGCAGGAGTTCCGGTTCCAGTTCCTCGGCCGCCACCCAGATGGACAGCATCTCCAGGGCGTAGAGGATCTCCTCGCGGGCCCGGTGCAGGACCCCGGGATGCTCGCCGGACAGGCAGCCCAGTGCCTCCAGCAGGCGCCACCAGGCATCGTCCGGAAGGGCGGCGACCCATACGGCATCGTCGGTCTGGTGAAAGACGTGAAACAGCACATCTTTCAGATCCTGGCGATCCATCGGGCGCGGGTTGATGCGCTCGTAGATCAGCTCCGCCGCCTCGCGAAAGAATCCCTTGCGCGAGAACAGGCCGATCCCGGTGTACAGCGTCAGGTGCCGGGCGTCCTCCAGCCCGTCCTCCAGTCGCTGACGCAGCCGTTCCTGCAGGCCCGGGTGGTCCGCGAGCGCCAGGGTCAGTTGTTCGATCCGGCCGATAACCGGGGCCACATTGAGGGGATCTTCCGGGCGCAGCCAGTCGACGAGTTCGCGCAGGGTCTCGGCCAGGTCGAGGTCGGCATCTTCCACGCGGGCCAGGAGGTGTTCCGCGTCCTGCTTTGTCATGACAATCCCTGTGGCGGCTGGGCTGGCGTAGCATTATACGAGGCCATACGGGGGTTGTGTCGGCGCGTTGCAGGGGCTCCGATGCGGCCCGGAGATTGAGCTTGAGGCCCGCTGCGTTCACAATGCGCCCCTCAATTCTCCCGTGTACTCACGCAGGCCGGCGGTAGCAGGCGGCTTGCGTAACCTGTGCGCGGACGCCCCGCGCGGGTTCGGGCCGCGACGCGCGGGACCCATGGGGCCCAGGCCCCGGCCCAGAGCGAATCGATGATCCAGCTGCGTACCTACGTCTACATGGATTCCCTCCAGCCGCAGCTGGCGGAATACATGGCTACGGTCTCCCAGGGCTTTCTGCCCGTACCGGGGGACTCCTGCCTGTGGGTGGAGGTTTCGCCGGGGATGGCGGTGCACCGTCTGACCGACGTGGCGCTGAAGGCGACCAACGTGCACCTCGCGCAGCAGGTCGTGGAGCGCGAGTTCGGTTCCATGGTGATCCACCACCGCGACCAGAGCGAGGTGCAGGAGGCCGGTCGCGTGCTGCTCTCGCGCCTGGGCGCCAGCCAGGAGGATCGTCAGCCCTGCCGCATCCCGTGGCAGGAGACCATCCGCGGGATGACCCCGGATCACACCGTGCTGATCAACCGCCAGAACCGCCGCGGGAACATGATCCTGCCGGACCAGAGCATGTTCATCCTCGAGGCGGAGCCGGCCGGCTACATCATCTACGCCGCGAACCAGGCGCTGAAGGCGGCCAATGTGTCGCTGATTGATGTGCGCGCGGTGGGCGCCTTCGGGCGCCTGACCCTCGCCGGCCGCGAAGGCGACGTGGACGAGGCGGCGCGCGCCGCGATCCACGCGCTGCACAACCCCGCCGGGACCTGAGATGCATCGCGCGCAGCTGCTGGACCTGCTGGCCCGTCACCAGACGACCTTCATCGAGGAGGCCGGCTTCGTCCGCCGCGCGCTGGATTTCGTCAACGACCACCCGGACTGCTTCAATTGCGACCTGACGCCGGCCCACGTGACCGGCTCGGCCTGGGTGGTCAGTCCGGATCGCGAGCAGGCCCTGCTGTTGCTGCACGGCAAGCACCATCGCTGGTTCCAGCCAGGCGGGCATGCCGATGGTCAGGCGGATATCCTGCAGGTGGCGCTGCGCGAGACACACGAGGAAACCGGCTTGTCCCCCGAGCATATCCGGCTCGTCGAGGAAGACATCTTCGACCTGGATATCCACACCATCCCCGCCAGCCCGCATTTCCCGATGCACGAGCACATCGACGTGCGCTTCCTGCTGGAGATCGATGACCGCCTGCCGGTGCCCGGCAGCCACGAGTCGCACGACATCCTGTGGGTCCCGCTGCAGCATGTCTCGCGCTACAACAACAGCCGTTCCCTGTGGCGGATGGTGGAGAAGACCCGCCGCCTGCGGACCTACCGGCACATTCACCCGCGCTGATCCCGTATCCCCAGCGGGGTGGTGACGTTTCCGCCCGCCCGGCGGGGCGCTATAGTCGCCTTCCGTCTCCCTGATCCATGCGTCCTGTGTCGATGAGCGTTCTGCCACGTCTTGGCCTGCTGCTGTGCCTGATTCTAGCTGCGCCGGTGCTGGCCGACGCCGCGGAGCCGCGTTCGATGACCGTGACGGATCCCGCCGGCGTGGAGCTGGACGTGACCGTCTACCCGGCCGAGGGTGAGCGCCTCTACCTCTGGCTGCTGCCGCAGGCGGGCGCGCACGCCAACCATGCCGAGTTCGGCCGCGAGCTGGCGGCCATGGGCATCGAGGTCTGGCAGGTGGACCTGCTGGATGCCCATTTCCTCCCCCGCACCAACGAGAGCATGCGCAGCCTGGATGGAGTCAGCGTGGCCGCGTTGCTGCGCGCCGCGCATGAAGAGACGGGCAAGGAGGTCATGCTGGTGGCCTCCGGTCGCCCGGCCATCACCGCGCTGCGCGGCCTGCGCCAGTGGCAGAAAGACGGGCCCGAGGCGGCCTACGTGCTGGGTGCGGCCCTGGCCTTCCCCAACCTGATGGTGGACACGCCAGTCGCCGGGGCGCCCGCGGAGTTTGTGGATGTCGTGCGGGCCACCAGCCTTCCGGTGTTTCTGCTGCAGCCGACCCAGGGCGTCTACCGCTGGCACCTGGACGAGATCCTGACCGACCTGCGCCGGGGTGGCAGCGCGGTATTCGTGCAGATGATCCCGGGGGTGCGCGACTTCTACTACCTGCGCCGTTCCGACCCCGAACCGGAGGAAGTGGCCATGGCGGCCCGTCTGCCCGCGCAGTTGCTGCAGGCGGGCCGGTTGCTGGCCAGCGTCCCGCGCCCGCTGGCGGCGGCGCCGATGCCGGAACTCGCGCACGAGGTCGAGGCCGGTCGGGGGCTGGTAGCGCGCGATCACCCACCGCCGGTTGCGGACTTCACCCTGACCGATCACCTTGGCGATGAGCAGTCGCTGTCCGACTACGCGGACCAGGTGGTCCTGCTGAACTTCTGGGCCAGCTGGTGCCCGCCCTGCGTCCACGAGATCCCGTCGATGAACCGCATGGCCGAGACCCTGGGCAAGGGTTTCGCCATCGTCTCGGTTAACTATCAGGAGAGCGCCGAGCACATCTCCGCCTTCATGGACGAGGTGCAGGTGGATTTCCCGGTGCTGATGGATTTCGACGGCCGGGTTGCCGCCGACTGGCGTGTATTCGCCTTCCCCAGCTCCTTCATCCTTGGCCGCGACGGCCGCGTGCGCTATTCCGTCAACAGCGCCATCGAATGGGACGACCCCGACGTCATCAACCGCGTCCGTACCCTCATGACCGAGCCCGAATAGCCGGCCGGACGGTCGTGCGTTATTCGTCGGTGGAGCCTTCCACCGTGGTCAGGCCGAAGGCGTGCCACATTTGCATGCCGCCGCGGTACCACTTGATGCGTTCGGCCGGGTAGCCGAGGTTGGTCAGCGTGCGGATGTTGGTGGGGGACTGCCCGCACCAAGGGCCGTTGCAGAACAGCACCAGGGTCTTCGCGTGGCTGAAGTCGTAGAAGTCCCCGTCGAAGACCACGTCGAACCGGTCGCTCAGCACATTGCGTACGTCGTCCGGGTCGGCCCCGGAGGCGAAGTGCAGGCGATCCCAGGGGATGTTGATGGCACCGGGGATGGTGCCGCGGCGATATTCGCGTGGGGTGCGTGAATCGATGATCAGCAGGTCGTCGCGCTCGGTGGTCTGGCGCAGGTAATCGATGAACTCCAGTTCACCCAGCGTCTCGACCCCTCGACCCAGGCTCATCGGCTGGATGCAGAAGGGCGGACAGGGGCGCGCAATCTGCGCATAGTCGAGATCGATGGTCGCGAAGGTGTCCTGGTCGCGGGTAACCGTCACGCGCTCGTCGCCGTGGCGCACCTCGAACTCGGCCATGTCCGTGGTGATGCCCACCTCCACCTCCGCGAAGGTGGGCGAGGCCACCAGCAGTGCCAGGCTCGCGAGCAGGCCGCGTACAAGGGGCGATGCGGGCTCGGGCTTTTTCATCGGATTCTCCTCGGCATCCGCCATTCCTTTAGCTTAGTCCCGAATGCTGACGAGCACGCGCAAGGGCCCACGCCTGGCGGGTATTTCGAGCGATCGCGGGGTTACCCTTGCGCCTACTCGTCGAGGAGTTCGCGGATCTGGTCGATGACGCCGGGTTCGGTCCATTCGATCGCGCCGAACAGGTAGTAGCGCAGCTGGCCCTCGCGGTCGATGACGTAGCTGGTGGGGTAGGCCATCGCGCGCCAGTCGTTCAGGGAGGCCTGGTCCGGGTCGAGGAGGATGGTGAAGTCCGTTTGCACTTCGTCCTCGATGAAGCGTCGGATGGTGGCCTCGTCCTCGCCGAGATTCACCGCGAGGATGCGAAAGCCTTCCGCGCGCAGTTCATCCTCCAGCAACTGCATGGATGGCATCTCGTGCACGCAGGGCGGGCACCAGCTGGCCCAGAAGTTCACCAGCACGACCTCGCCGCGATAGTCCTCCAGACGCCGGGTGTCGCCGGCAAGGTCGGGCCGTTCCAGCGGCGGGGCAGCCACGGGTTCGTCCAGGGTGTTGGTGTTCAGTTGCGCGTCGCTGCCGGTGGGGGTGCGCACGGCCAGGTCGGTGTCCGCCTCGGCCACGGCCGGCGTCCGCTGGCGGGGCAGGCGCGAGAGCATCTCCATGCCGAAGGCGATCTCGCGGTGGAAGTGCTCGCTCGCGAGTTGCTCGCCGGCCGTGGCATCGGGGCGGAAGAAGAACCGGTCGCGGATCCCGGGAAGCAGGCGGGCGCCCACAGCACTGCCGCCCTCCGAGAGACCCGCGCGGATGCGGCCGAGCTGCTGGCGCTGTGGGGATTGCGCCGGTTGCAGAATGTACACAGGGAGGTTGGTCAGTCCGACGATGGCCTGCAGCTCGGTACCTTCGGTGTCCACGCCGGTGTGCAGGTAGGGGCTGGCCATCAGCAGGCCGGCCAGGTGGTCCGCATCCGGGTGGGCGAGCTGCCACTGGTAAAGCCCGGTGAGCAGCCAGGGCAGGGCGCGGTCGTGGCCGAACGCGAAGACGGCTCGACCGGTATCGGCGTGAGCCGACTCGATCAGGTCCGCGACGGTCGTGGTGGGCATGTCATCGAAGCTGGAGGCCGCCTCCGGCAGGAAGTGGCCGCTGAAGGGGTCCACCAGCCAGACCTCGATGCCGATGGCCTGCAGGGCCAGGGCCTGGGTGCGGTGGCCGTCGCGCAACCCGTGCTCGGACGGGAACCACAGCAGCACGGCGTCGCCGTCGGCGCGATAGCGCTCCACCGGCACTTCGGCGCCGCCGGCCTCGATGATGGCGGCTGCGTTCGCAGCGCCGGTTGGATCCCCGGCATCCTGGGCCAGGGCGATAAGCGGCGTCCCCAGAAGCGCTACCAGAGAGAGCAGAACAACGGCGAGAGAACGGGTCATGCAGGCCTTTCCGGAGGGTGTTCGGGGAGAGACGCACGAGGGCTCGATATTGATCCGCCGGTGCTGAATGCAGTCCCGTCGTCCCGTGGACATCCTTGTGAGACTCCACACCTAGAGCGACACCGGGACCCGGCGATACGGCTCGGGGGGCGGCGGTCTGTGGTCGCCGCTTTCGGGGAAGCGCTGGATCAGCTTGTCGTAGTAGCTGCGGATGTTCTGCACGTAGACGACCGGCTCCCAGCCACGGGCGTAGCCATAGCGGGTGCGCTCGTACCATTCGGGGTCGGCCAGGCGCGGGAGCCACTGCATCACGTCCAGCCAGCGATCCGGATCGTCGCCATGCGCATCCGCCAGGCGACGGGCGTCGTGCAGGTGACCGAGGCCGACGTTGTAGGCCGCCAAGGTCATCCAGGTGCGGTCCGGTTCCGGGATTCGCTCCGGGAGTCGTTCGCGCAGATCCAGCAGGTATCGCGTGCCACCGTCCACGCTCGATGCGGGATCGGTGCGGTCGTCGATGCCGAGACCCGCAGCGGTGTTCTGGGTCAGCATCATCAGCCCGCGCACGCCGGTGGGCGACACGGCGTTGGCATTCCAGTGTGACTCCTGATAGGCCACCGCCGCGATGAAGCGCCAGTCCAGGCCGTATTGCTCGCCGGCGCTCTCGAACAGGTCGCGAAAGCGATCCAGGCGGTCCTCCACTCGGCGGGCGAAGGTCAGGGCGTCCACCAGATCGTGGGTCTCCAGGTGGCCCAGGTAACGGTCGGTCATCAGCTCCAGTTCGCGGTTCTCGCGCAGGCGCTCGATATAGCGTTCCGCCGCTTCGATCAGGCTGTGGTCGAACCCGGACGGGAACAGCCAGGTGACGGTCGCACCGCGCTCGAACTCGTACGCGGTGCGCAGCTCCGGATGCAGGCGCCGCAACCGCCCGAACTCCAGCGAGTTCATCAGGGCGTAGTCGATCTCGCCTTCGGCCAGGGCCTGGCGCAGCGCCTCGGCAGTTCCCAGCGGTACCAGTTCAATCGGAGGGTCACGGGGCTCGTCGCCCAGGATCTCCACGGGGTTCTCTTCCGGATCGGCGGATTCGGGGCCCTCCGCCAGGGTCGAGCTCCGTTGTCTTGAGGCCTCGACTTGGGCCAGGTGGTCCCGCAGGCGTTCCGGCAAGGGGGATTGCGCGGTGAACCCCAGACGGGTTCCGGCAGGCAGATCGTCGAGGGCGGACAGGGCCGCGTTCGCTTCGTTGCCGCGCCAGAAGGCGAGGAGCTGCTGGATCGCGAGGATCTCCGGGCCCGGTTTGACCGCGGGATCGCCGGGATCGACCAGCAAGCCGGCGGCAAGATCCACGCGCTGTTCGCGCAGACGCTGGTGGGCCTCGGCCGCTGTGTCCACGCGGGTGACCCGGATGCGCGTGCCTAGCTCCCGCGCAAAGCCGTGCAGCAAGTCGAGGTCCAGTTGGTCGTGGCCGTTGGCCATGGTCAGTTCCGAACGGCCAAGTGGAGTGTCCACCAGAACGACCTGCAACTCCTCGCGAAAGGTGAGCTGCTCCAGTGCAGAGGGTGGCTGGAACCAGACCCGCAGACCAATCATCACCAGCAGCACGATGAAGATGCCGAGCTCGATCTGACGCCAGGTCGTGCTTGGAGGTCGGAGCTGAAGGTGCGGGGCCATGGACTGGATGATACCCAATCAAGCGGCGTGGCCGCGCGGGACGCGGCGGCGCCGGGTCCGGGTGCTGGTCCTGGCCGGAATGTTTCCCTATCGCCAGTTCAGGACCAGCCCCTGAGCGCGCAGGATCTGCAGCGCGGGGTCGACACAGGTGTCGATGAAGGCGGCCCGGCGCGGATTGTCGCGTGCCAGTCGGCGGTAGTCCGGACCCGCGGGCAGGCCCGCGAGCTGGTAGATATCCGCCGTCGGGTAGTAGAAGGCGTGCACGAACTGACGGAATACCCGGCGCATCAGCGGCCGGTAGGTGGTCTTCTGCCAGGCGGGCAGGGAGTCCAGGTAGCTTTCCAGCGTGTCGCGGGCATGCGCCATGTGGCGGGCCTCGTCGATCATGTGGGTGGTGACGACGTCATGCACCGTGGGGCTTATCTGGTCGCGGCGCTGGTGGATCAGCCGGTTCATCCGATCCGGCACTTCCTCGCCGATCATCACCGCGATCCAGAAGATCGAGGACTCGAACGGGGCGAAGCGTCCGACCAGCGTGGCGAGACGTGGCTTCGGGAAGCGCTTCTCCGGCAGCTCCAGGCCGCTGCGCCGCATGAACTCGATGAACATCAGGCTGTGCCCGGCCTCTTCGCGCAGCTCGTGCAGGCGGTAGTTCAGCCGGTCCAGCCGGCCGGTCGAGTGCATGGAGATGCGCGAGATGCGCTCCATGAACAGGCCCTCCAGCCACAGTGCCCCGCTGATGAAGTAGAGGAACTCGTACTGCGACAGGCGGCGTTTCTGCTCGGCGGACAACGCCGAGTATTCCGGCGTACCAAATAGCGAGACGGCCTCTTCCGGGATCCAGAAGTCCTTCGGCGACAGCGCATCCCAGCGAATCCGCGTGAGCGGATCCTGGTATGGCGAACTGTTGCGGCTCAAGTGATCGAGCAGCTCCTGGGAGGAATTCATCGTTGGCGTGCCGGGGCCCATGCGGATGACGCCGGGAATCATACCGGCTCTGCCCGTCCGGACCAACGCCAACCCGTTGCAATCTGCGGTTGCTCCCCCATGATTAAGGAGACGCTGATTGAATCGCACGTCCGCGTTGGTGCCCCCTGTTTTCCGAGACAAGGCGCGTCGTGCAGCGGGTAGTGGTTCTACCCGCAAGCGGCGCAACGCAGGATCGGGGAACAGGGGGCACCAACCCCACAAGCCATTGAAAGCAGGGGCTCGGCCGCTTTTGCGTGCGCCCGGCGTTGCGGCTCGCTTATGTAGCTCGGCTACACTTCACTCACCGCGCCTTGTTCGCACGCAAAAGCGACTCGAGCGCGGACGTGCGATTCAATCAGCGTCTCCTTAAGATCATGGACAAGAACATACGTTACCGGATCAGCTTTCTGAACAATGGCAAAACCTACGAATTGTTCGCCCGTGATGTTTATCAGGATGAACTGTACGGGTTCGTGACCATCGAGGGTCTGCTGTTCGGGGAGCGCTCGCAGGTCGTGGTGGATCCCTCGGAGGAACGCCTGCGTACCGAGTTCGAGGGAGTGGAGCGCTTCCACGTGCCGATGCATGCCCTGATTCGCATCGACGAGGTCACCGCCGTGGGGACGCCGCGCATCCACGACGCGGGCGCGGTGGGTGGAAACGTGCATGCCTTCCCGGGGTTGCCAGGCAAGGGTGGGTCCTGATCCGCAAGCGTTTTCCACCGGCCCTCCATTGCGCCGCTGCCGCGCCTGGTTTAGGATTCCGCGCTCTGTAGCCGTCCAGCGGTTGCGGAAAACGGAGAGGTGGCCGAGCGGTCGAAGGCGCACGCCTGGAAAGTGTGTATACGGTAACCCCGTATCGAGGGTTCGAATCCCTCCCTCTCCGCCAGATTCGAGCAAAGGGGCCTGCGTGGCCCCTTTTGCATGTTTGGCCCCGGAGGTGCCGGGATTCGAACCCGAGGAACAAGAACGCTGGTTCGACGGGTGACGCGGAGCGGCACCCGAGCGTCGCCGCAGGCGACGACCCGGAGGGCGAGGCACAGCGTGCCGAGTAATCCCTCCCTCTCCGCCAGATTCGAGCAAAGGGGCCTGTGTGGCCCCTTTTGCATGTTTGGCATCAGCGCTCGGCATTCGGCTAATGAATGCGGTGGTTCGGCTGTGGGCTGGCCCTGGTTCGTCATCCAGTGTTTACGGTGCCTCCGGTCCACATACTGCCCGGCGCTGACTCGCCAGCGCGCCGCGAGGTACTTCTTTGCTCGTGCAAAGAAGTACCCAAGAAACACGCCCGACTGCCGCGACCCCGGCCCGCTGCGCGGGCCGGGGTTTCCCTCGCTCCGAGGGTTTTCGCGGGCGGCGCTGAACTCGCTGCGCCTTCGGCTCCGCTCAGACATCCAGCGCCTTTTCTCCCGCGAAAACCCTCTCCGCTCGGCGCGACGACAACGGGGAGGCAGGTCCAAACAACGGCGATCCCAGCGATATAGCTAGTGGATGATGGCTAGGCTTTCGGACATCTTGGGCATGCTCGGCCTTTGGCCGTTGCGTGCCGCGCCCGCGTAGCGGGCGCCAGGGGCTTTCGAGCGGCGTTGCCTATGGTTAGGCGCAAACATGGGGATGTGTTCGGTTCTGACCTTCGCCTCCCGTATGGAGCCCCTTGCGGAAGGGTTCTCGGGCCGGGAGAAGGCGCTGGATGTCTGAGCGAAGCGCAGCGTAGCGAGTTCAGCGCCGCCGGCCCGAGGGCCCTGGAGCAAGGTTCCCGGGCGGAATCCGGGTGCCCTTCTTTGGGTCCTTTCTTGGGCAAGCAAGAAAGGACCTCGGGGCGCGCTGGCGAGTCAGCGCCGGGCAGTATGTGGACCGGAGGCACCGTAAACACCGGAGGACGAACCAGGACCAGCCACCAACAGCGCAAGCGGCGGACCGAAGGCACCGTAGACAACAGCGGATGAGCCAGGACCAGCTTCAGTAAGGCAGGCGGCCGACCGGAGCCCTCTCGAATGGAGACCGGTTTCCGGTCGAGCGGTTAATCGAGGCGCAGGGAGTAGTCGATCGCGTGGAGGTGCTTGGTCAGCGCACCCACGGAGATGTAGTCCACGCCGGTCGCCGCGATGGCCGCCAGGCTGTCGGGCGTGACCCCGCCGGAGGCCTCGGAGATCGCGCGGCCACGAATGAGCAGCACCGCAGTGGCCAGGTCGTCCAGCGACAACTCGTCGAGCATGATGACGTCGGCACCGGCGGCCAGGGCCTGGTCCACCTCGTCGAGGGTCTCGGTCTCCACCTCGACCCAGCGTCCGGCACCCAGGGTGCGGGCGCGCTCGACCGCGGCGGCGATGGAGCCGCAGGCGGCGATGTGGTTTTCCTTGATCAGCACCGCATCCCACAACGCCAGCCGATGGTTGTAGCCGCCGCCGCAGCGCACCGCGTACTTCTGCCCATGCCGCAGCCCCGGAAGGGTCTTGCGGGTGTCCAGGACGCGGCTCTCGGTGCCTTCCAGGCGCGCGACCCAGCGCGCGGTCTCGCTGGCGGTTCCGGAGAGGGTCTGCAGCAGGTTCAGGGCCGCGCGTTCGGCGGCCAGGACGGCCCGGGCCGGCCCCTCGAGCGTCGCGATCACCCGGGGTTGGCCGTCCACGGTTACCCGGGCGCTCTCGGGTACCTGCCAGTCGATGCGGATCTCCGGCGCGAGGCTGGTGAATACGCGCTCGAACCACGCCTGTCCGCAGACGATCGCGGGCTCCTTGAGCAGCAGCGTGGCGCGCGCGACGCGTTCGGCCGGGACCAGGGCGGCGGTCAGGTCGCCGTCCAGACCGTTGGGGCCCAGGTCTTCCGCGAGGGCGGCCTCGACCTCGCGCACGAGCATGGCGGCATCGGGCCGCGCCGGGCCCTGGGCGAACGGGTCGCTGGGGCCGCCTGCGACCGGGGCCTTATCCGTCATGACGATCCGGGATCGGGCGGTGGGCCACGTAGTCGTCGCGCAGCTTCTTCACCAGGCCGGCCAGGAGGATGAGCGCGATCAGGTTGGGTGCGGCCATGGCGATGTTGGCGATATCGGAGAAGTTCCAGACCACGCCCAGCGGGATGGTGGCCCCGATCACGATCAGGATGACGAACACGATGCGGTAGGGCATGACCGCGCGCTCGCCGAACAGGAAGTAGGCCGAGCGGTCGCCGTAGTAGGACCAGGCGATCATGGTGGAGAAGGCAAACAGCATCAGGCTGATCCCTACCACCATGGCGCCGAACGGGCCCAGGGTGGAGCTGAAGGCGGTGGCGGTCAGGGAGGCACCCACGACGTCGTCGGCGCGGTCAATGTAGGCCCCGGTAACCACGATGGCCAGACCGGTCAGGGTGCAGACTACGATGGTGTCGATGAACGGCTCGAGCATGGCCACCGAGCCCTCGCGCGGCGGATCGCCGTTCTTGGCCGCGGCGTGCGCCATGGCCGAGGACCCCAGGCCCGCCTCGTTGGAGAACATGCCGCGCGCGACGCCGTACTGGATGGCGAGACCAATGGCCCCGCCACCGGCCGCCCAGGGGTTGAGCGCAAGGTTCAGGATGGTGGCGACCGCGGCCGGGACGGCATCGATGTTGGCGACGATCACCACGAAGGCACCCAGCATGTAGATCACGGCCATGAACGGGACGATGGTCGAGGCGATCATGGCGATGCGCTTGACGCCGCCGATGATGACCAGCGCCACGAGCACGGCCATGGTCAGGCCGATGATCAGGGCCATCCAGCCCATGATGTCGTCGTCCGCGCGCAGGTCCGGCACGATGAAGGTCAGGCCGTCGACCACGGAGTTGGCCTGCACCATGTTGCCGATGCCGAACGAGGCGATCAGGGTGAAGGCGGCGAACAGGATCGCCAGCTTCTTCATCTTCAGGCCGTTGAGGAGCGTGAACATCGGCCCGCCGGCGATGCTGCCGTCCGGGGCGATCTCGCGGTAGCGCACCGCCAGGGTGGTCTCCGCGAACTTGGTGGCCATGCCGAAGAAGGCGGTGACCCACATCCAGAACAGCGCCCCGGGGCCGCCCAGCGCGATGGCCGTGGCCACGCCGGCGATGTTCCCGGTCCCGATGGTGCCGGACAGCGCGGTGGAAAGCGCCTGGAACGGCGAGATCTGCCCGGTGCCGCCGGCGCGACCGTCCGACCCGCGCAGGGCACGCCAGCCCTCGCGGAAGGCCACGACCTGAACCAGACCCAGGCGGATGGTGAGATAGAGCCCCGTGCCCAGCAGGAGGATCAGGGTAATCGGGTTGCCCCAGAGAAGGCCGGCGGTGTCGCCGAGGAACTGGTCGATGGTGTCGAGCATCGGTGGGTCCTTGTAATCCGGGTGGGACGGCCGCAGTGCTGGCCGAAAACTCTACCGCGCACGGCCGTCGTTTACGATAGGTTGAGCGCACCGCGGCCATAGCCTGTGCCTGTGAAACCCGCAGGCGGCCCGGGAATCCATGGTAGAAACACCACGCCGTCAGGACGTTCAAGGATCGAGCATGAGCGAATCAAACGAGCCCGTTGTCGAATACGATCACGGCAAACCGGTCCCCCGGGTCTTCCTGATCGGGTCGCTGATCGCGCTGGCGGCCTTCATCTGGCTGGTCAGTCTGGTCTGGCCTTCGCTGGAAGAGCGGCTCGTCGGCCTGAGTACGCTGCAGATCGGCCTGCTGGCGAGCTTCGTGGCCGGGCTGATGACAGCCGTGGGCGCGCTTCCGATCTTCTTCCTGCGCCGGATCAGCCAGTCGGTGGAGGACGCGATGATGGGCTTCGGCGCCGGAGTGATGCTCTCCGCCACGGCCTTCGAGCTGGTTCTGCCGTCGGTGGAACAGGCCGAGCTGCAGTATGGCGGCGTGGGTATGGCGATTGTCGTTCTGGCGGTGGGCATGGCGCTCGGGGGCGGCGCGCTGCTCACCCTGCACAAGTGCGTGCCGCATGAACACTTCCACATCGGCCCGCAAAGCGGGGCAGACCCCGCCAAGATCCGCCGTGTCTGGTTGTTTATCTTTGCCATCGCCCTGCACAACCTGCCCGAGGGGCTGGCCGTCGGCGTGGGTTTCGGGGGCGATGACGTCCGTGACGGGATCGCGCTGGCCATCGCGATCGGTCTGCAGAACATGCCGGAGGGGCTGGTGGTGGCGATCGCCTTGCTGTCGCTGGGCTACAGCAAGTGGGCCGCATTCGGGGTGACCCTGCTGACCGGGCTGGTGCAGCCGGTCGGTGGTCTGATCGGGGCCGGCGCCATCACGCTGATGGAGTTCCTGTTGCCCTGGGGGCTCGCCTTCGCGGCCGGGGCGATGCTGTTCGTCATCAGTCACGAGATCATCCCCGAGTCGCATCGCAAGGGGCACGAGGCGCAGGCGACGGTCGGCGTGCTGGTCGGTTTCGTCGTCCTGCTGGCGATCGACCTGGCGTTGTAAGGCTCCTCGCACTGGCACTGTCATTGCGAGGAGCCGCAGGCGACGCGGCACAAAAGCGCGCAGCGCGCTGAACGGCCGCAGGCCGGCCCGAAGGGCGGGCGCAGCGAGTAACCTTCGAAAGCTGGCCGCGCGTCAGCATCCGGTGGTTTCGTAAGGAGGTTGCTTCGTCGCTGCGCTCCTCAATGGGATGGACGCCCCCGCCCTATTACGGCATCGCGATGTGCCAGAGTGGGGGTGATCACTCTCACTCGAAGAAGACGGAGGCGTCCACATGCAGGTTACAACACTCGGTATTGATCTCGCGAAGAACGTGTTCCAGGTCCACGGTGTGGATGCGCAGGGCCGGCAGGTGTTTTCGAAGGCGCTGCGGCGCAGCCAGTTGCGCAACTTCGTCGCCCAGCTGCCGGCCTGCCGGATCGGCATGGAGGCCTGCGGGAGTGCCCATTACTGGGCGCGTGAGTTGCAGGCGCT
>NZ_KB906372.1:0-61752 GCF_000381305.1 Thioalkalivibrio sp. ALE16
TGCCCCAGCGCCTGCAACTCACGCGCCCAGTAATGGGCACTCCCGCAGGCCTCCATGCCGATCCGGCAGGCCGGCAGCTGGGCGACGAAGTTGCGCAACTGGCTGCGCCGCAGCGCCTTCGAAAACACCTGCCGGCCCTGCGCATCCACACCGTGGACCTGGAACACGTTCTTCGCGAGATCAATACCGAGTGTTGTAACCTGCATGTGGACGCCTCCGTCTTCTTCGAGTGAGAGTGATCACCCCCACTCTGGCACATCGCGATGCCGTAATAGGGCGGGGGCGTCCATCCCATTGAGGAGGCGCAGCCGACGAAGCAACCTCCCGAAGCTGGCAGGGGCCGGACCGGTCGGGATCGGGTGGTTCCAGACGCAGGTTACTCGCTTCGCTCGCCCTGCGGGCCGGCCTGCGGCCGTTCAACGCAGCTTCGCTGCTTTTGTGCTTCGTCGCCGCACCCCTCGCAATGACGGGGGCGAGGGTCAATGTCGCGGCGAGCCCCCTAAATGCCGTACTCGGCGCGGTAGGCGCGCAGGGCCTCCAGATGTTCCGGTGCCCGGCCGGTGGCCTCGAGCATGGTGACCAGGTCGGCCAGCCGGGCCACGCGCACTACCTGAAGGCCCAGGTCGGCCTCGACCTCCTGGATGGCGGAGCGCTCGCCGCGGCCGCGTTCCTCGCGGTCCAGCGCAATCGCAACCCCCACCGGCGCCGCACCCGCCGCGCGGATCAGGTCCACCGACTCGCGGATCGCGGTGCCGGCGGTGATCACGTCGTCGACGATCAGCACCCGGCCCTCCAGCGGGGCGCCGACGATGTTGCCGCCCTCGCCGTGGTCCTTGGCCTCCTTGCGGTTGAAGGCCCAGGGGCGGTCCATGTCGTGGTCGCGATAAAGCGCCTCGGTCACTGCCGCCGCCAGCGGGATGCCCTTGTAGGCCGGGCCAAACACCAGGTCGAACTCGATGCCGGAGTCCACAATCGCGCGGGCATAGAATTCGCCCAGGCGGGCCAGATCCGAGCCCCGGTTGAACAGCCCCGCGTTGAAGAAGTAGGGACTCACCCGCCCGGACTTCAGCGTGAACTCGCCAAAGCGCAGGACATCGCGTTGCAGGGCATATTCCAGGAAGGCGTGGGCGGTCATCGGGGTGCTCCGGTCGTAAAACGCCGTATTCTGACACACCCACCCGCGAATCCGGCATCGGCGCCGGTCGGGGCCCTTTTCCGCGCCCGCGTGCGCGGGTATTGTTCCCCGCCATGCGCATACTCTCGATGAACGCCAATGGCATCCGTGCCGCCGCCCGCAAGGGCTTCTTCGACTGGCTCCCGACTACCGAGGCCGACGTGGTCTGCATCCAGGAGACCAAGGCCCAGATCCATCAGATCCAGGGCGAGCCGTTCCATCCACCCGGCTACCACAGCGTCTATGTCGATGCCGTGAAGCCCGGCTACAGCGGGGTGGCCCTGTACAGCCGTCGCCAGCCGGACGAGGTTGTGACCCGCATCGGCTTCGAGGAGGCCGACAACGAGGGCCGCTATGCCGAGATGCGCTTCGGCAACCTGTCGGTCGTCTCGCTTTATCTGCCCTCGGGTTCCTCGGGCGATCATCGCCAGGACTCCAAGTGGCGCTTCCTGGAGTTCTTCCGCCCCTGGCTGGCGGAACGCATGCAGGATGGGCGTGAATGGGTCATCTGCGGCGACTGGAACATCGCCCACAAGGAGATCGACCTCACCAACTACAAGTCCAACCGCAAGAACTCCGGCTTCCTGCCGGAGGAACGCGCCTGGCTGGATCACCTGTTCGACGAGATCGGCATGGTGGATGTGTTCCGCCGCCTGGACGAGCGCCCGGAGCGGTACACCTGGTGGTCCAACCGCGGGCAGGCCTGGGCCAAGAACGTGGGCTGGCGGATCGACTACCAGATCGCCACCCCGGGCATTGCCGCCACCGCGCGCGACCCGTACATCCATACCGCAGACCGCTTCTCCGACCACGCGCCGTTCTGGATCGACTATGACTACCAGCCCTGACCGGGGCCTGTGCCGCGCATGACCGACGCCGCCGAAGCGCAACGGCCCCCGCGCCGCGACTGGCGCGCGGCCCTGGCGGTCTACCGCCATCCGCGGGTCATCGGCATGCTGTTCCTCGGCTTTGCCGCGGGCTTGCCGCTGCTGCTGACCGGCGGCACCTTCACCGCCTGGCTGCGCGATCTTGGCGTGGAGCTGGCGTCCATCGGGTTCCTCTCCTGGGTCGGCATGGCCTACAGCATCAAGGTGTTCTGGGCCCCGGTGGTCGACCGCCTCGCCTTGCCGGTCCTGACCCGAGTGTTCGGGCGTCGCCGTGCCTGGATGCTGTTCGCCCAGGCCGTAATCATCCTGGGCCTGGCCGGGATCGCTCTGACCGACCCGACGGAGCAGCTCTGGCTGGTGGCCGTCTGGGCCGTACTCACGGCCTTCGGCGCCGCGACCCAGGACATCGCCATCGATGCCTACCGTATCGAGGCCGTCAGCCAGGAGCGCCAGGGCGCGATGGCCGCCGCCTACGTGTTCGGCTATCGCGTGGCCCTGCTGACCGCTGGAGCCGGGGCGCTGCATATCGCCGCGATCGGCAGCTGGAGCCTCTCCTACGGCGCGATGGCCGCCCTGATGCTGGTGGGCGTCGTCTGCACGCTGATCGTCCGTGAGCCCGAGGTGGCCCGGCGCGACTCCGCCACGGCCCGACTCGAGGACCGCGTGGTCCACTACCTCAACAACACCTCCGATACGGGCTGGTGGCGTGACCTGAAGGCCTGGTTCATCGGCGCGGTGATCTGCCCGTTCGTCGAATTCTGGCAGCGCTTCGGGAAGATCGCCCTGGTGGTGATCGCCTTCATTGCCGTGTTCCGTATCAGCGATATCTTCATGGGCGTAATGGCTAATCCGTTCTACCTGGATATCGGCTTCACCAAGGACGAGATCGCCAACATCGCCGCCGCCTTCGGCCTGGCCATGACCCTGACCGGCGCGGCCCTCGGCGGCCTGCTGGTGGTGCGCTTCGGCATCATGCGCATGCTGATCGCGACGGCGGTTCTGGCGCCGCTGACCAACCTGACCTTCTCCTGGCTGGCCACCCTGGGCCCCGAGACCTATGGCCTGGTGTTCGCGATCATGGCGGACAATCTTTCCGGTGGCATGGCGATCTCGGTGTTCATCGCCTACCTCTCCAGCCTGACCAACAGTGCCTACACCGCCACCCAGTACGCCCTGTTCAGCTCCATCATGACCCTGCCGGGGCAGTTCCTCGCCGGTTTCACCGGCGTGCTGGCGGAGCACATCGGCTGGGTCTGGTTCTTCGCCGGCTCGGCCCTGATCGGCATCCCCACCATCCTGCTCGCCTTCGCCCTGATGCGCTGGGCCAACCCCGACCATATGGCCCAGCCGGGCCGGCCGGATGTGCCGGAGCCCCAGGCCGCGAATAGCGCCTGACCCAGGGCGCTGCCCCGAGCACAAAAAAGCCCGCACCACCAGGCACGGGCTTTTTCACCAACGCCGCTTTGCAGCGGCTTGGACTGGGCGGGTTAGAAGTAGTAACCCAAATTCAGGTTGAACCGCGTCTGCCAATTGTCATCGTTGTTGCTACCAAGGCGGTCGTAGAATTGTGCATCCCAGCCCACAAACTCGTTTCCGTTCGAGAAAGCCAGATCCGTGTAGATGTACCAATTCCCGCGGCCCCATGCAGCGCCAAGGACAACGAGGTCACTACTATTGAACGAACTTTCACTCTTCACGATGGAGGAGACCTCGGCGTAGGGAATCACGTAGTCCAGCCACGGAATACTATCCGTCTCCTTGAAGTAACTGAGGGACACGGCAGGAACCCACCCTTCAGCGGCGATCGCGTTCGAGAAGTCGTAGGCGCCGAATTGCACATGCCGATCTGTCAGGGTCGGCGCTGTACTGCCGTCAACACCGAACACATTGTGTTCGTCCACGTCGTACTTGTAATAGGAAAGCTGACTGGCCAGGGTCCAGTTGCCCCAGTTATTGACCATGTGGCCCGAGACGGCGTAGTGGTCGCCATCGCTTTGGGGGCCTTTGCTCTTCAGCTCGCCGTACTGGGCCGAGAAGCCAACGTCGGTGTCGGCATTGGGGATGCTGTAGATCCCGCGCACGTTTAACTGATTGCGTTCCTCGTATCCATCGCCGAAGTGATTGACCACGTCGTAGGAGTAACGGGCGCTGTCTCTGGAGTCGCCGGAGTAGTGGCCTTCGTCTCTCGCGTAATAGGCGAAGTCCCAGGTCCAGTCGCCCATAGGCATGGTGTACTTCACGCCAAGATCCATGTCGTCGGATAGACCGATGTAGTAGTGCTGGTCGAAGAACCAGCTCTGGGAGACCCCGTATGCGCCGGGACCGAACGGCACGCGGTTCACGCCCACCTGAAGCTGGCTCTCATTCTCGAAGTTGTAGCCTACCCAGCCGGTATGCAGCATGTTGTAGCCGTTGTACCAGCGGTACTCCAGCTTCCCGAGCCATGGACCGTTTTCGTAGTCCAGGTTTATCCGGACGGTATCCAAAAAGACATCACCACCGTCGTCCCAGTCACGTCGGTTTGAATCTCCGGGATAATCCCCTATTACGTAATTGGCGCGCAGGGCACCGCCGATCGACAGGTTGCCGACCTGGATGCTGTCGTATTCGGCAACGGCAACATTCGGGCCCAGGAACAGGGCCAGGGCAACGGCACCGGACAGGGGTGCCAGGGTCCAGCTCATCGTCTTCTTCATTGCGATTCCTCTTCTGGTCAGGCGGTTCGGGTGTCGCCGGCGGCCTTCCCGGGCGGACACGGAGTGCGCGCAGTGTCTCGGGATCCAGCGCGAAAAAGCTTATAAGCCTTTGCTGATTCGTTGTAAACGGGACACGTTATTTCGGCGCACCTGTGGTGTGACCACGACACCCGCCCCGTGTTCCTTCTCTAGCTTGGAGGGCCTTCAGCCGCCCGATTCCCGGTTCACCGGGGCGGGCCTTATGCCTCGGCAGGCTCCCCAATTCACGTATTTAGCTGTCATGCTGCGATTTCGCCAGCCTGGGCGTAAGTTGCAATGGAACTATTTTTGTACAAAAATAACTAAACGAGTGATTCAACTGCGAGAAGTTTTGATGGCATCCACCGAGGCTGTGCCCGAGGCACCCGAAAACGAAACCGGCCCTGTGGCCAGCACGACTGGCGAGCCAGACATGGCGCGTTCGGTGATCCGCCAGCTGCGCGTGATCATCCGCGCCCTGCAGGGGCATTCGCGGACGGTGGAGCGGGCCTGCGGGATCAGCGCCTCGCAGCTGTGGGCGCTGTGGGAGCTCCAGCGCACGCCGGGATTGAACGTCAGCGACCTGTCGCGCCGACTGTCGGTGCATGCCTCCACGACCTCCAACCTCCTGGACAAGCTGGAGCACCGAGGCCTGATCGAGCGTCGGCGTCCGGAAAAGGACCAGCGCATCGTGCGTCTGTACGTGACGGATGCGGGCATGGCGTTGCTGGACAAGGCCCCGGCCGCGCCGCAGGGCGAGTTGAACCGGGCCCTGCATTCGCTGCCGAAGGGCTGCCTCGAAGACCTGGACCAAGGCCTGGACCTGCTGGTCGAGGCAATGAACACCACGGAACCCAAGGCCGGCTTGCAGCCGTTCGACGGCAAATCCTGAGCCCGGCCCGCGCGGAGGCCCCGATGCGACTCATTCGCCCCCTCCTGCCGTTCCTGTTCTGGCTGCCGCTGGCACTGAGCGCGCAGCCGGCGTTCGACGCGCCGCCCGAGCGCTCCACGGATGGGGGGTTCACGCTGGCCTGGGAGGCCGAGGATGCCGTCGTGCTGGAGCGGGCCACCGGGCCGGACCATGAGGATGCGCGCATCGTCTACGAAGGCGGTGATGCCAGCACCGTGGTCAGCGGCCTGCCCGACGGCGAGTATCGCTTCCGCCTGCGCGCTGCGGATGCCGATACCTGGGCCGACGCGGCCACCGTCGTCGTGGAGCATCACAGCCTGGCGCGTGCCTTCGGCTTCTTTGCGGTGGGCGCCGTCGTCTTTCTGGTCCTGATCGGGGCCATCCTGCGCGGTCGCCCGCGCGACTGATTCACCCGGCCCGTCTCGTCGATCCGTGGCTGCGTAAAGCGTCTTCGCGTGATCCGGGGTGGGCCCGCTACCGGAGGTTTCCATGACGGATCTCAAGATCAACATGCAGCGCCTGCAACAGGACATCAACGAACTGGGGCAGATCGGCCGCGATGAGGATCGCGGCCTGCACCGCCGCGCCTTCAGCGAGGGCGACCGCGCCGGGCGCGAGTGGTTTCGCGGGCGCCTGGAGGCCGCGGGTCTGGACGTGTGGCAGGACGGCGCCGCGAATCTTCACGGCCGTCTGGACTACGACGGCAAGCGCCCGGTGGTCGCCATGGGCTCGCACCTGGACACGGTGCCCGGCGGCGGTCCGCTGGACGGGGCCCTGGGCGTGCTGATCGGGCTGGAGGTGCTGCGCACCGCCAAGGAGAACGCGGTCGATCTGGAATACCCCCTCGAGGTGATCGACTTCACCGACGAGGAAGGCCGATTCGGCGGCATGTTCGGCTCCCAGGCGATGGCCGGCAAGCTGACCCCGGAGAGCATCAGCCACGCCCGCGATCTGGAAGGGGTCACCCTGGTCGAGGCCATGGCCAACTGGGGCCTGAACGCCGACGATGCCCTGGCCGCGCGCCGCGATCCGCACACCCTGCATGCCTTTATCGAGACGCATATCGAGCAGGGGCCGGTCCTCGACCGGCGCGGCCTGAGCGTGGGCGTGGTCGAGGCGATCACGGGCCTGTTCAAGTGGGAGGTGCGCCTGAAAGGGCAGCCGAACCATGCCGGCACCACGCCGATGGACATGCGCATCGATCCCTTCCAGGGGCTGGCCGAGTTCGGCGGCGAGATCAATCGCCTGCTCGAGGAACACGGCAGCCCCAACTCGCGGGCGACCATTGGGCGTGTGGAGCTCGCGCCCGGCGCGGCCAATACCGTGCCGGGCATGGCGACCTTCTCCTTCGAGGTGCGCGACACCGACGAGAAGGTGCTGACCGCGCTGGCCCATGCGGCCCGGCGCACCCTGTCGAGCCTGGCGCGCCGGCGCGACCTGATGTTCGAGTTCGACGTCCTCTCCGAGATCGATCCGGTGCGCTGCGACCCGGGCGTCGTGCAGACCATCGAGGCGCAGGCCGAACGCATGGGGCTGGAGTATATCACGATGCCCAGTGGCGCGGCCCACGATACCCAGAGCATGAGCCGGATCACCCGCACGGGCATGATCTTCGTGCCGAGTCTCCAGGGGCGTAGCCATTCCGCCGCGGAATGGACAAACTGGGAGGACATCGAGACCGGCGCCAACCTGGCCCTGCAAAGTGCCCTGGCGCTGGCGGCCCGGCAATAAACCGCGACGAGAGGAAACGCCCGGAATGGCCGACAACAACAACGTCTCCCGCCTGACCGATTACGACTCCCTGGACCCGCTGCGCGAGCAGTACCAGGAGAGCCTGATCACCACACCGGTCCTGCGTCAGGAGCTGCGGGAGCACCATGTCGCGCTCCTGTGCATCGACCTGCAGTATCTGGACGCCGCGCGGGGCCACGGGGTGTTCGCCGATTCCGCCGAATCCGGTGTGCCGCTGGAGGCGCAGGAGTACTACTTCAACCGCCTCGAGCAGACGGTGCTGCCCAACGTGCGCCGCCTGCAGGATGCCTTCCGCGAGGAGGGGCTGGAGGTGATCCACACCCGCATCCGCTCGCTGACCCGCGACGGCCGCGACCGCAGCCCGGGCCACAAGCGCCTGAACCTGCACGCGGCTCCCGGCTCCAAGGATGCCGAGTTCGTCGAGCAGGTGGCTCCGGTGGGGGACGAGATCGTGCTGGACAAGACCGCCAGCGGGGTCTTCAACTCCACCAACCTGCACTACATCCTGCGCAACCTGAACATCTCCGCCTTGTTCATCGTGGGCGTGTACTCCAACGAGTGCGTCTCCACGGCCGTGCGGGATGCCTGTGACCTGGGCTTTTATGTCACCCTGATGGACGACGCCACGGCCACGGTGACGCCGGAGATGCAGAAGGCCACGATCACCACCATCAAGGACCGCTACGCCCGGGTGATGACCACGGACGAGGCGATCCGCGAGATCAAGAAGGTGCAGGAGGCCTCGTGACCGGTCTCGACGACCCCATCCTCCCGACCTCCATTGCCTGGGGGCTGCTGGCGGCGTTCAGCGTCCTCTGGGTGGTGCTGGGCTGGTGGCTGGGGCGTCGCAACAAGACCGCCGAGGACCATATGCTGGCGGGCCGCAATGTCGGCCTGGCGCTCGCCACCGCGACCGCGATGGCCACCTGGGTCACCGCCAATACCACGATGACCGCCCCGCAACTGGCGTTGCAGCTTGGTGTCTGGGGCATGCTCGGGTATTCGCTGGGTGCGCTGGGCCTGATCCTGTTCGCGCCGCTGGCGCGACGCATCCGCGAGCTGATGCCGCGCGGTTTCACCTCCGGGGACTTCATCCGCCTGCGCTTCGGCACCTTCACCTGGCGCGTGTTCCTGATGGTCTCGCTGATCTACGCCTTTGGCTGGCTGGTCTCGATGGCGATGGCCGGCGGGGTGCTGATCAATGCCCTGGCCGGGATCGACTATCGCGTGGGCATGACCGTGATCCTGACCGTCTGCGTGATCTACACCCTGCTGGGCGGTCTGCGCGCGGTCATCGGGACCGACTTTATCCAGACGGTCATCATCATCGCCGGCGCGGCCTTCATCGCCTGGCTGACCATCGACAAGGTCGGCTTCGAGGTGATCCACTTCAACCTGATGGAAGAGCGCCCGGAACTGCTGAGCCTGCTGTTCCCGGCCGCGATCATGTTCCTGTTCAACAACCTGCTGTTCGGCGTGGGCGAGATCTTCCACTCCAACGTTTGGTGGTCGCGCGCCTTCGCCTTCGGCCGCAACGTGGGCTTCCGCGCCTACCTGTTCGGCGGCCTGCTGTGGCTGCCGATCCCGATCGTCGCCGGCTTCATCGCGCTGGCCACGCCGGCGCTGGGGATCAACGTCCCCGCGGCGGACATGGTCGGGCCGCTGGTGGCCGCCGAGGTGCTGGGTCTCACCGGTGCGATCGTCGTGTTCATCGTGGTCTTCGCCGCGCTGGCCTCCAGCCTCGATTCGCTGCTGGCGGCCACGTCCGACCTGGTGACCCGCGACATCTACCGCGGCCACATCCGTCCGCGAGCCAGCGAGCAGCACCAGTTCCGCGCGACCAAGGTAATCGTGGTGCTGCTGGGTCTGCTGACCTGGCTGGCGGCCAGCTATCGCGGCGAGATCCCGATCGTCGGCTCCCTGGCGGAGCTTTTGTACTTCACCGGGGCCTTCGTGGCCTCCGCGATCTGGCCGATCGTCGCCGGCCTGTACTGGAAGCAGGCGAACCCGCAGGGCGCGGCCTGGTCGATGATACTGGGGTCCGGTATCGGACTGGCCAGCTATTTCCTGATCGGGTTCTACGTCGCGGCCCTGGTAGGCGCGGCGGTCTCCCTGGCGGTGATGGTGCTGGCCACCTGGTTGGCCCCGCGCCCGTTCGACTGGGACCGCCTGGCCCGTGAAGACACTCATGCGATGGGGAGTCCCGCATGACGATCTCGACCACCGCCCTCTCCATCATCGTCGTGATCGCCACGCTGGTGGCGACCCTGACCCCGATCCTGTTGATCGCCCTGTTTATCCGCGACTGGAAAAAAGGACGCCTCTGGTGAACTACACCGAAGATCCCCTGCACGTGCTCCACCCGAAAGACGGCGCCGCCGGTACCGACCGGCCGCGGGCGTTGCTGGATGCGGTGGAGGAAGACCCGGATCCGCTGCTGAAGCTGGCCGCCGCACATGTGGTCTCCAGTCAGCAGTTCAACCGCGAGGAACTGCTGCAGCTGTTTCGGTTGGCCGCGCAGTACGAGACGACGCCCGCCCTGATGCACTTGCCACTGGCGGGCAAGATCCTGATCAGCGCGTTCTACGAGCCGTCCACCCGCACGCGGCTGTCGTTCGAGAGCGCCTGGCACCGGCTTGGCGGGGCGGTGATGTCGATCACCGACCCCAAGAGCACCGGCATTGCCAAGGGCGAATCGCTGGCGGACATCGCCGAGATGTTCAACAACTACGGCGATGTGCTGGTGCTGCGCTCCTCCGATGGCGAGGCCGCGCACAACATGCTGGAGAACCTGCGCATCCCGCTGGTCAACGCCGGCAACGGCATCGACGAGCACCCGACCCAGGCGCTGGCGGACGTCTACACCCTGGCCAAGTGGCGCCCGGAGCTGTTCACCGGCCCGGTTGTCCCGGAGGACCGCATCAAGGTCGGCATCATCGGGGTGCCCTCGCGCATGCGCACGGTGCGCTCGCTGCTGCGCCTGCTGAGCCTGTTCCCCGACGCGATCGAAGAGGTCGTGATCATCTCGCGCGAGGACGAGAACTTCGATCCCGGCCAGCGCGAGGAACTGGCGGAGGCCGGCCTGAACCTGCGCGTGGTGCACGAGCTGGACCCGGTGCTGCCGGAGCTGGACGTGGTGTACATCAACGCCATCGCCTGGGTGGGTGATACCTTCGAGTCCATGGGTGAGGGCCTGAAGCTGGATCGCAACTCCCCGCTGAAGAAGGGCGCGATCATCATGCACCCGCTGGCGCGCGGTGCGGAGCTGTCGACGGACCTCGATGACACCCCGCACAACTGGTATTTCGCCCAGGCGCGCGGGGCGGTGTTCGTGCGCATGGCGCTGCTGACCAGCGTGGTCCGCCGTATCAGCGCGGTCATGGACACCCCGGAAGACTGAACCTCGCAGTGAACTGAACCGCGAGTGGCGTGGCGCGCCGGAACGGACCGGGCCGCGCCCCGCTCGCACCGAACGGATAACCAAGGAGACATGCCATGTGTGGCATCGCCGGAATCTTTCACGCCGACCCGGACCGCAAGGTCGACCCGCAGACCCTGGTCAACATGGCCGCGATCCAGTATCACCGCGGTCCTGACGGCTTCGGCTACAAGACGCAGGACGACCGAGGCGTGGGATTCTCCCACGCGCGGTTGTCGATCATCGACCTTGACGAGAACCGCGGGCGCCAGCCGTTCTGCATGACCAACGGCGAGATCATGACCGCGGTCAACGGCGAGCTGTACGACTACAAGCGCATCCGCACCGATCTCACCTCGCGCGGGGTGAAGTTCCGCACCAAGAGCGATTCCGAGATGGTGATGCACCTGTACCAGCGCGAGGGGCTCGAGGATGCGGTGAAGCACTTTCGCGGCGAGTTTGCGATCTCGCTGTACGACCGCAAGCACGACCGGCTGATCCTGATCCGCGACCGCTTCGGCATCAAGCCGCTGTACTTCACCGAGGCCAACGGCAGTTTCGTGTTCGGCTCCGAACTGAAGGTGCTGTTCGCCAACCCCGATGTGCCGCGCCAGTTCGCCGACGACGGCCTGTACCACCAGCTGATGCAGACCATGGTGCCCGGCACCACCGCCTTCGAGGGCATCCACCAGGTGAAGCCCGGGCACATGGTCATCGTCGAGCGCGCCCACGGCAAGCTGAAGATCCGCCAGGAGAAGTACTGGGACATGGACTTCCCGCTGGCCTCCGAGCGTCCGCCCGAGAGCGAGACCGACGAGAACTACTGGATTGAGGGCGTGCGCGAGAAGCTGATGGAGGCCGTCCAGCTGCGCCTGGAGGCCGACGTGCCGGTGGCCTGCTACCTCTCCGGCGGGATCGACTCCTGCATCACCCTGGGGCTGGCCTCGGCCAGCCAGCAGTCGCCGGTCAAGGCCTTCACCATCGGCTTCGACAACGACGACTACGACGAAACCGCGATCGCCCGCGAGATGGCCGAGAGCGTCGGCGCCGACCAGGACATCATGACCCTGAACGCCGACCACCTCTACGACAACTTCGAAGAGGCCCTTTGGCACGCCGAGCGCACCATCTACAACACCCTCGGCGTGGCCAAGCTCCTGATGAGCCGCCACGTGAACAAGGCCGGCTACAAGGTGGTGGTCACCGGCGAGGGCTCGGACGAGCTGTTCGGCGGCTACCCGGCGTTCCGCCGCGACATGTTCCTGCACGGGCTGGATACCCTGCCGGAGGCCGATCGTCAGGCCTGGCAGCAGATGCTGAACGAGTCCAACGAGCTGGTCTCCGGCGCGATGCTGGCCGAGGACGAGGTGGATGACCCCGAATTCACCCGAATGATGGGCTTCACCCCGTCCTGCCTGCAGCCGTGGCTGGCCGCGTCTGACCACGTGCCGGGCCTGCTGCATCCGAAGCGCCGCGAGCGCATGCAGGGCTACCAGCCGGGCAAGGCGATCGCCGATGCCCTGGACAACGACATGCTGGAAGGCCGGCACCCGCTGGACAAGGCCCAGTACGTCTGGATCAAGACCATGCTGGAAGGCCAGATCCTGACCTGGGGCGGCGACCGCATGGACATGGCCAACTCGATGGAGGCGCGCCCGCCGTTCCTCGATCACCACCTGGCCGAGTTCGCCGCCCACCTGCCGCCGACCATGCGCATCAAGGGCCCGACCGAGAAGTACGTGCTGCGCGAATCGATGAAGGGCCTGCTGCCGAAGGTGCTCTACGAGCGCGAGAAGTTCGCGTTCATGGCCCCGCCGGCGCATACCGATCCGGTCAAGTGGGCCGCGATGAAGGCCCTGGCCGATCGCTACCTCGCACCGGAGAAGGTCGAGGAGGCCGGTCTGCTGGATCCGGAGGGCGTGCGCCAGGTGTTCGAGCTGCACGAATCCGAGGACACCCCGGCCGCGACCCAGGTCCAGCTGGACGCGGTGATCAACCACATGATCGGGGTGCAGGTGCTGTACGAGAAGTTCGTCGCCACCGACATCCCGGCGCTGGCGCAGCAGAAGGCCGAGGAGTTCGGCTGGCACGCCTGATTACGGATGCCCGTCAAAGGCCCGGGAGAGTCCTCCCGGTGCCACGCAAAAAGGCCCCGCGGATCGACCATCCGCGGGGCCTTTCATTTGGATATCCGATCCGACGTCGCCGGTCGTGCCGGCGAGCAGGGCGTCTCCCTGGTGGAGGCCGACCCCAGACACAAAAAAGAGCCGCCGGCCCCGGAGGGCGCGGCGGCGGATGGCCTCGCGGCCCCGAGGGGCCGGAAGCGGACGCCTTACAGGCTGTAGTACATGTCGAACTCGATCGGATGGGTGGTCATGCGCATCTGCGTGACGTCTTCCATCTTCAGGTCGATGTAGGCATCGATCATGTCGTCGGTGAATACGCCACCCTGGGTCAGGAACTCGCGATCCTGGTTCAGGGCTTCCAGCGCCTGGTCCAGCGAATGGCAGACCTGCGGGATGCCCTTTTCCTCTTCCGGCGGCAGGTCGTAGAGGTTCTTGTCCATCGCGTCGCCGGGGTGGATCTTGTTCTGGATGCCGTCCAGGCCGGCCATCAGCATCGCGGCGAACGCGAGGTACGGGTTGGCGGTGGAGTCCGGGAAGCGTAGCTCGATCCGGCGCGCCTTCGGGTTCATCACGAACGGGATGCGCAGCGAGGCCGAGCGGTTACGGGCGGAGTAGGCCAGCATCACCGGCGCCTCGAAGCCCGGCACCAGACGCTTGTAGCTGTTGGTGGACGGGTTGGTGAAGGCATTCAGCGCACGGGCGTGCTTGATGATGCCGCCGATGTAGTACAGCGCGGTCTCGGACAGGCCGCCGTAGAGGTCACCGGAGAACAGGTTCTTGCCGTCCTTGGACAGCGACTGGTGCACGTGCATGCCGGAGCCGTTGTCGCCGACGATCGGTTTGGGCATGAAGGTCGCGGTCTTGCCGTGGATGTGGGCCACGTTCTGCACCACGTACTTCAGGATCTGCACCTCGTCGGCCTTCTGCGTCAGGGTCGCCGGGCCCACGCCGATCTCGCACTGGCCGGCGGTGGCCACCTCGTGGTGGTGCACCTCGGTCTCCAGACCCATCTCGGTCATCACTTCGCACATGGTGGAGCGGATGTCGTGCAGGCTGTCGACCGGCGGGACCGGGAAGTAGCCGCCCTTCACGCCCGGGCGGTGCCCGATGTTGCCGTCCTCGTAGACGCGCTCGGAGTTCCAGGACGCCTCCTGGGAGTCCACGCGGCAGTAGGAACCGGACAGGCTGGTACCCCACTTCACGTCGTCAAAGATGAAGAACTCGTTCTCCGGACCGAACAGCGCGGTGTCGGCGATGCCGGTGCTCTGCAGGTAGGCCTCGGCGCGGCGCGCCAGGGAGCGCGGGCAGCGGTCGTAGCCCTGCATGGTGGCCGGCTCGACCACGTCGCAGCGGATGTTCATGGTCATGTCTTCGAAGAACGGGTCGATCACGGCCGACTCGGCGTCCGGCATCAGGATCATGTCGGACTCGTTGATCCCCTTCCAGCCGGAGATCGAGGAGCCGTCGAACATCTTGCCTTCCTCGAAGGTCTCTTCGTCGATGTCGTGGGCCGGCATGGTCACATGCTGTTCCTTGCCCTTGGAGTCGGTAAAGCGGAAGTCGACAAAGCGCACTTCCTTTTCCTTGATCTGGTTCAGCACGTCGGCTGCGGACATGGGGGTCTCCTTGGTCTTCACTTGAGTCTTCGATTTTGGCCGGCCGGCCTGTTGGCCCCTGCACGGCTTCGTGGGTCATTATGCAGGCATCATGCCATCCGGCCCGATTCGGCCCGGGCGCGCGAAAAACGGGCACCCCGGGTGCCGCGCCGCCTCCGTTTTGCACCATCATGGTGCCGTATATGCACCACGATGGTGCTTGCTGGGGTGTGCCGCACCTAATGAGTGCACGGACGATAGAGTAGCGTGACCTCGCCCAGCATGTCGCCCACCTGCGGGTGGCCGTGCAGCCGGTCGGCCAGGGCCCGGGCCCGCGCCTCCAGGTCCGGGGCCGCGGTTGCCCCGTCAAGGCGCAGGGTCAGCGTCATGTGCACCCGGCCGCCCAGGTAGTGCAGGGACAGGTGCTCCACCGCGTCCAGCTCCGGGGTGTCGGCCCAGGCCTCGCGCAGGGCCTCTACCAGTACCGGCCGTAACGGCAGCGTCGAGCTGCGCGCCTGCTCCGCGTCATTCTCCGGGTCCACGTGCACCGTGATGTCGTTGACCCGCTCATGCTCGTCGGTCACCGAATGGAACACCGCATCGGCGATCCGATGCCCCTCGGAGACCGAGATCATCGGCGCGACCTGGATGTGCACATCGGCCACCACGTCGCTGCCGTGGCGGCGGGTGCGCAGCATGTGCGCATCCTTCACCCCGGGCACGTCCAGGATGGTGCGGTGAATGCGATCCACCTTCTCCGGCTCCAGCGCGGTGTCGATCAGCTCCGCCGCGGCGCGCACGATCAGGCGCCCGGCGATATGCAGGATGAACAGGGCGACGATCAGCGCCGCCAGGGCGTCCGCCCACGGGAAGCCGGCCACTGCCGCGCCCACGCCGGCCAGTACGAACAGCGACGAGATCGCATCCGTACGGTGGTGCCAGGCATTGGCATCCAGCATCCGCGAGCGCAGGCGCTTCGCCACTCGGTGGGTGTACTGGTACAGGCCCTCCTTCGCCACCAGGGTCAGCGCGGCAAAGAAGATGGCCATATTGGCGGGACCGGTCATGGCCTCGGGGTCGACCAGCCGGCTGCCGGCTGCCCAGGCGATCCCCAGCCCCGCGGCTGCCAGAAAGACCCCGACGACCACCGTCGCCAGGGTCTCGATGCGGGCATGGCCGTACGGGTGGTCCTGATCGGGGGACGCCGCAGCCTTGCGCGCGGCGAACAGCACGACACCGTCGGTGATCAGGTCCGACAGCGTATGCACGCCGTCCGCAACCAGCGCCTGCGAGTTCAGAAGCCAGCCGCTAAGTAGCTGCGCGACGGCCAGAAAGCTGTTCACGGTCGCGCCCACCAGCGTCACTCGGCGGGTGTCGCGGTAGCGCTGACCGTTCTCCGCGGTCACCGTCGGCTCCGAATTGGCATAGGGTTCGCTCAGGGTGCTCTCCCGAACCGGATCAAGCCTCCAGTATGGGCGCCTTCCCGGCTGGCGCAAAACCGACTGCCGCCACAGGGAAAGCGCCGACTCGCGCGGGCGTCTCCGCGTTTCGCGCTGACGGTGGCCGCGGCCGAAGCCGGGCCGATATACTGTCCGCTTTGCCCTGACCCGGGATCCCGCATGGCGCACGAACGCACCCTGTCCAGCAGCAGCCCCACCTTCCAGGACCTGATCCGTCGCTTGCAGGACTACTGGAACGACCACGGCTGCGTGGTCCTGCAGCCCTACGACATGGAAATGGGGGCCGGTACCTTCCATCCGGCGACCTTCCTGCGCTCGATCGGGCCGGAGCCGTGGCGCGCGGCCTATGTCCAGCCCAGCCGCCGTCCCACCGACGGTCGCTATGGCGACAACCCCAACCGCCTGCAGCACTACTACCAGTTCCAGGTGCTGCTGAAGCCGTCGCCGCCGGACATCCAGGACCTCTACCTCGGCTCCCTGGAGGCGCTGGGCTTCGACACCCTCACCCACGACGTGCGCTTCGTCGAGGACAACTGGGAATCTCCGACCCTCGGCGCCTGGGGCCTGGGCTGGGAGGTCTGGCTGAACGGCATGGAGGTCACCCAGTTCACCTACTTCCAGCAGGTCGGCGGGCTGGACTGCCACCCGGTGTCCGGCGAGATCACCTACGGCCTGGAGCGCCTGGCGATGTACCTGCAGGGGGTGGAGAGCGTATTCGACCTGGTCTGGACCGTCGGCCCGGACGGCCGCCCGGTGACCTACGGCGACGTCTATCACCAGAACGAGGTGGAGCAGTCCACCTACAACTTCGAGCACGCTGACCGCGACGCCCTGTTCGCCGCCTTCGATCAGCATGCGAACGAGAGCGACCGCATGATCGAGCTGGGCCTGCCGCTGCCGGCCTACGAGCAGATGCTGCGCGCCTCGCACAGCTTCAACCTGCTGGATGCCCGCGGTGCGATCTCGGTCACCGAGCGCCAGCGCTACATCCTGCGCGTGCGCGAGCTGTCGCGAAACGTCGCGCAGAAGTATTACGAGTCGCGCGAGGCCCTGGGCTTCCCGCTGTGCGCCGATGACGACACCAACAAGCCCGACGCCGCCTGAACCCTATTTCCCGGATCGCGCGCCCTTGCGCGCGGTCGTGATGGACCCGACACGGACCCGACATGGCTGAAGCCCGCGAACTCCTGATCGAACTGGGCACCGAAGAGTTGCCCCCCGCCGCCCTGCCGCGCCTGCGTGACGCCCTGGCCGATGGCCTGGCCAACCGGCTGAGCGAGGCCGGGCTGGAGCCGGGCGTGCCAGAGACCTTCGCCACCCCGCGCCGGCTGGCGGTGCTGTTCCCGGACGTCCCGGGGCAGCAGCCGGACCAGTTGCAGGAGCGTCGCGGCCCGGCTGTGGCCGCCGCCTTCGATGACGCCGGCGAGCCGACCAAGGCGGTGTTGGGCTTTGCCCGCTCCTGCGGCGTGGAGGTCGAGCGCCTGGAGCGCGAGACCACCGACAAGGGCGAATACCTGGTCTTTCGCCAGATGCAGCCGGGCCGCGCCCTCGGCGAGCTGCTGCCGGAGATGCTGGAGGCCGCGCTCGAAGCCCTGCCCACGCCCAAGCGCATGCGCTGGGGCAGCAGCCGCACCGAATTCGTGCGCCCCGCGCACTGGCTGGTGGTCCTGCACGGGACCGAGGTGCTGGAGATGACGGTTCTGGAGCAGACCGCCGGGCGGGCCACGCATGGTCACCGCTTCCACCAGCCCGGCGCGCTGGAGCTGAAGCGCGGCAACGACTACGCCGAGCGGCTGCGCAGCCCCGGCTTTGTCGAGCCGTCGTTCGAGGCGCGGCGCGAGAATATCCTGGCGCAGGTGCACGAACAGGCCAAGGCCCTGGGCGGGCGTGCACTGGTGGATGCCGACCTGCTGGACGAGGTGACCGCACTGGTGGAGTGGCCGGTGGCCCTGACCGGCGGCTTCGACCCGCGTTTCCTGGATGTCCCGCAGGAGGCGTTGATCTCCACCATGCAGGACAACCAGAAATACTTCCCGGTGGTCGACGAGGCCGGGCGCATGCAGCCGCACTTCATCGTGATCAGCAATATCGAGTCGCGCGACCCGCATGCGGTGCGCGACGGTAACGAGCGCGTGCTGCGCCCGCGATTCGCCGATGCCGAGTTCTTCTGGCAGCAGGACCGCAAGAAGCGTCTGGAGGAACGGCTGGATGCGCTGGACTCCGTGGTGTTCGAGAAGCGCCTGGGCACGCTGCGCGACAAGTCCGTGCGGCTGGAGGCCCTGATGCAGCGCCTGGCCGGCCTGATGGGGCTGGATGCCGGGCTGGCCGCGCGCGCCGCGCGCCTGGCCAAGTGCGATCTGGTGACCCAGATGGTCTTCGAGTTCACCGAACTGCAGGGCACGATGGGCCGCTACTACGCCCTGCACGACCGCGAGGATGAGTCTGTCGCGGCTGCAATCGAACAGCACTACTGGCCGCGCCAGTCCGGTTCGGAACTGCCGGATGTCCCGCTGGCCCAGGCCCTGGCGCTGGCGGACCGGCTGGATACGCTGGTCGGGATCTTCGCGATCGGCAAGCAGCCCACCGGCACCAAGGACCCGTTCGCCCTGCGCCGCGCCGCGCTGGGGCTGGTGCGCATCCTGGTCGAGCGCGAACTGCCGCTGGCCCTGACCCCGCTGCTGCAGGCCGCGGCCGAGCCGATCCGCGAACGGGTGCCGGAGGCCGACCAGGCGGTGGAGCCGGTCCGCGAGTACATCCTGGAGCGCCTGCGCGGCTACCTGCTGGAGCAGGGCCAGGCGCACGAGACCATCGAGGCGGTGGCCGCGGTCGCGCCCGACACGCCGCTGGACTTCGTCCGCCGTGTACGCGCGGTCAGCCTGTTCCGCGAGCGCCCGGAGGCCGAGGCCCTGGCTGCGGCGAACAAGCGCATCCACAACCTGTTGCGCAAGGCCGGCGAGGAGGCCGAGGCCGACCTCGACCCGGAGGCCCTGGCGCTGGACGAGGAGCGTCAGCTTTACCAGGGCCTGCAGGCGGTGCGTCCCGGCGTCGAGCAGGCGGTGGCCGATGGTGACTACCTGCACGCCCTGGGCGAGCTGGCGGGCCTGCGCGATCGCGTCGATACCTTTTTCGACCAGGTGATGGTGATGGCCGAAGATGCCGCCGAGCGGCGCAACCGTCTGGCCCTGCTGCGTGAACTGCGCCGCGCGTTCGAGACCGTGGCCGACATCGGCCGCCTGGCCACGGGATAGCGCCGCCGCATGCTGCCCCTGATCCGCGGTCTGCTGTTCCAGCTCGGCTTCATCAGCTCGATGCTGGTCTTCGGCGTGCTGGTGCCACCGCTGATCTGGCCGTTCTCGCGCCGCATCCGCTACCGGGTGCTGACGCAGTGGGGGCGCTTCAATGTCTGGTGGCTGCGGGTGACCTGTGGCGTGGACTACCGGGTGCGCGGCGCCGAACACATCGATGCGTCGCGTCCGCATGTGGTGCTGTCCAAGCATCAGTCGGCCTGGGAGACCGTCGCCTTCGTCGCGATCTTCCCGATGCAGACCTGGGTGCTCAAGCGCGAGCTGATGCGCATCCCGGTCTTCGGCTGGACGCTGGCGATGATCGATCCGGTGCCAATCGACCGCGAAGGCGGGCGCCAGGCGCTGGAGAATCTGGTCACCGAAGGCCGGCAGCGCCTCGACGAGGGCCGCTGGGTGATCGTGTTCCCCGAGGGCACGCGCGTGGCCCCGGGCGAACACGGGCGCTACCGTCAGGGCGGCGCGATGCTGGCCGCGCGTACCGGCTACCCGGTGCTGCCGGTGGCGCTCAACAGTGGCAGCTTCTGGCCGAAGAAGGGCATCCGCCGCTACCCCGGCACCATCGAGGTGGTGATCGGCCCGCCGATCGAGACCGCCGGGCGCAAGCCGGTGGAGGTGCTGGCCGAGGCCGAAGAATGGATCGAGACCACCATGGCCGGGATCGAGCCGCGTCCCGCCCGTCCGTCATCGGAGCCCGCACATGGCGAATGAACCCGTGATCAGCGCGCCGCTGGTCGAACTGCGTGACCGGACCATTTACCGCATCGGGGATGGTTCGCCGGCGGTCTGGCTGATCGACGACCTCGAACTGGGCGGGATCCTGGTCAACGCGCCGGCGTATTCGGAACCCCTGCTGGCGGCGATCCGGGCCATCACCAGGCCCGCCTACCTGTTCCTGCCCAGCCGCCATGGGGCACAAGACCTGGAGGCCTGGCGGGCGGCTGGCCTCGAGACCCTGGCGTTCGAGGCGGAGGCCCCGGCGATCCGCGCGGCCGGCGGCGAGGTCGATATCGCCTTCAACCGCAAGCAGCGCCTTTCGCGCACCATCGATTTCCTGCCGATGGCCGGGGTGACCGAGGGCACCTGTGCCCTGCGCCTGAAGAACCTGCCGGGAGTCGTGTTCTTTGGCCCGGCGCTGGCACCCGGGGCGGATGGCTGGCCCACGCTGACCCAGAATCCGGAGGACCATTCCTTCGAGGCGCGCCTGTTCGGCGCCCTGGGCGTGAAGGACCTGAAGTTTGCCTACGCCTTCTGTGATCGCTTCGACCCGGCGAGCACGCAGTATGGCCCGGACGCCGACCAGCACATCCAGGCCCGCATCGAGGCGGTATTCGACGAATAGCATCTTCGTAGGGGTTGGGTTGTCTTGGCCTGTAGGAGGCCAGCCCTCTGGCCGATGAGGTCGGGCCGCGCCGTATCGCTCAGGGGGCTGAGCTCCCACAGGGCAGGACGGAACCTGTGGCTGCAGGGGTCACGGAGCGAGCCGTGTATGGCGGTCAGGCGCGGGCGATCAGGCTCTGGATTACGTGGCCGGCGGCGGTCAGGCCGAAGATCGCGGGCAGGTAGGAGATCGTGCCGTTGACCGAACGCGGCCGGCCGCCGTCCCCCACCGGGCGGTGTTCGGTGCCCTTGCGCGGCTGTTCGATGGAGAACACCACGGGGTAGTCGAGATGCGCGCCCAGGCGCCGCAGGCGCTTGCGCATCTGGCGCGCGAGCGGGCACACGCGCGTCCCCGCCAGCGGCCCCACGCGCACGGCGGTGGGGTCGATGCGCCCGCCGGCCCCCATGCTCGAGATCACGCCCTGCCCGCGCGCCTGGGCCGTCGCGACCAGCGCGGCCTTGCAGACGATGGAGTCGATCGCGTCGAGCACGAAGTCGGCATCCTCCGGGACCAGGTCGCCGACGGTATCGGGCTGGAGGAAGTCGTGGCGGATTGTGAGCTCGATGTCGGGATCGATGTCGTGGATGCGGTTCGCCATGATCTCGGTCTTGGGTCGGTCCACGGTGGAGCGCAGCGCGACCAGTTGGCGATTCAGGTTGGAGGCGCCCACCACGTCGTGATCCGCCAGGGTCATGCGACCGACGCCGGCGCGGGCGATGGCCTCGGCGGCGTAGCTGCCGACCCCGCCGAGACCGGCGATGAACACATGCCGGTCCCGCAGGCCGGCCGCAACCTCGTGCCCCAGCAGCAGGTCGGTCCGTTCGGTGTAGGGATTGTGGGGGGCGGCGGGACTCATGCGTCGGGACCGGTCGGAAGCCGGAGGACCCGGCGTGCGTTTTGTGACGTGATTATAGCCATCTCTTCGGGATCCATGTCCCGCAGGGCCGCGAGCCGGCGATTGACCTCGGCCGTCATCGCCGGTTCGTTGCGCTCACCCTGATGTCCGGCCAGGGGCTGATCGGGTGCATCGGTCTCCACCACCAGGGTCTCCAGCGCCGCGTCGCGCACCACGCGGTGCAGCTTCTTCGCCCGCTCGAAGGTCACCGGGCCGCCGATGCCCAGGCAGAAGCCCAGGTCGGCCGCCTGGCGGGCCTGCTGCGGGCTTCCGATGAACGCATGCAGGATGCCGGTCAGGCCTGGTTGCTGGCGCAGGCCCTTCAGCACCGCGTCCAGCGCGCGCCGGCTGTGGATAATCACCGGCAGGTCGCGTTCGCGCGCAATGGCCAGCTGCCGCGTGTAGAACCGCAACTGGCGATCCCAGTCGAGACCCTCCTGATAGCCGTCCAGCCCGATCTCGCCGACCGCGATGGTCTCCGGGTGCGTGTCCAGCCAGGCCTCCAGGGCGTCGAGGTCCGCGTCCGCATGGTCCTGCAGGAAGATCGGGTGCAGGCCGTAGGCGACATGCAGGCCCGTGTGCTGGCGGTACAGGGCGTCGAGGTCCGGCCAGCGCGCCCGGGTGACGCCGGGCAGGACCAGCTCCTGAACCCCGGCGGCGCGGGCGCGGTCCAGCACGGCCGGGCGATCCGGATCGAACGCGTCCAGGTCCAGGTGGACATGCGTATCGATCAGGTTCATGGGGGGTGGCCTACGGACAGGGGTAGGTATAGCGGGCGTGGATGGCCTCGATGGCCTCCAGCACGGCGTCGGACAGGGTGATGTCCACCGTCGCGATGTTCTCGCGCAGCTGCTCCATGGTGGTCGCCCCGATCAGGTTGCTGGTCACGAAGGGCTGCTGGTTGACGAAGGCCAGCGCCAGCTGGGACGGGGTCAGGCCATGTTCGTGCGCCAGACGTGCGTACTCCGCGGTGGCGGCCAGGCCGGATTCGTTGCTGTAGCGCTGGAAGCGCTCGAACAGCGTCAGGCGTGCCCCCTCGGGCTTTGCCCCGTCCAGGTACTTGCCGGAGAGCATGCCGAAGGCCAGCGGCGAGTAGGCCAGCAGGCCGGCATCCTCGCGGATGGCCATCTCGGCCAGCCCCGCCTCGAAACTGCGGTTGAGCAGGTTGTAGGGGTTCTGGATGGAGACGATGCGCTCGGACAGGCCACGGTCATGGGCGCGGATCCACTCCATGAAGCCCCACGGGGTCTCATTCGAGATGCCGATGGTGCGCACGCGGCCGCTCTCGACCACCGCCTTCAGTGCCGCCGCGGTCTCCTCGATCGGGGTCGCGGCATCATCCGGCTTGTGGGCGTAGCCGAGCTGGCCGAAGAAGTTGGTGGCGCGCGCCGGCCAGTGGACCTGGTACAGATCCAGGTAGTCGGTCTGCAGGCGCCGGAGGCTGTCGTTCAGGGCCTGCTCGATGTGTTCGTGGTTCAGCTGCGGACCGCCGCGCAGGTAGTCGATCATGCCGGGGCCGGCGACCTTGCTGGCCAACACCACCTGATCGCGGTTGCCGCGCTTGGCCAGCCAGTTGCCGATGTAGCTCTCGGTCAGGCCCTGGGTCTCCGCGCGCGGCGGGACCGGGTACATCTCGGCGGCATCGATCAGGTTTACGCCCTGGTCGAGGGCGTAGTCCAGCTGCTCGTAGGCCTCGGCCTCGGTGTTCTGCTCGCCCCAGGTCATGGTGCCCAGGCCAATCAGGCTGACCTCGATCTCGGTGCGTCCCAGTTTGCGGTATTGCATGCGGTCCCCTTGGCGGTTCAGGTGAACAGGGTCAGGACCCCGGTATAGCCGTACAGGCGGTTGGCGAAGATCTCGCCGTTGGCGAAGAAGCCGACCAGGGGCACGTCGCCCAGGTGTTTCTGCACGATGCCCAGTTCCGTGCCTTCCTGGGCGAACTGGTGGCGCCCGCGCCCCACGCAGGAGACATAGATCGCGCCGCGAATCCCGTTGGGTGCCTGGGCGCGGATCTGCTCCAGCATGCGCTCGAGGTCCTCGATGGCCGCCTGGCCGTCGCGGCGCACGAACAGGATCTGCGAGCCCGGCTCGAGCATCTCGCCGACGGCCAGCACCTGCTGGTCCAGGTCGATCCCGATGATGTTGCGCACGCGGTAGTCGCCGGTGTCCGACCCCGGGATCGGAAAGCCCACCAGGATGTAGCCCAGCGCCCGCTCCAGGTCGCGCGACAGCACATCGCCGATGATGCCCTTGAACGCCGGCAGGGCCTGCTGGCCGTCCAGGCGCACGATGATATTGCGCCAGGTCTCGGTCAGCTCGTGCTGGCCCGGGAGTGGCGTGCAGCCCTGGCTGTGGCGTGCGGCGATCGCGATATCGTCGCGCAGCGCCAGCCCGGTGATGCCGGAGGCGGCGACGCCGTCGGCGATCTGCACCACGCCGTCGTCCCCGGAGTTGACGCCGCCGGTCGCGAACCAGGCGGTGCGCTCGCCGATCTCGGTCAGGATGCCCTCCAGCCCTTCCATGCGCGGGTCGGCGTTGAGGATCAGCCGGCCCGGGGTCTGCGGGTCGAGGAACCCGTCGAGTTCCTTCACGAGCTCGTCGAAGCCGCGCACCGGGTGATAGATCACGCGGACGCTGGCGGCCGGAAACTCGCCGATCATCAGGGTCGCGCCGGTCTGTTCGTAGAGCTCGTCGTGCGGGCCGATCACGGCCATGGCCATGCCGCCGACGAAGTGATCCACCCCCAGCCCCTCGCGCAGGTGTTTCAGCAGGGTGCGGGCGTGGCGGCTGAGCGCATCCGAGAGGTAGATGAAACCGACCCGCACCTGATCCCCGGCGCGCGGCGGCTGTTCGCCCAGCTCGGCGATCAGGGCGTCGGCCAGGGCCCGGGGTTCCTCGCCGCGGGCGGTGGCACTGCGAAAGGCATTGGTCATAAACCGAGTTGCTCCAGCATGCTGAGGGCCTCGTTGTCGTCGACCGGCAGGCCGGGGCGCGCGTTCAGGCCGCCGTCTTCGGTGAAGACCAGACGGGCGTGGTGGCGGGTGTCCAGTTCTTCCAGGAACCAGGCGATCTCCGAGGGATGCACCGCGTGTTCCCCGCGCTGCAGGTGGCGCACGAGGATGGCGTCCTCGCGCACGTCGAGAAACAGGGGCTGCGGCAGCTCCAGCGGCAGGATATGGGTCTGTACCAGCCACTCCACGGGGCTCGGCCGCCGCCGTGGCAGCGGGCGGCTGTCGATGCGGAAGTGCCCGCCGCCGCCCGGCTGCTTCAGGAGCTCCTCCAGCCAGTCGCCGGTGAAGCCCTGGTGAACGATCAGCGAGCGACCGGTGTAGCGGCCGCGAAAGCGCTCCATCTGCTGGGCCGGCCGCGGCCCGAAGAGTCCGAACACGCCTACTCCGTCCTGTCCGTTAAAGCCCGAATCCTAGCGGAATGGCGGGCCCGAAACGAAAAAAGCCCCGCCGGAGCGGGGCTGGGGAACTTCCCGGGAGCCGGGGAGACGCCGGGCGGGCGTCTCCCGGCAAATCAGCCGCGACGCGACAGCATGTCGTGGATGATCGGCGCGAGGATGACCTCCATCGCGAAGCTCATCTTGCCACCGGGCACCACGATGGTGTTCGGGCGCGACATGAACGAGTTCGGGAGCATGTTCAGCAGGTAGGGGAAGTCCACGCCGAGCTTCTTCGGATCCTCGAAGCGGATTACCACCATGCTCTCGTCCGGGGTGGGGATGTCGCGGGCGATGAACGGGTTGGAGGTGTCCACGGTGGGCACGCGCTGGAAGTTGATGTCGGTGCGCGAGAACTGCGGGGTAATGTAGTTCACGTAGTCCGGCATGCGCCGCAGGATCGTGTCCACGATTGCCTCGGCGGAATACCCGCGCTCGGCGTTGTCGCGGAAGATCTTCTGGATCCACTCGAGGTTCACGATCGGCACCACGCCGATGCCCAGGTCCACATGCTGCGCGGCGTTCACTTCACCGTCGGCCACCAGTCCGTGCAGGCCTTCGTAGAACATCAGGTCGGAGCCCGGCTGGATCTCTTCCCAGGGGGTGAACTCGCCCGGGCCGAGGTTGGTGCCGAGGCGCTCGTTGTGCTGCGCGGCTTCCTCGTCGGAATGCAGGTAGTAGCGCTTCTCGCCCTGGCCGGTCTCGCCGTAGGTCTTGAACAGGCCCTCGATGCGCTCGAACAGGTTGGCTTCGGGCCCGAAATGCGAGAAGTGATGGTTGCCTTCGTCGCCGGCCTTCTGCATGGCCTCCTTCATCGCCTTGCGGTCATAGCGATGGAAGCTGTCGCCCTCGATCACGACCGGGTTGATCTGCTCGCGACGGAAGATCGACTCGAAGGAGCGCTTGACGGTGGAGGTGCCGGCACCCGAGGAACCGGTCACCGCAATCACGGGATGCTTCTGGGACATGGGATTTCTCCTTGCAAACGGGTTGCACAAAGGTCGTTGAAAGAAAGCCTAGAAAATCAGATTGAGCATGAACATGGCGACCACGGCGAACAGGATGGTCATGATGCCGCCGGCCTTCATATAGTCCTTCACCCGGTAGCCGCCGGGGCCCATGATCAGGGCGTTCACCTGGTGGGTCGGGATCAGGAAGGAATTCGAGGTCGCGATCGCGACGGTCAGCGCGAACACGCGCGGATCGGCGTCCATGCCCGCGGCCTGCGCGGCGATCGCGAAGTTGATCGCCAGCGGCACCAGCAGCACGGTCGCGCCGACGTTGGACATGACCAGAGTGAAGAATGTGGCCAGCGCGAAGATCGTCGCCTGCAGCACCCAGGGCGGCACGGTCCCCAGCATCTCGAGCGTGTTCTGCGCGATCCATGCCGCGGTACCGGTGTTCTCCACCGCCATCCCCAGCGGGATCAGCGAGGCGAGCAGGAACACCGTCTTCCAGCTTACCGCGCGATAGGCACTGTCGAGGCTGATCACGCCGGTCAGGATCATGCCCAGCGCGCCGGTCAGCAGGGCCACCGACAGCATCAGGTCGGTGAACACGATCAGGCCCACGGTCAACGCCAGGAAGAACAGGGCATGCGGCACCTTGGACGGGCGCAGTTCCTCGTGCGGGTAGTCCGAGGTGATCACCACGAAGTCGCGATCCTGTTCCAGGCGCGCCAGGGATTCCCAGGTGCAGTGCACCACCAGGATGTCCCCCGGTTCCAGCGGGATGTCGCGCAGGCCCTCGCCATAGGTCTCGTTGCCGCGCTGGATGCGCATCACCGACAGCCCGTAGGTCTGGCGCATGGCCAGCTCGGTCACGGTCTTGCCCGCCAGGTTCGAGCCCGGCGCGATCGCCACCTCGGCGACCCCGGAACGTCCGCTGTCCAGGGCGTTGGCGAACACGTCCAGATTCGTCGAGGGGCGCTTGCGCGTGCCCTCGCACAGCTTTTCCATCCGCGCGGGGCTGGCCAGCACCGCCAGATGCGAGTTGGCCTGGATCTCGTAGCCGGTCCACGGCGCCATGCGCAGCTCGTCGCGGACGTAGGTCCCGACGATCGCGATGCCGGTCTCGCGTTCGATCTCGGCCACCGTGCGCCCGACCATTGGGTCGTTTTCCGGGACGAACAGCTCGTGGATCTCGTAGGACAGGCCGTACACGCGCTGGAAGTAGTCCTGCGCGTTCTCGCGCTGCGCCGACTTGGTCTTGACCGAGGGCAGGACGAAACGCCCCAGCAGCACGAAATAGACGATCGCCGTGGCCAGCAGGGCCAGGCCGATCGGGGTCACGTCGAACAGCTGGAACGGCTCCATGTCGGAGGGCAGCAGGTCGTTCAGCAGGATCAGCGGGCTGGATCCGACCAGGGTGATGGTGCCGCCCACGATCGCCGCGAAGCCCATCGGCATCAGGAGGCGCGACAGCGGGATGTTCAGGCGGTTGGAGATGCGGCTCATCACCGGCATGAACAGCGCGGCGGCGCCGATGTTCTGCATGAAGCTGGAGATCACGCCGACCGTGCCGGAGACCGTCGGGATGATGCTCTTCTCCGTGGTGCCGCCCACCCGCATGATGAACGCCGCGACCTTGTGCATGACGCCGGTCTTGTCCAGGCCGGCGCCGATGATCATCACCGCGATGATCGAGATCACCGCGTTGGAGGCAAAGCCGCTGAACAGTTCCTCCTGGCCGACCAGCATCCCGAGGCCCGGCACCAGCGTCAGCAGGCCCAGCAGCACCATCACCGAGATGGCCGCGAGGTCCACCCGGATGATTTCGGATACAAACAGGAAGATCGTGAACGCGAGCAGCGCGAGCACCACGATCATCTCGGTGGTCAGCGTAAGGTTTTCCATGTTCCAGTCGTGTCCTGAAGACCCGCGCCGGACGGCACGTGGCCGGAAGCCGAAGGGGACGCGCGCCGGGCGCGGGCGCCGAGGCGGGTCGGAGGAAACGGGTTCCGCCTTTCCCTTGAAAGCGCGGGATTATTTCATCCCGCGGGCACGGACGCAAAAAACGCGCCGTGGGTGGCTGCGCCATGGCACCCGCCGTGCTGGCGTTTGCCGGCATGTCGGTTATGCTGAGCAAAAAGTCCAGGTGGAGACCCCGTATGCCCGAATCCGATGCCCCGCTGTGCCGTTTCGAGACCATTGTCCTGGCGACGGATGGTTCCGAATTCAGCGCTGCCGCCGAGAATGTGGCGCTGGACCTGGCGCAGCGCTGCGGCGCGCGCCTGGTGGTCGCCCGCATCATTCCCACGGACACCCAGCACGACGCCCTGTCGCCGCCGCGCAGCCACGAGGCGAGCGTGGCCGGCCAGGCCGATCTGGATGCGCTGGAGAAGCGCGCCCGCGAGGCGGGCATCGACGCCTCAATGATCCTGCGCCACGGGGTCGACCGGCATCAGGAGATCGTCGCCATTGCCGAGGAGTACAAGGCCGGCCTGATCGTGATCGGCCGGCGTGACCGGGGCGATCTGTCACGCCTGATGGTGGGCGACGCCACGCGCAAGGTGATCGGTCTGGCGCCCTGCAACGTAATGGTCGTTCCGCGCGGTGCCGAGGCCCCGCACCGCGGGCTGCTGGTCGGGACCGACGGCTCCGAACTGGGCGACCAGGCGGTACGGGCTGCGATCGAACTGGCGGGTTACTGCGACCTGCCCCTGACGATCGCCACGGTGGCGGTGCCGGGCCAGAGCGACGAGCGCCGCCAGGAGGGCGTGGAGGCGGTTCAGCGCCTGCAGGGCGAGGCGCGCGAGCAGGGCCGGAAGGCGGATGCCACCACCGAGGAAGGCCGGCCGGAGCTCGCGCTGGTGGAGATCGCCCGGCGCGACCAGCGCGACCTGATCGTGCTCGGCAGCCATGGCCGCACCGGCCTCAAGCGCCTGCTGATGGGTAGTGTCTCCGAGCGCGTGATCGGCGGGGCCGAGTGCCCGGTGCTGGTGGTCAAGAACGCCTCAGGGAAACCCTGAAATCAGCGTTTCCCTGAGGCCTCAGGCGGGTTCGTTCGTCCGCCGGTAGAGCAGATCGGCGACCTGATGGCCGCGGCCGACCCCGCGGCGCTCGAACTTCGTCACCGGGCGTTCCGGTGGCCGGCCCGGGGCCGGAACCGGGCCGTCTGGCGCGAACCACGGCGCGCATTCCTGCATCACCGCGATCATGTGCTCGGCGTACTCGGCCCAGTCGGTGGCCAGGTGCAGCCGCCCGCCCGGCCGGATACGCGTCGCCAGATGGCGCACGAAGGCCGGCTGGATCAGGCGCCGCTTGTGGTGGCGCTTCTTGTGCCAGGGGTCGGGGAAGAACACCTGTACGCAGTCCAGGCTGCCCGGCGCCAGATAGTGCTCCAGCAGTTCCACCGCATCGGCGTCGCTGACGCGCACATTGGTCAGCCCGCGCTGTTCCACCTCGCGCAGCAGATGCCCGACCCCGGGCCGGTGCACCTCGGTGCCGATGAAGTCACGTTCCGGCTGCTGTTCCGCCTGCTCGGCCAGGCTCTCGCCGTCGCCGAAGCCGATCTCCAGCGTGACCGGTGCCGTGCGCCCGAACACCTCTGCCAGATCCAGCGGCGCGGCAGGCTCCGGGAGCTGCAGGCCGAAGCGCGGCAGCAGTTCGTCCAGCGCGCGCTGCTGGCCCGGCGTCAGCCGGCCCTCGCGGCGCACGAAACTGCGTATGCGCCGGTAGAACGGTCTGCCGTCGGAAGCGGAATCGATCGTTTCGTCCATGTTCAGCTGAAGAACAGGCCGGTCTGCGGCGAGGAGGCCGAGGCGTAGCGGCGTGGCGCCATGCGCCCGGCAAGGAAGGCCTGGCGCCCGCCGATGATCGCGTGGCGCATGGCCGAGGCCATCATCACCGGGTTGTCGGCGGCGGCGATGGCGGTGTTCATCAGGACGCCGTCACAGCCCAGCTCCATCGCGATGGCGGCATCCGATGCGGTACCGACGCCGGCATCCACCAGCACGGGGACCGTGGCGTTTTCGACGATCTCGCGGATGTTGTAGCGGTTCTGGATGCCCAGTCCGGAGCCGATCGGCGCGGCCAGCGGCATGATCGCCAGGCAGCCGATCTCTTCCAGGCGCTTCGCCAGCAGCGGGTCGTCGGTGGTGTAGACCATTACGTCGAAGCCCTCGGCGACCAGGGTCTCGGCGGCCTTTACGGTCTCGAAGACGTCCGGGTACAGGGTCTTCTCGTCGCCCAGCACCTCCAGTTTCACCAGGTTGTGCCCGTCCAGCAGCTCGCGTGCCAGGCGGCAGGTGCGGACCGCGTCCTCGGCGGTAAAGCAGCCGGCCGTGTTCGGCAGCAGCGTGTAGCGCTCCGGCGAGATCACGTCCAGCAGGTTGGGTTCGTCCGGATTCTGGCCGATGTTGGTGCGGCGGATGGCGACGGTCACGATCTCCGCGCCGCTGGCCTCGATGGCATCGCGGGTCTGGTCCAGGTCGCGATACTTGCCGGTGCCCACCAGCAGGCGGGAGGTGAACTCGCGCGAGCCCACGCGGAAGAGATCGTCGGCAGACGCGGCGGCCGGTTCGGTCATGGTAATTCCTTCGTTGAAAGTAGTTACGGACGGGGGCTCGGACTCATCCGCCCCCAATCGCCTGCACGATCTCCACGCGATCGCCGGGATACAGCGGGTGCGCGGCGTGTTCGCTGCGCGGCACCAGCTCCTCGTTGACCTCCACTGCCAGGCGCCGGCCACCGAGGCCGCGTGCCTCGATCAGCGTGGCCAGCGTGGCCTCGCGATCGTCGGGGAGCTCGAAGGGTTCGCCGTTCAGCTGGATCTGCATGGTTCTTCGTCCGGCGTTCAGGGCCGTTGAGCCGGAGGCCGACAAGGCCTACAATCGCCGGCTCGAGCGGGTGTAGTTCAATGGTAGAACGGGAGCTTCCCAAGCTCTTAATGTGGGTTCGATTCCCATCACCCGCTCCATCTTTTCTTATTCTATCAGGCTTCCCGGCCGTATCGATCGCCCTGACCTGTCTCCGGGGCGGGATATGGACTTGCTCCAGACCCCTGTTATATCGTCGGAATCATGAACATCGACTCCCACAATCCGGATCTGCTGTCGGTCGACGCGGCGCGCGAGCTCCTGCGCGAACACGCGATTTCCCCGACCGAGCAGCGCGTCGAGATTGCCCGCGTGATGTTCGCCCGCCATCAGCACCTCAGCGCCGAGCAGATCCTCGCGCAGTTGGTGCGGCATTCCTCGCGGGTCTCCAAGGCCACGGTCTACAACACCCTGAACCTGTTCGCCGAGAAGGGCCTGGTACGCGAGGTCCTGATCGACCCCGCGAAGCTGTTCTACGACTCCAACCTGAATCCGCACCACCACCTGTTCCATACCGATACCGGGGAACTGGAAGACGTGGACCCGGCGCGGATCGACATCTCCGACCTGCCCCCGCTGCCGGAAGGCAAGGAACTGCAGGGTGTGGATGTCGTCATTCGTGTGGGCAGCCGGCGCTCCTGAATCCGGTCGTCCGGCCCCGCCGGATTGTGGTCGATCCCGGCCCCCGCTATCATGTCGCGCTTCGCCGGTGTAGCTCAGTTGGTAGAGCAATCGATTCGTAATCGATAGGTCGGAGGTTCGACTCCTCTCGCCGGCACCAAACTTGCTGTCATCGTCGGATCAAGGGGACGATTACAGACCAGAGCCAGGGACAGGTCCGCCCTATTCGGACCATCGGAAGGGCGGTGTTGGTAGCACCGCCCTTCTTTTTCGCGTCCCCCGCTCGAATGTCGAGGCGTACTGCCAGGTGGCACGTACTGACTGGCTACGGGCGGCATCTACAGCCACCCGATCCTTTACTATCCCATATCGGAATCCACAGTCAAGCAAGGGTTTGCGTGTCTGCGGTGATCCGGCACGCTGGCTAGGATCGGCCCGGCTGGGGGAGGTGGTCAACCAGCTGGCGCAGCTGCCCCATATCGGGTTCGACGTATTGCATCGTAGTCGATAGGTTGGTGTGTCCCAGCAGGTGCTGCAGCGCGCGAAGCGGTGGGTTTTCCTGACGCCCCACCTCGGTCCCCAGCGTATGCCGCAGACGGTGCGGCGAAATGGGCTGTCCCAAGACCTCGCTCAGCTTCCGGAAGAAGCCGCTGACCTGCTCAACGCGAATGCCCTTCCCCTGGTAGCGCGCTTCGCCCCGATGCAGGCCCAGGTCGAACACTTGCGAGTGCTCAAGGCCTCGAGGCCCGCGGAGCGCAATGGTCCGATCATAGAGTTCCCGCAACGGCTCCACCAAGGGCGCGGGGATCGGAATATCCCATTCGCGGTGGGTCTTCGATCCCGCCACCGATAGCCGCAGTACGTTCTGGTTCCAGCACACGTCGCCCCACGTCAGTGCCACCAGTTGCCGCCGTCGCATACCGGTGTAGTAGAAGGTGAGCAGGACTACGAGCCAGAACCAGCGGGGCTCAAGGCATCGATTCTCGGAATCATCGAGCGCCGCGATCGCCTGATCCAGAAGGTCGCGCGAAACGGTCTTGATCCGGCGATCTTCAGGAGCCGCATCGACCCGTTCCAGGGGGTCATGGCTGATCCATTCCGCTTCCATGGCGAAGCGCCACATCGCGCGGAAATGGCGACGGTAGTAGTTCCAGGTAGTCGCGCGGGCGCGCTGCAGGACCTGGCTGCGCCACTCCAGCAGCGTGTCGCGCTGAATCTCGTCCAGCGTCCTGACGCCCATGTCGTTTTGAAACTGTCGAACAACCTGTTGGTATCGGATGGCGGTATCGGGCCGCAAAATCCGCTCGCGCAGATAGATCTGCACCAGGTCGTCGAGGGTGCGGTGGGTTTCCATCGCGGGCATGCCCTCCCCTGTAACGGGTTCAAGTCACGCCCCTGGCATCACTGAAGTTAGCACACGGTCTCCCTGCCAGGCGCGCGACCTTACGGATTCAGCAGTGAAACCGCCTACTCCGTTTGCGATGGAGCCGAAATTTCCTGGGAGGATTGACGTCGTTCCCGCAATGCCTCGCGCACGATATCCACGCTCTCGGGGGCCTCGATGCCGAGGCGCGCCTTGCGATGATCGACGTACTCCATACGGACAGGACCGTCCGGGTGATGAAGGGTGATCCGGCTGCCTGCGGTGTCCCACTCGACATTGAGACCGGGCGCGCACGCCGACAGTCGAAGGGGTGCTTCCTGGGTCTGCACCGCAACCACGAGGGCGCTATCCCCCACGTACAGCGCTTCCCCGTCCTTCAGGGTCAAAACCAACATTCCTTATCCTCCTCCTTGCTTCCTTGCCTGGTTGCCAGATCCCTCTGTAGTGCTTCCGAATATTCGGTCGTTATTATTCCCCTATAAGCCGTGTAGAATATCCCGGTATTCCTCCCGTGTCACATGCCCGTAACTATCCGGGCAAGACGGCTGGCTTACGCTTCGGTGGCGGGTGTCAGGTGGTCGTTGGGTGACGGGGTCCAGTCCGGACCGAAGACCACGGAGACGTCGCGGATCAGGAGACCGTTGATCCGGCTCGTCTGGCGTTCGCCCCTCACCACATAGCGGTGGATGTTGGTGCCCTCGGGGGACTTCTCGTGTAGCTGCAACCGCTGAAAACGCTTCTGGGCCGCGTTCCACGCGTGGCCCGTCGCACTCGCAAAGTCGCGGAAGATCCCGGGGCTAACGAGTAGCACGCCCTCGGGGACGACGTGGATCCGGGCCTCTCGCGTGTTCACCAGGAGCGACCCGTCCGCGACACCTCGTCGGATCCATTCGAGACAGGCGTCGCCCGGATCTTCAGGCAAGGGAGTGTCCGCACCCGTATCGCAGGACGGCATCGGCTGCGGTGGTGGCTTGGCCGTCGGTTCGTCAGTGGTTTTATCCAGGGCATCGTCGAGACCCGGCGGGAGTGGCAGATCGTCCACGCCGGCGGATACGGGCGGGCCGGGGGGCGAGTGGTCTTGCGCCACCCCGTCAGACTGACCTGTCTGGATCGCGACGCTCCTCGCCGTGGGCGGATCTGCTGCGGGGGTGGCCACTTCTTCCGGTGCAGGGCGGCTTGCCGCTCCGTCGCCAGACTCCGTTGTCTCCTTGGTCGATGCCTCGCCCAGCGGAGTCACGGAACCCTCGAACTCCGTCGGCATCGTCTCGGGGTCGGACCAGAGACGGGCCACCGGCAGGCGGATCAGTGTCAGCTCGTGCGACCAGCCGTCACCGGCAACCCGAGCCCTCCAGATGGCCCGATCCCCATTGGCGACCAACAGTCCGTGCTCCTGCAGCGTGTCGAAGATCCGGTCGTTGTTTGAAGGAATACCGGAATGCCCCTCCTCGCGGAGCTGTGCCCGCAGCGCGTCGGCCGCACGCTTCGACACGAGCCACAGATCCGACTCCGTGCGCCAGCCTGCCGCCCCGTTGCGATTCAGCGGCAGATCTTCGCTGCTCAATAGGTGTCGAAGCGATGTCATCAACTTCTCGTGAAGCGGCTTCGTGGGCGTCGGAAGTCGGTCCGGTGATTCGCCACCCAGGTTCCGCGCCACGGACTCCCGATCAGCCTGCAGGATGATCTGTCCCAGCGCCCCCGCATCCTCCATCTGCCCGTGGATTGCATGGATCCACGCCTGCAGCAATTCCTGGTGTTGAGCGATCCAGGACATGCCTTCCGGCGGCAGGACCCAATGCGCGACGAGACTGGAGACCGATTCGTGGAGCTTGTGAACGCGACCGCGTCGGTACCGCACGGAATACCAGTGCGCATCCGGGCGCTCGGTCATTGGCCCGTGCCAGGGCTCCCATCGCCCCAGGCGGTGCCCTGAGCCGTCGTACAGCACGATCTCCTGGTCAACTACGGGTTTACCCACGTCGTGCAGCAGAGCTGCCGAGAAGACGCCGTAGGACCACGCATCCGCCTCGTGTGACAGTCGCTCGGGCTCCGCCCCGGGTGGCAGGACGTATCCGCGGCGGATCTGCAGCGCCTTGAGTACCACCTCAAGGCCATGGTCCAGCATGCCCCCACGACCGGAATGGTGGTGAACCTCCGACGCTGGCACTTCCTGGACGAATGCCGCGTACTGGCGCAGGGCTGCGGCGACATACCGTTCGGCGCACTCCGACGGGAGCGCGAGCAGGCCGGTGATCTGGCGCAGGAGCGCTTGGCGATGGGGCGGCTGCAGCAGATCGTCGGGTGTCAGGACGGGGAGTAGCCCGTCAATCGGTGGCTTGAGCTCCGGGCCGATTGGAGGGGTTGATCGACGAAAGAGGCGCAGCATGGTTCAGCCAGAAATGGGGACTGCGTGATGATGCTGGCTTCGCGGCGTTGGTATCGGGGAAATCCCTGTCAGCATGGCGCCTGTTTTTCAGGCAAGGGTCGGATACCCTGACGCCATCAACAAGCCAAAGGAGATAGCATTGAGAGGACGGGACACTCTCTATTTCGTAGGGGTGCGGGGTGCGGTCTGTCTGTTAACCAACGCCACGTCGTGGATGTTTACGGCCCCGAGGGTCAAGCCGATGGGCTTGCCGATAAAGGCCAACCACCACGTATAACGCTCACACTGCCAAGTCTAGTGGGAGATCGCTTATGTCGCGCAGTCGTTTTCCTTCTATCATAATTTCAAGCTGGTCAAGTGCGTCATCCCAGCCCCCGTCTCTTTCCAGCAGATCTCGCAACTCGAACAGGGCAAAATGATAAACACAATCCACATCACCTGTTCCCATTGCGAGTGACGAGATTCGACTCGGGGTGGGTTCTGCGGTCACGGATACGATGTGAGGCGAACGCCCCTTTCGATTTCTCAGAAGGTTTAGTGCTTCCGTGCGCGTGTTCTGTGCCCGGTCTGAACGCATCGTAAATTTACACGATATGCTCGCGTGTAAAATCTGGTCTCCTTGGTCGTCCTTCCCGTAGTTGGCTTGCCTAAGCGTCGATCTAGTGGCGACACTGTCATCCACCAATGCCCCTTTTTTGTTGATCTCGGAGTCAGGCTCAGGCTTTCTTGCGATAACCACGTCTGGTGCAATCGTGTAGCCATGACCTAGGAAGCTGGCAAGGCCGGAGTGCTCTTCTGCAAGCCTCTTGAGTTCTGCAAGGTGAGCATACTGCGCGTATCGCGTCACCTTTTCTTCAGATCGCCCTGAGACATGCTCAATGACCCATTGCCCGGGCCGAAGGTGCTCCATGTTGAGAAAGCAGTTCCCGATAAACTCTCGGCAGAGCGCCTCGAAATCATTTCCCAGTGATTGGCCCTCACGCTTTTTGTCCCTAATAGGCGCTATGATCCCGAGATTTCTTGAAAGCTCTTGAGCCAGAAGATCCGAGAGTGTGGCGCTGAACTTTTGGCCTGAGTCTCCATTGCTCGCAATGTAGCCAGTATTGGATTTTGTGCTTTTAGATCTGGTTAATATATTGCGCGCGAAAAGTTCTCGATGAAACTTTGTGCGCTCTCTGGCGATCAGCGCCTTTTGTGCCTGGGTCGCGTTGCTCATGCACATGCGATCCGCGTTGGATGCGGCTCTTCGGGAGGCGGTGTAGTGTCAGCAACGTTTGCTGCCTCTAGGGCTAAAGAAATCTGGCGACCCACGGCTTCGGAAACAGGTGGAGGGAACGCATTTCCAATCTGCCGGTAGGCATGGGTCTTGGAGCCGGAGAAGCGCCAATAATCGGGGAAACCCTGGATCCTAGCAGCCATGCGAATCGTGAGTAATGGCATATTCTCGAAGCCCGCCTTGATCGTGCCATCGCGGCGCATCACCCCTTGGAAGGCGCTGTCCGGAATTTCATGTTCTGCGCCTAGGCGATGAGCATAAACACCGAGCTTCTGCCATTGGCGCTTTGCTCTGGTCGGGCCTAGGTCGGGTCCGCCATGCTTGTGGGACCCGCCCACCAGCGTAGGTGCTATGTTATTGGCGCGCGCCGCCCATTCGCGTGCTTGCGTCCACCCTTTGGAAGCCATCAGGTCGTAGAGTGACTCGCCTACAGTCGGGGCGGGCTCCAGACGCGGTTCTGGCCATTGGAAGTACTCCTTCAGTCGGTCATTGACCGCGACAAGCACTGCGCGTGGGCGCAACTGGGGTACGCCAAAGTCGGATGCTTGCAGTAACTGCCAGCTTCCATGGAAGCCCATGTCTTTGAGTCGCTCGAGGATTGATTCGCGATAGGCGTCAAACTTGGATTCGAGCAGACCAGGGACGTTTTCAAGCAGGACTGCTTCAGGACTGACCTGATTCACTATCTCCAGAGCCGCAGGAAAAAGGTCACGGTCGTCGTCATTTCCCAGCTGGCGACCAGCTTTCGAGAAGGGAGGGCATGGGACGCCGGCGGCGACAAGATCCACCCGCCCGCGGTAGGCGCGGGCCTTGTTCCGGGCAAAGTGTCTAAGATCCTCCTCTAGCACTGGCCCCCAGCCGAGTCCCAGCCTGGCGTTATTTTGCCGAAGCGTCTCGCATGCGTAAGGATCGAGCTCGATCAGGGCTGTGTGCTGAGCGCCCGCCAAATGCAGGCCCAGTGCTTGGCCTCCTGCGCCGGCGCACATTTCGAGAGTTCTCACGGGGTGTCCTCCTAACTTGTGGGCCCGCGCCCACCGGTAATGACGAAGATAGCGGCAACGGACTCCGAGAATCTATTGGCTCACTCCCTATCGGAGCTTTCGGTGGCTGGTCCGCGGTAGGGAGTAGGGCTGGATGCGAAGTTTTCCGCTCCGTTCCGAATCCGTGGTTCTTGGCAGCGCCGGACGACTACCGCCAGACGCACAACATCCACCTCTAACAATCTCCTTCGCTTCAGTGCCTTGTGTCGTTTATCCAGCAGGTTCGTTCGCCTTCGTCCAGGACAAAGAACTCTTCGAGGTTGCCGTTGAGGTTTGCGCCGTCCGCCCATGTCAGGCCTATCATGCCGGGCCCTTCCCCGATGTAATACTGCCCTAATCGGTCTTTGTGGACCGGGTACCGGAGACTGTTCCAGTAAACCGATTCTCCGCGGTCAACGGCGTCCATGATGTCCCGGGCAGTTTGGAATACACCCTTACGCATAGTGAAACGCCCTTACCTGTGTGGGGCCGATGGGCCGATGGGCCGATGGGACGTGCGTGGCGTGCGCAAATGGCGACTGGATCTTATCTGTCAGCACATTAAGCCAGACTACGGAGCGCACGAAGCGCTGGCAAGGTCAGAGAGGCTGAGATGCGGACGGTTGGCGCACGGGAATCGGTGATCAGGCGTCAGTTCGCAGCCCTTTCTTCGCCCTTTCGGATAAGCCCCTTGCCATTCCCCAGTCCATTCCCTTCCCGGGCCCTTCCCTTTGTGGTCACTTCTTTGCCCGTCCAGCCGATGTAGCCGCGCCGGACTTTGGCTGCGGCCCTTTGCCCCAGGGTCGCCTTTGCCTCCTCAATGGTGCTGCACCAGTCTTCGCGAGTGGTTCCTGGGCGTCCGATGCGGCCCCATTCGCGGCAGACGGCATACCCACCGAAAAGGCCTCGCTGAATGAACATCCGGTAGAACCGGAATTGGTTGCGGTCAGGAGCGACCTTGCGCAGGCGGACCTCATTCATCGCTATTGTCACGGAGCGCGGCTCGACCGCCGGGGAAGTGGCGATAGAGCGTGGCGGGCGAAACACTCAGCTGCTTTGCGAGTTCCCGCACGGGGGCATCGGAATGGGAGAGGACGGTCCACGCAAAGGCCAACTGTTCGTCTGTAAGCGCTGGGGGCCGTCCGCCGGTGCGGCCACGCTGGCGCGCGGCGTCCAGGCCCGCACGGGTCCGCTCCTGCATGATGGAGCGCTCGAACTCGGCCACTGCGCCAAATACGTGAAAGACCAGCTTCCCGCCTGGCGTCGTCGTGTCGATGGACTCGGTGAGGGACTGGAACTCAATCCCGCGCTCCTCCAGATCCCCAACGGTGGTAATGAGCTGCCGCATGGATCGGGCAAGCCTGTCCAGTCTCCAGACCACCAGGACGTCGCCCTGCCGCATGTAGTCCAGGGCCTCCCGAAGCTGCGGGCGATCACGCTGGGCTCCGGATGCGCGGTCTTCGTAGATCCGGTCGCACCCGGCCTGCCGCAGGGCATCGGTCTGGAGCGATGGGTCTTGGTCACGGGTTGAAACGCGCGCGTACCCGACTTTCATAGGCGTAGTCTCTCAAAACTCATCTCTATGCTAGGTTTTGCGACACAGGGTTTCAAGACACAGTTTTGAGACACCTAGGCGGGGGTGATCGGGCGCCGTCGCGATCTCCGCCTCAATTCTCTCGAAAACGATCGTTTTTGCGACGAGTGGTTCAGTGGTCGGCGGGGTGGACTCGGGGCCGAATACTGAGCTACCTTAGTAAAAGGTAATACCACGTAATACGAGGGCCGCCATGGCAACGTCCCTGAAAATCGATGACGCATTGAAAGGTCGCCTCCAGGATCTGGCTACCCAACGCCGACGGTCGCCCCACTGGATCATGCTCGAAGCCATCCGCCAGTACGTTGACCGCGAGGAAGCCCGCGAGAGTTTCCGGCAGGAAGCCCTGGCGTCCTGGTCGGCCTATCGGGAAACCGGCCAGCACCTGACCGGGCAGGAAGCCCGCGACTGGTTGAGCACATGGGGCACTGACGATGAAGGGGCCGCGCCCGAGTGCCACGAGTAATCGTCACTGCGGGCGCCGTAGAAGGTTTGGAGCGGTGCAGGCGCTCTCTCGCCACGAAAGCCCCGGATGCCGCCCGGCGCGCGGGTCAGGCGATCGAGCGGCAATTCCTGCTGCTGGAAACGGCCCCCGATATGGGGCGACCGGATCCTGAAGTCCCCGAGCTGCGCGAGCTGGTGATTGCCTTCGGCGACTCCGGATTTGTGGCTCTCTACCGACACGAACCGGCCGACGATGCCGTGTATGTCCTCGCCTTCCGGCACCAGAAAGAGGCGGGCTACTGAAGGAGCTTGAGCTTTTACCGCTTGTGCCGCGCGTCGTGGATTGGTCCCCCGGGCCTTGAATCTCGCGCTGGCGTGCGCTACTGGTGTAGTTAAGGACGAAAACGACTGGATAAAGAATGTTGGTACTTACAACACTCATTCTTGCCCCCTTGGCCTTGTTCCTGGCCGCGGGGCTGCTGACCGCCGTCCGTCGGCATGGCTGGACGGTGGGCGTGCGCCGCTATGGCTCGGCGCTCGTCGGCTTGGGCGTGGGCGTTGGACACGCTGTTGCCCGGCCAGCGCTGGACGGCCAGGAAGCTGCTGGTGATTCAAGTCAGGACGCCACAGTGGCAGACATCCTGGGCGACATGATGGTCCCAGCCGAAACCCCTGGCTTTGAGGGTGGCGAGGTGGATCCTTCGGATCCTTACTACGACCACACCAATGCTTCGCATCCTTACTACGGCCACACCAATGAATCTCTAGAGGTTCGATTGGAACCGAGCCTCTATGGAAAGAATGATCGTTAGACCCTGCTCTGACTTTCGCTTGCCTTCCAGCCGACGTCGCTACTAGCGACGTCGGGCCCTAGTCGCTGCTCTGCCGGCAGAAGCCCCTGCGTTGCTGGCCGTATTCTCCAAGCCCCCGCCCATTTTGCCCGCGGAATTAGCAGTTTCGCCCAGCTTATACCCCGCCCATCCCACGAGCATGCTGAACAGCAGCGGGAGACCGATGTGTAGGAACCCGATTGCCATGTGGATGATGCTTGCTTTTGTCCCCCCATCAGAAGACAGCAGAGACCCGAAACTCGACGCCATGTAGCTGCCCGTGGATGGATACAACGCTGCCATCATGTTGTCCTCCAGCCAGCGGCTGATGGTCCAGAGGTAGGTCCAGAACGTGATCGTGAGGATCGAGGCCGTCGCGATGAAAACCGGACCCCAGGAGTACAGCGACAACACGAGCAGAATGGGGAGCAGCATGTAGATCCCCATGAGCAGGAAGCTCTGCACGATGGGCGCGGCCTCGCGGATGGTGAGCATCAGAGGCCCGTGCGAGAACATTTCCTGCTGCCCGAGCCCGAATCCTACTGCGATCTGGGAGAACCATCCGGCCCCCGTGTCGGTATTGGTAAGTTCACTGGAGGCGATTGGGGCGTTGACTGCCGCTTGATCGACCATCCGGCGGATCATTCGGTCTTCGATCTCCTCGTCCGAGGTCCCGAAGAATCCGGATACCCGGTCCCGGATCCCCTCAAAGGTGCTGGTTTCCATTTCATCCAGGATCTGCTGCCGCAACCCGGGTCCTCCATTCCCGCTCCACCAGTCCTCGCAGGACGGGCGGCCGTAAGGCGGCTCCGCGCCCTCGTTGTAATCTGGATCGTCTCGGGCCGGGTTGTAGTCGAAGCCGTGTACGGGGCTCTCGGCCCTATAGCGGTCATAGAATCCTTCGGTTTGCAGGTATACCCGAGAACCGATGAACTCGGGATCATCGGTGCCGTGCGTAGCCAGCAGTGAATCGACGTCCGGCCGCTCTCGCTGGAATCGAGAGCGGGACCGGATAAAGCACTCATTCGTGAACCGCTGGACGTTCTGCGCTACTTCGGGATCCGAGATCCGCTGTTCATCGATTGTCAGGCGGGTGCGCACCATTTCTTCCGGGCACCCGATACCGGCGATCGCCGCGCCGGTGATCCCCTTCGAGATCGCCATCGTCCCGTACCACCAGACCGGCACCGACGCGTTCGTGAGATCGAAGGCGTCCGAGTAGGTGGTGTCTTCGATGCCGGAAATGCCTGGTGTCTGATTGCAGGTGTTCTCAAACTCCAGCTCACTGAGCGTGAGGGGCCAGATCGGCTGTGCAGCCAGCACGACGACCGAGAGCGCCTTGACGATCTCGACCTCCATCATGTGGACGGACTTCCGGCTCCCGGCCTTGGCCTCCTGTCCGGTGTAGTTGTCCACGAAGGCTCGGATCACGATGATCAGAAAGGGGATGAACGCGATCCCCGAAAACACGAGGATGTCCCACAGGTTCTGAAACTGCATCCACCCGAAAATGGTGGTGAATGCTTCGAGGGGATGCCCAACGGTCATACCACTAACTCCACGGCGCGGCCCAGCAGGTTCTGCCCCAGCAGGATTTCCAGGATCACGAGCCAGGCCGCGACTCTCCAGCGTGCGTCCACCAGACGTTGTTGCGACTCCGGCGGCAGGTGCCCGCCGAGCCAGGTCACCCAATACCGCCAACCCAGCACGACCGCCGCGATCAGCAGCCAGCGCCAACCGGCCAGCAGCCACTCAGTGCGATCGAGGCGGGCCCGCACCGCCTCCGCCCCTTCGATCATGTTCCACGCGAGCCCCGCCACGACGACGATCGCAAAGGCGGCGGCGACCCCGATCAGGAGGTGGCGCGGGATTCGCGAGATCATGGCTGTTGCACCACGCCGCCACGGATTGGGGCGGTCTCGATCGGTTGCGGGGATGGGGTGCCGCTGGAGGCGCGGGCGCGGCGTTGTGCTTCACGCAGGATCGACCCGGCCGTATTCGACACCACGGCCTGACGCGCCTCGATCTCCATCATCAGCGTGTCGATCTCGGAGGTGATCTCCTCGACGCCGTCGCGGATGTCTTCGCGGGCGACCCCGGCCGCGTCGATCTCTGGCGCCTTCCGGCCGCTCAGTAGCATGCGGCGGGTCAGGAGGGCCTGTTCCATCGTGCGCGCGGTCGCGACTTCCTGTGCCAGTCGTCCCGCCGCCACCATCCGGTCGGATTCCGGGAGTTCACGCAGCGCCTCGATCAGGCCTCGCGATACCGCCACGCCGGGTGCCGAGACGTCGCGCAGATTGCTCCGCGTCGGATTGGTCGCCCCCGAGACGAGCTGCATCAGATCCTCGCGGACCTGCTGGTTGGTTTCTTCGAGGATGGGCAGGAGGCCTACGCCGGGGGTGGTCTCGCTTTCGCACCCCTGGCAGGTGCGGATGTGCTTGTCTCCGAGCACCCGGGTTGCCCACTCCTGAGCCTCCTGCGGGCTGCTCCAGGTCCGTGCCAGGAGGGGTGTTTCACCGCCGCCGGCATACGGTGTGCCGGCGTTCGGGGGCCGATCCAGGGTGATGTTGTAGCCCGCCTTGACGGTGTCGCTGATCACGTCAATCGGCTCCTGGCCCTGGCCGCCCCGGCGGCCTCCGATCCACTCGGCTCCGTTGTTGCCGGCATCCCGATCGATGTCCTCCTGGACCTGCACGATGTCGCCGCCCGTCCCCATCGCGGCACGCCAGTCATCGCCCTTCGAGAGCGTGACCCACTCCTGGTAGGGGTTGCGACCGTCGGCGATCGCGGCCTCCATTTCCTCGCAGCTCTGCGTGGCGAGCGACAGCTCTTCTTCGGCGCGCAGCAGGTTGTTCTGGAACAGGTCGTACAGGCCCGGATTGGACCGCTGGAGCACCATGGCCGGTAGGGAGGCGATCGCATTCGTGGCGGCCTGGACCATCTGATCGACCATGTCTTCCACACCCTGGGCCACTTCGTTCAGGGTGTTCTCGATGCTCAGCAGGGGATCGAAGCTGCCACAGCTATACCCCGCACTGGCCTCCGCGCCGAAGGCCAGGCGGGTGGTGGTGACATTGGGGTTCGGGGCATTGGAAATGGGCTCTGCACCGCCCACTTCGTAGTACCAGAACCCGTCTTCGGACGGCACGAGGGCATGGCCGGCGGTAGGTCCCCAAAGCGCCGCGCAGGCTGTAGCAGCGATCAGTGTTTTCCGCATCCGCATGATCCGTCTCCTAGAACGTGACAGAGCCGAGGTAGACCTGGCCCCCGATTTCGCAGCAGTTGTACGGGCGCCAGAGCGTCCAGACGTAGTTCCCCTTGAGGTTGGTCTTGTCGCTGGACCAGCCATCCTTGTCCTCGGTGTCGTCTTCCCCAAACACTTCGCAGGTGTTGGTGCTTGTGGGCATGTGCATCTGGAAGGTGCCGGTCTCTTCGTCCCGCTCCATCAGTTCGGGGGGGAGCCACACGCGGTAACCGTCCTCATGCACCACGTCGTCGCCCGGGAGCTGTTCATAGACATGCCCCGACTGGTCTTCCCGGGTGGTGATGTCGCCCGCCCGCTGCGCGACGATCGCGGCGGCCTTGGCATCCTCCGGCTGGGAGACGTAACCCGAGCGGGGATACACCGCGCCCCAGGTGTAGTCGTCCCACTCTCCGATCTCCCGTTCACCCTCCCGGAGGGACTCGATGTAGAACATTTCGGGCACCGCGTAGCGCCAGGCGAGTACGCTGGTCGCGGACTGGTAGTAGGGGTGGAAGGCTTCGGCCGTGGCCGCGCCCGGACAGATGTACGGGACGTCGATGTACTCCAGGATCTCCATGAAGGGGTGCCCGACCACATCGGCTTCCTTGAAGCGCAGTTGGCGCGCATCACGGGAATGACGCCCCTCCAGCGTGTTCCCGCCGCCCACGAAAGCGTCGAAGGACAGGATCGATTCGGCGGCAGATTCCTGTGCGGACCCCAGCGCTCCCCGGATCTCGGCCCACGGGTTTTCGCCGGTGTTCTGGTAGGCCGAAATGACGGCGTCCGGGACGTAGTGCCGGATCCGCTCGGTGGTGACCACGCTGCACCCGGTAATGGTGCAGCGCAGCCACAGACAGACCCCGATGATCTCCCAATTCAGGCAGGACGAGAGGGCGCTGCTCGTCTGTGAAGTGATCTCGGAGGTACTAATGGTGTCCGGATCCTCGGCCTTCGCGGGGCTGCCCACCAACAGGCAGAGCGCGGCCACGATTCCGGCGCCGATGCGGCGCATGGACCCCCGGATCATTGCCGCCACCGTTCATACTCGCGCAGGCCGCGCGCGAGGTCCGTCGTGCCATACACCACGGCCTGGCCGTCGAAGACGATGGCCGGTACTTGTTCAATGTTCAGGCGATAGGCGCGCAGCAGCGGTTCGTAGGCGGCTTCGAGATCCCGATGCGCCCGGGCGTCCAGGCGCTCCTGGGCGATCGCGGCCGCGGCCTCGGGATCGGCTGGAAGCCCCTGACTCAGGGCCTCCGTTGCCCGGTCCACGGCGTCCACATGATGGATCTCGACGGGGATCCCCCGGCGGTCGGCCGGCGTGGTGGATACGGTCGTACCGGTGGTCACGAAGACCTCGATCTGCCCCGGGTCGGCACTGGCGGGGCCGATCCCCACCAGGAGTAGAACGGCCATCATTCGTCGCATGAGCGGCCTCCTGCGCTGGATTTCGAGGGAAGTTGCAGCTGCGCCCGGAAGCGCCGTTGGGGTTCGTTCAGCATGCGCTCGCACACCCGGCCTTCTGCCTCAGCCAGACGGATCGCCAGATCCCGAAGCGGACCCTTGAGCGTCTCGGCCTGCTCGAACTCGCGGGCCAGTGTCACGGGCGAATGCCCGTGCAGTGTCAGCTCCATCAGTACGCCGTCGCGTTGGGCATCGGTGAGCCAACCGCCCTTGTGGATCAGTTGGCCCTCGCCCTGCAGCGGGAGGGTGTGGATCTCCAGGTGCTCCGGGATGCCGTCGTGGCCGGGCATCAGGAACAGGCCCTTGCGACCCCCGGCGACCAACAGCCATTCGGTCCAGGCGAAGTCGGAGGCCCAAAGGGTGTGTTGATTGATCACGGCGCGTCCCCTCCGATCCGGCGCGCGACTTCTTCGGCGGCTTCGACTTCCGAGCACCCCAGCTCGTCCATGATCTTTCGGCGCTCCGATTTCTCGTGCTTTTCGGTCATCGCCAGGGCCAGGGCGATCGGGGGTGGGACGTTGCGGAACAGCGTTTCCACCTGGTCGGCCAGGACCACGCCCTCGACGTACTTGCCGGGTTCCTTGCGGGCTCCGAGCAGCAGGCTCTTCTGTTCGCTGGTGAGGTCCTTGAAGCGGGCGATCTGTTCGATCTCCTCCTTCGGCATCACCAGGCACATCCACCACTCCATCATGTTGAGCATCTTCCGGGACGCATCCGGGAAGTCCTCCAGGTTCTGCGTAGCGATCCAGAACCAGGCCCCGAGCTTTCGCCACATCTTCGTGATCTTGACGACGTAGGGCGCAAGCAACGGATTGGTCGTGATCATGTGCCCCTCGTCGGTGAGCACGAGGGTCGGGCGTTCGGAGTGCTGGTGTTGCTCGACCAGGTCGTTGATATGGTTCATCAGGCCGACGTAGGCCACCGTGAGCTGATCCTCGTAGCCCTCGCGCGCCATGATCCCCATATCAACGATCGTCACGTCGGCCTCCGGCCAGCGCTCGCCGGCCCGGTTGAAGACCTTGCCGGCGAACCCGTGACAGAACACCTCCATCGACTGCGCCATTTCGCTGACGCGCTTGCGGCGTTCGGGGGAGTCTTCCTCCTTCGCGACCTCGTGCAAACCGGCGACCACGTCTTCGGTCAGGACCTGTTCGCGCCCTGCGGCGCGAACATTCTTGGCGGCACGGAGGATGCCGTTGGCGATGGCGGTGTTGTCCGGGCGGCGCATGTGCGCCTCCTCGCGAGGATCGCCGCCGGTGATCATAATTTTGGCCGCGATCTGCATTTCGCCGAGCAGGTCGCGTCCCTCCTCGATGTCGTCCTCCTCGTCCTCGTCGGGGGCGTCTTCCTCGATCTTCTTGTCTACCAGGGGGTCATCGAGGAGCTGGGTCGCCGCCGCGAACGGCGGCAGGCTGACCCGCTCCTTGGGGGTAAGGGAGACCTGATTGACCGAGACGCCCCGGTGGTCCAGGTACTGTCCCAGCAGACCGAACGAGTTGCCGGCCTCGATGATGAAGATCCGGGGCCGGTAGACCGCCACCATCTGGAGGATCAGATAGGTGAGCAGGGCGGATTTGCCGGCCCCGGTGGGGCCGAGAATCAGCGCGTGGGCGTTCTTCTTCCGGTCCGAGGGATGCAGCGGATCGAACATCAGGGGCTCGGCCCCCCGGTTGTAGAACAGAAAACCGGCATGGTCCGTTCCCTTCGTGCGGCCGTAGAGGGGAAGCAGGGCGGCGAGGTGGTCGGCGTACACGTAGCGACTCCGGCGCGTGACGCGCTCCAGCGCCGGGTCATAGGCCATCGGGAGCGCGCGCAGATAGGTGTCCAGCGGGAGCAGCTCGGCCTCTCGGGTGATGATCTGGAGGCCGTTCGCCACCAGACGCGAGGCCAGCTCGTTGCGCCGGCGCACCAGCTGCGTGTCGTCCTCCGCGCGGATGTAGAAAGCGATTTGGGTGGGGTAGAGCTTGTTGCCGCGCGCGAGTTCTTCCTGCGCGGTCTCCACCTCCTCCAGTGCCAGCCGGGATTCGATGTTGTCCCCACGGGACGCGGCGTGGATTTGCCCGATGTGGTTGGAGACCTGGTCCTGGGGCTGGATGGTGATCGTGACCGAGAGGATCGTGCCTTCGGGGGCACGGTCGAACAGCGCATAGATGTTCTCGCCGGCCTGGCGTTCCGCCGTGAAATGCCCGGTCTTGGGGGCTTGCCGCAGACTCTGGACGTTCAGGACCGCATGGGGCATCCCGTCGAAGCGCCAGACGCCGGCCTCGGCATCCGACACCGGCATCGAATAGGTGAACAGTTCGGCCAGGTCGCGGCCGAACGGGAGATCCTCGTCCCCCGGATAGGGGGCGACGTTCAGCAGCTTCTCCGGGTCGCCATCGGCGACCTCGGGGCGGGGGTTGAACCACGGGACGAGCCATTCGTACAGGTCCTGCGCCTTGCAACGCTTCACGCCGACTCCAACGGCCTCCAGGGAGGTCGCCCATTGGGCGGCCACCTGGTTGAGGGTCTCCTCGGGGGACAGATCACCCGCGATCGAGCGGCGGTACAGGCACGCGCGCACGCGCCGCTTCTGCCCGCGCCACGCGCCGCCGGTGACCTGCTGATCGACGAAGAGACCGCCCTCCTGCGAGATCCGGTGCAGATGGTCGTCCACCTCCGCGAGGTAGGCGTCCCGAAACGGATTGTCTTCGGACCGCTCGCGGGAGTAGGACCGGATATGGTCGGTGACCCCGCCCAGCGCGGGATCGTCCTGCACGAACACCTGCAGCACCCACGGGGACCCGTCCACTTCGGGAACCGAATCGGTCAGCGCGCCCTGGATCTGTTGGCGCAGGTCCTCCATGTACTCGGGCGTGCGCGCCTCGGAGCTGGCCGGGATCAGCTCGAACAGCGCACCAACGCTGTTTTGGTCCTCCAGGAGGAACACCTGAGTCGCCGGATCGTAGTCCGTCCATGGCAGCAGGTCCGTGAACGAGTTGGGCCGGCGGTAAAGGTCCTTGACCTCGGCCTGCGTCACCGGACGCGACCCACCCAGGTTCGGGTCGGGCCCCTGATTCTCGTCTTCATCCCTTGCCGAACGGCCGGGGAGGAGCGAGGTGAGCATTTTCAGCATCATCGGGCTCCCGCCTCTCCGGGGAGTGCATAGTGGTGGCGGTCGTACATCGGGAACGACGTCGAATACCCGGGCACGGGAACCTCGTCGCGACCGGCCAGGTGCGGGTAGACGAACATCACGAGCGTCGGATTCGGGACCCGACTGAATCGCGTCTCGATTTCGTCCTGGGCGGATCGGGTGTAGCCCGCGAGATCCGCCGTGCCCTCCTGGACGTCTCGGCCGATCGGCTGTTGCAGCGCCTGACGCGCGGCATCGACATCGGTGCGCCCCATGGACTCGAAGTGTCCTTCGTACACCTCGTCCATCGTGGGGCCGTCCTTCGGGATCACCTTGTCCGCCGAAGTGGAGGCGCAGCCGGCGGTCAGGACCGCACTAATCAAGAGTGCGATAGGTAGAGCGGCGCTCGAACGCTTCATGGGAGACCCTTCTGCCTTCAAGTTCATAATCGATCCTCAGTTCCCGGTCGAGGTGGACGGCGACCGTCTCGCCGGCGGGGGCGAAGACCGCGTCGAAGTGGCTTTCCTGGCGTTCCCGCAGCCACTGCGCGACCTCGCGGGCGGCACCGGAAGCCGCGCGGCCGGCAATGAACTCTCCGGTGTCGCCGGTGACGATGTTCTGTGTGAACCCCTCCTGACTCACGATCTGCGTGGTCTGAGCAGCAGCGGCGGCGTCCGCAGCGGCTTGTGCCGTCACGATGCCGGTGGCCTGTGCCAGGTAGGCCGGTGCATTGGAAATGCGATCACCCGCGATGCAGGGCACGCCCTGCTCGTTGGAGATCCAGCCGAGAGAGTCCCCGGAATCCCCATCGGGATCCGGCAGAGTGCGAACCGTGCCGTCCTGAAAGACGAAGGTGACCGACTCCACCGAGCCCCGGACACAGGACAGCGTCCAGTCGCCCATCGCGGTCCCGGAGAAGATCATCCCTTCGATATTGGGGATGTCGATGTCGTTGGCGGCCAGGTTGCGTTCGCCGACGATCACCTTGAACGGCACCGGATCCTCGACCGTCCCGCCGTGCGGTACACGGCCGATCAGGGCCGTCATGGCGGTTGACCCCATCAGGGTCGAATTGCGCGGCACCGTGTACCGGGGATCTTCCTCCGGCGTATCCGTGCCGGTGGCGCGGGCCGCCGTGTCGCGCGCGCGTTCCACCCCGGCGGCGCCGCGCTCGCGGATGGTGCCGGCCGCGGAACGGCCGCGATCGAGAAGGCCGCCCCCTTCTTCCTCGGGGTCGTAGCCCACGGGATTCGTCCAACGCAGGGTCTCGGCGGATTCGGGTTCTGCGGTGCGGGTGCGGTCCCGAATAACCGGGGCCTCGTCCTCCCGGATACCCAGGCCGATCGGGATGTCGCTCCCGGGCACCAGGTCGGGATCCTCTTCTTCGCGCTGCTCCAGCTGCTGGCCCATGTCCTGTACGCGGGAGCTGAGCTGGTCCATGCGCCCGAGGAGTCCCTCCAGGTGGCTCTGGCGCTCGGGGTCCGGCTCCTGCCGTGCTTCCTCGGCCAGCTGCTCGCGCATCCGCTGGTTGTCTTCGCGCAGTTCGCGCAGCTGTCGGCGCGTCTCGCGCTGCTCGGCCGTCAGGGTGCGGATGGTGTCGGTGGCCGTGTCCGCGTCCGGTTGCGCCGCCGCCTGCCGCTGGTCCAACGAGTCCGGTGCCTCGGCCGTCGGCTCGGTGCCGCAGGAGCGAAGCATCACCAGGATCATCAATGCGCCAACGGCCAGGCCGATGATCGGCAGAAGTCGATTGCCCTTGGTGGAAACCATCAGCGCACCCCCCAAAAGCTCTCGTCAAAGGGGCGGTCCGACACGACATACACGGCGGTCGTGTCGGCTTCGTGGCCGGCCGGGTGCAGCCGTGCATGCTGAAAGGTGGCCGTCAGCCAGTCGCCCCGCAGGTCGCGGGGGTCGAGCGTGACCGGGGATTCCGTGGCGTTGCGCAGCTTGACGGCGGTGACATACCAGCGCCCGCCACGCCAGGCCGCGAGCGGTTCGGCGGTGACGGCCGCGCCCCGGACCAGGCGGACCGGTTCCTGGTTCAGCGAAACCTGGCGCACGCCAGGCATCTGCGGGGCGAGCCGGCTGGGGCCATACAGGGATTGGGACGCGAATCGCGTCAGCGCCACGTAGTCCAGGTTTTGGTGGTCGGGTTTGGCGTCGGGGACGTCCGTCGCGTGGTCCCGCCGACTCCCCGGCCGATGAATGACGACCTCATTGGCGCGGGCGCCGTCCTCGGCCGAAAGGTCGAGCATGAACGTCGCCCCGGATTCGACATCGGCAATGACGGCGCGGGCGGGGCCGAACGAGGATTGCGCCTTGAGGTACACAATTCCGTCGTTCGAGAACACGCGGACCTGATCATCAATGTGAGGTGGAAGCCCCACGCGGACGTGCCCGGCCGGGAAGCGGATCAGCCGCTCCTGCCCGACGGGCAGGGTGACCTGGACGGGCGTACCGTCCCACGTAATGCGGTCGGGGCTGTCGCCGGCGGTGGCCGACACCGGCCCCGCGAGGGCCGCGATTAGGGCAATGGCGAGGATCGGTCGCATTACTGCTCCTCCTCCGGGTCGATGCGATAGGGATCTTGGACGAAGCCCGCGAGGGCGAGCCCCCAGGGGTTCGATTCAGGGTCGATGTCGTAGGCGACCACCCGCAGGGGGTAGCGGATGAAGACCTGCTTGACGCGCTCGCCGTCGATGCGCTCCTCGACCTCCACGTCCAGCCATACGGTCCACGTCCCGTCCCCCGTGGCCTGCACGCGGTCCGGGGTGTAGCGCAGGCCGTCGATCTCCCGGATGAACCGGCTGCGATCCCGCAGCTCACCGCGCCGTTCGCGCTGTTCTCGGTCCGCTTCGAGGGTTTGCTGAAACCGTGGCGTCAGGAACGCCTGCAGCGACCACAGGTTGTCCGGGTAGTCCGCACGCCCGTCCTCGGGCCAGCGATGGACCTGCTGCCAGATGTAGAACGCGAAGGTGTACACCGACGCGGGATGCACCTCTCCGGCTTCCAGAACCCCGCCGGTCCGAAGATCCGGGGGGATGTGCACGGTCAGGCGGTCGGGGGCCTGCTGCCATCCAAACCACAGGCCGAGGGCCACGAGCGCCATGACGGCGATGACGCCCCGAAGGGTGTTGATGTGCGATCGGGCGCTGTCGAGTTCCTTGCGGTATCTCACGAACGTCTCCCCAGGTCCCAGGTCCCGCTGCGCAGCGTCACCGGGACCTTGCGCAGGCCGCTCCGGTGAAGGGCGAGCATGGCGCGTTGTTGGTAGTAGCCGGTGGGGCGGCCCCGCTTGATCTTCTGGAAGATCGTGGCGGTGATGAATACGGTCCCCAGCACGGCGACCGCCGCGAATCCGACGCCCATCATCGGAGCGCCGACCACGAAACCGAGCAGGATCCCGACGGGTAGCCAGCCGATCACGGCGAGCACGAGAATGGCGAGCAGCTCACTGGAGGAGCAGCCGCGAAAGATGGGCGGCTCCTCGTTGAGCCGTTCGGCCATTCGGTTTTCGAGTCCGGGTGTCGCCACGCGGCATTACTCCATGATCGAAATGGCCTGATTGACGAAGAAGCTCAGGACGAGGAGCACCACGGCACCCACCACGCCAAGCAGACCCACCTCGCCCCATTCGGCCTTGCCTTGGCGGGCCTCATTGAACTTGGTCAGCGCGGTCCAGGACACCCACAGGAAGGAGGCGACGGCGATCAGCGTGCCGAGGACGATCGCCCCCTCGAAGATGTAGCCGCGCATGAGGTCGATCCAGTTGCCGTCCTGGAAGCCTCCGTCGGGCTCGGGGGCCGTGGGCAGGTTCTGCGCCCAGGCGGGTGTCGTGTGCAGGGCGACCACCACGCCACTCAGGAACATGGTGCGGGCGCGAGCCCAATAGCGTTTACAGGTACTCAACATCGTTGTGTCCTCCTATGGACGGATGAAATAACCCACGAGCATCACCACCACGGCAGCTCGAATGGCGACCCAAAACAGGTCGAACATCGGTATTTCGCGATCGCTCCAGGCGCGGAATTGGCCCATCACGACCCACATGAGCCAGATCAGATAGGTGACCGCGACAATGGCCGCGATCGCGAGCCCCAGGTCGGCGCCACTCGCGCCGGCCCACTGCTCGAACTGACTGGAGGCATCGCCGCTCACCGGCGGTAATCACCACTGAGGGGCTCGACCCGGCGCGGTTGGGCGCGCGGTGCCCGGAGGTGCTCCTCGATGCCGGCCTGCACCCGCTCCAGGTCGTGGCGCAGCCAGTCGTACTGGAAGCGGATCCGTGCGTCGGGGTCGGCATGGGCTTCGGCCTGATCGACCAGCGCGTGCAGGGCCTGGATCTCGTGCGCGAGTCGGCTCAGGCTCTCGCGTTCCGCATCGCGGTCGGCCAGGGCCGCCGGTGTGAGGGTGATCATCACCACGCCCGTAGCGAGCGCGACTAGGGTCCTGTGCATGGCGTGTGACTCCGAGGCGTTAGCGTGAGACACAGTCTTCTGATTCCCGGCCGTGGCGACTACGAAAAATCCTCAAACCGATCGCGAGGGTTTTTCGGGCGCCATGGGTGAAACCCCTGCGCCGTGCGATTCGAGCCTTCGGAAAGGGCGGGTTTGGCGAGGGTGAAACGTGGGTGGGCCGAGCAGACTGCATCGCAAGCCCGAGCGGGAGTGCGGCGTCGAACGTCGGTGGTAAGGGGTTTGGCGTCCGGCCGTCCGGGGGTGGAGAAACGCGGTGCGCTCGTGACACTCGCAGCGGTGGGTGGGGTTCTCAGAGGTACTTCTTGAAGCTCGAAGCGGTAATGGCGATGGTGATCGCATTGAGCAGGGCGAACGGGAGAATGACCCAGTTTGGGTGGACCGAAAACGGCAGCGCGAGGTAGACCACCCAGGCCATGGCGATCGAGGGCGCCATCAGGCGTTTCGCGTGGTGATAGACGAACGACGATTCGCGGCCGCCTCCCCAGCGGCGCAGATCGCGCTGCACGAGTCCATCGACCAGGGCCACCATGGCGAAGAGGACGAACACCGGCATGGCGAGGGTCAGCACCCCCAGGCGGAGGGCGAAGACCTGCGTGATCGCCATGCCGGCCAGGACATAGGGCTCGATGGACTGATAGCCGTTGCGCAGGGAGTGCACCATCCGGCCATCCTCGGGGTGCGCGGGAATCGACAGCCACTCCACGAGCGAGTGGATCCCCGTGTACTCAAATAGGAAGCGATAGGACACCTCCGCGAAGCTGCGCGCGTAGCTCCCCGGATCCGCGGTCAACATGGACTGGCGAAAATCCTCGTTGAGGTAGCCGATCTCGCGTTCGAGCATCTGCTGGCTGTGCTGGATGCCCTGGTCCGGCCAGATCCAGGTCATGCCGACCCATTCCGCCACCAGGGAAAAAAGCAACGCCGCGAGCAGCCACAGGACGACCTGCCCCGCGAGGTTCAGCGTGCGCCCGATCAGCCCCGGCTCGCGCTGCTGCGCGGGGTGTTTCGATGCCTGTCGGTTCGCGCTCGCCATCAGGCGGATTCCTGCGGAGCGACCGGCATGGCGGTGTCCTGCCACCAATGCTCGGCGGTGGTGTAATCGCGCTGCATGCGCTCGGCGATGTCGGCGAGCGACCCGGGCATTACCGGATCCGCTTTACTGTCCGGGAGTGGCATGCGGATCTTCCAGAGCTGTCCCCCCTCGATCAGGGCGAACGCCTGACCCTTGGGCAGGGTGACGATGTCGGACGGCGTGAGCAGCGGGACCTCGGTTACCGTGATGCGGTCTTCGTTGCGGCTGGAGAAGTGCTGGTCGGATTCGGGATCGGCCGAATCGTTGGTGCCGGATACCTGCATGAGCGTGTTGATCTCGACCTGCGGAAGTTGCTCCGTGAGCATTTCGGCCGTCTCGTACTCCTTCACCCGCAGCATGACCAGCGTGTTGAAGTTACCGGCCACCTGGCCGGCCTTGGGCTTGGATCCGATCCGGGCCTCGACGTCGGACCAGGTCTGCGTATAGGCCGTGACCTGGAACCCCGCTCCACCGGCCTTGTTCAGCAGGGGGATGAACTCGTCGCCGATCAGCTCGTTGAACTCGTCGGCATGCACGTTGACGGTCGGGAGTCCCGACCGGCCACCGTCCGGCAGGCCGTCGTCCGGCCCATGCTTGTACAGCTGACCCGCGACGGAACAGAGATCCGCGAACATCGAGTTGCCCACGGCCGCCGCGACGTCGGCATCCGAGAGCGCGTCGAGGCCCACGTAGACGATGCCCCCGGTGCGGATGATCTCCCGCCAGGAGAAGATCGGGCGAGAGTCGTCGGTGTCGAGATAGTCGGGGGCGATCAGCTCCGCCGTCTTGCCGGTGGTCAGCTTTTCCATCAGGGGGAGCAGCGAGGCTACGATCTTGTCGAAGTAGGTCTTGTCGTACTCGAACGCGCTGCGCAGGCCATCGGCCACGGGGTCGAACAGGCCCTGTTCCTTGGCGTAGAGCATCAGGGCAATGGCTCGCCGGTCCCGGCCCTGAAGGTTGCGCGGTAGCTGGCGTTCGTTGGTGTTGGCCTCGCGCCGCTCCACTTCCTCTTTCCAGCCTTCGGGGGCCACGCCGGGGAGCCAGTGCTCGTAGTATTCGATCAGCAGCGGCTCGATGTAGGTGATGTGCCGGAGGATCTGTTGGTAATCCGGACGTCGGCCCAGTGCCACGATCGCCTGAGAAACGATGTTCACGAACCGCCACGCGAACTCCTTGAAGGCGGCGCTGTTGCCTTCGCTCGGGAGCTGGTTCGAGACACGGGTGGCGACCTCGGTGATCCGACTGAACGACCCGACGGCGTTGTAGCGAGCGGAGTGGTCCGGGTAACCGAGGTGAAACATATAGAACTGGTCTTCGCGCCCCGCGCGGCGGGCCTCGGCATACATGCGCTTGAGCAGCTCGGCATCCCCCTTGGGGTCAATGACGATGGTGACGTCGCCGCGTCGGATGTCCTGAGTGATCAGGACCTCGGCCAGCCGCGTCTTGCCCACCCGGGTCGTGCCCAGGACCAGGGTATGCCCCACGCGCTCCCCGAGATCCGTCCAGGCATCTTCCTCGTCCGGCTCAACGGCGTGCAGCGCGGGTTTCCCGCCCACGGGAGGCAGAGGGGCCAGGGGGTTCCACCAGGATCGCTTCCCGAGTGCGCGCGCAATGCCGCGCAGCCCGGGCGTGGACTCCCACTGGACCTCCTTGCGGCGGGCCCAGCGGTACAGGGGGCCGGGATCCACGTAATGCTGGACTTCCGGCCGGATCGTGTCCCGCAAGCGCTGCGTGTGCTTCTGCGTCCAGCGAAACCCCCGTCCGAGGTAGAGCTTCCGGCGCGAGACGGGGATCTGTTTCGCGCTCATGGAGAACTCGGGCAGCTGTCGGAGGTGGCGGTGATACCGGACGATTCGCCACCCCTGCCGCGCTCGGTGTACGGCCAGTGCCCCGAGCATCAAAGCCGCGACCCAGGCGATCGAGGGGGTCATCATCAGGGCCCAGGGCGCGGCGACCGCGATGACGGCGGCGGCGCCGGCCACAAAGGCGGAGTAGAACTCGACCGGCGGCCGTAGCAGGGCCTCGACGGGCAGCTGGCTCACTGTTCGATTCCCTCGCGCGAGATCAGGACCGGGTAGACGTCGAGCTGCAACCGCTCGGCGAGATCATCGCCGTGCGAGAGTTGGACCGGGATCCCGTGCGCGGTGTCGCGCACCCGTTCGAGGTCCTCGGGGGTGTCCGCCTGAACGAGCATGCACACGGCCCCCGCCTGCATGAGCGCGACCCGGTGGTGTTCCAGCCAGGCGAGCGATTGCGAGTCCGATCCCACCAGGCAGAGCGGGCGCGGCATATTTCGGAGTGTCTCGCGCACATGCGCCGGCGGCTGCCCCTGCAGCGGTGCCACGCGCAAGCGGGAGGGCTCGATGGGCAGCATGCGCTCGGCCGCGTCGTTCAACGGGGGGAGCGCGGCCGTATTGCGAGGTGTCGGCTCCTCGGCACCCTCCAGGCGCTCAAGGTACGGGCCTGCCGGCTGGCCTTCGCCGGTATCGAGGATCACCTCCAGCGCCTGCGCAGAAGCGGGCACAAGGAGGAAGGACAGCAGAGCGGCCATAAGGGGTTTCGGAATCACTGCAGAGCCTCCAGATGGTGTTGGACTCGGGCCCGGTGGCGGGCGGCGTTGGTGGTGTTCGAGGGCGCGTGATAGAGGCCGCTGGCTTCCAGCCAGTGGCCGCTGCGTTCGTACTGCTCGCGCAGGATGGCGGCACCGATGCGGAGGTTGCGGTAGGGGTCGAGGGCCCGGGCCGGGTCCTGCAGGCGTTCCTCGTGCCAGTGCCAGTTGACCTGCATGAGCCCGATGTCGATGTTCCGCTTCCCGGCCGCGAGGTGGCGTTCCAGGGCGTCCAGCGCCTCCCGGTACGTGCGGTATCGCTCCGGCCGACCACCCACGTTGAGAGTCCAGGGCCACGGTCGCGCGATACCCGTGGACAGCCGTGCGCCGGACTCGGCGGCGGCGAGGGCGTACAGGACATCGGCCGGAACACCCTCGGCCTGAGCGACACGGTGATAGCCTTCAGGAACGCCCGCTGCCGCCCGGGTCGCAAGCGCTAGGGCAAGACCGGCTGCCAGCGCTGCCCGGATTGCCGCAACAGCGAGGGCGTGTCGTGATCGGCCAGCGTGCCGTCGTCGTGATTGAGGGTGATACGACCGGCTCGCACCAGATCGATCGGGACCGCGTTCTCCGCCGCCCATCGGCGCACCTCCTGATCCGCATCGGTATCCGTCAGAAAGACGTCCAGCCGCCACTGTGCGCCGCCTTGCAATCGCTCCACGGCGCGTTCCAGGATGTCCCCGCAGCGGTCGCAGTCGCGGGCGGCAACCAGAACCACGCGATCATCCGCGCGGAGGTCCTCCAGGGTGGGCGTACTCGGCTCACTCATGCGGGGCGTGGTACTCGTCGCGGAGCCGGACCGGTCACGCGGCTCGATCAGCACCCGGTCCGGGTACAGGCGATCCCACGCGGCATCGTAGGCATGCTGGAAGGCCAGTTCTCCGGTGACGCGATCCCGCTCCTGCTCCACGGCCAGTTCGGCGTAGTACCGACGTTCGCGCTCGGTCTCCGCATGAATCCCCAGGACCCATATCGGGTCCAGATCCGGCGACCAGAGTCCCCGTGGACCCTCCATGATCGCGTCGTAGCGTTCCCACTCGGCGTCGGAGAGATCCCAATGCTGTGTTCGGGCCGGTGCCGTTTCGACGCCTTCGGACGCCCGGGCCTCGGCGCGGGTCGCGTCGGACTCGACCGAGCTGGCCTGAACGGTGCCGGACAGTCCGACCGTCACCAGCAACGCGATCGCGGAGTAGCGAGGCCGGGTCATGGGTACCCCCGCATGCAGGGGCGCCCATCAATGAAATAGACCCGCTGTTCCCATTTGGACGAAAGATCGGCTTCGACCCGGGTCCGCTCGGCGACCTGGTCAAGGCAGGTCGGCGGTGGCTCGGGAATCGCGACGGGCTCGACGGGGGGCGGTTCGGGTGCCACCTCGGGTTCCGGTTCGTGCGTGGCCGCGATGACGCCGACTCCAATCAACAGCAAAACGACAGCTCCACCCATGATGGTCTCCTGCTCCTACTCGTCGTGGATGGCGAGGGCGTGCATGAACCCGCGTGGGTGCCGGAGGACCGCGACACCTGCATCCGGATCGAGGCTTTCCAGCGTCCATTGCCCGTAGCGCCCGCCCACGCGGATACGCTCGCGGCCACTCGCGCCTTCCAGGATGGCGAAGTGGCGAGCCCCCCAGTGTTCGATACCCGTCAGGGTGGCGTTCGGTTCCGGCGTTTCAGGCGTTTCCTCCAGGCGGGCGACGCGGCGCTGCGTGGCGTTCAGATCGCCCCTCAGCGCCTCGATGGGCTCCAGGGCTTCCGAGGATTCCACCTCGGCGCGCAGGTCCATGAGTTCACCCTGCAGGGCCTCCAGTCGGTCGGTCACGGCCTGATCCGGTCCCTGGTGGTCGATCGCGGACTCCAGCCCGTCGAGCTTCTCGCGAAAGTCACGTTGCTCGGAGCGCAGCGCGCGCAGATCCTCGTCCTGACTGGCGACCCGTGCCTCCAGGGAGGCGAGCAGCATTTCCAGTTCGTTGAGGTTCCCTTGATCGACCTCGGCGACCGGTTCGGCCGGCACGGGCGCGGGTTCCTCGGTTTCGGCCCCTCCGCCGCCGATGAACATCAGGAGCAACCCCGTTACGACGGCGAGGCCGACGACCGGCCCCGCGATCTTGAGCCAGCGCGGGATGGGCTGAGGCGCTGGACGATGGTCCGACTTCTCGTTCGTGCTCATTGATCACCTCGCAGAATCGACCGGGCGCGGGACGGGGCATACCGGGCGGCCACCTCGTCGCTGGGGATCTCCAGTTCGGCGCCGGTGCGGAGCTGATTCGGGTTCGGCGCATTGGCCGGGAAGAACGCGTGCGGGTTGGCCTCGAACAGCGCGGCGGCCATGCGCGTCGGCTGCTCCGGCGAAATCGCCTCGGCGATGGAACCGAGGGTCTCGCCGCGCTGAACCGGACCATACAGGCGGGCTGTTGGGGGCTGTGGCGCGAGCACGTCGCGCACGGTGTCGGCTTTGATCGCGTGACCTCGCGCCCGTGCGGACTCGGCATAAGGCGCACGCGGCTCGTAGGAGATTTCCCGCATGGCGGGATCGACGACCAGGCGCCAGGTGGGGCCGGCGAGGGTGGTCAGCGCATTCTCAAGGCTCAGGGGCCCCAGCTCTCGATGCACCTCGGGAAGCGGTCGGGTCAGGAGCACCCGCATGGCCGGGTCCGCCTTGGCCGGGTCCTCCAGTCGATACCCGCTGTGTGTCAGGAGGTAGGTGAGCGCGGAGCCGACGTGCCGGACGTCCGACGGGAAATCCATCTGGACCGTGACCTGCAGGGGCTGCACCTGCTCGGGTGCGGGCGCATCGGTGGCGGTGAGGTATCGACCCACCTGAATGTCACTGGCCGCAGCGGTTCCCCAGGAGGTGAACGCCAGCGCCACAAGGAGTGCGGGTAACCGTGTTCGCATGTCTTGCCTCGCCTGCTTGGAATAAAGACCCGCGCCAAAGGAGGCGCGGGCACCAGCCCTAAGGGGTATGGGCTGCCCGCCGCCAAGGCAGCGGACGTCGCCAATTCTCCGGGTCCCGCGTGTGGCGACTACGAAAAATCCTGAAGCGAGCGCGAAGGGTTTTTGAGTTATCCACAAAAACTGGGGATAACTGCATGGGAAAGAGAGGGAAGAAAGCGAGGGAACAAGGACTTGCCAGGCGTGGGCAAAACGTAACCAGCCACCCCGGTTGGGTCGGGGGTGGCTGATCCGCGAGTTGACTTCGATTGAGGTGCTTCAGGACCGGGCGCGTCGATTGTGCGAGGGCCCGGTCGAGTGGGAGGTTTCCCCAGGGCGGAGCGATCTCACCCTCCTGCAAGTAGCGAGTCGTATTCCGGCGATCCATGGTTTTGGGGGGATGGATCTATCTCGAATGGCGCGGCAGTACCGCACAAAGGGACCCACGCTGCATCTGGCGGTGGGCGGCCAGTGATTTGAATCACGGAGACCAGGGTCTCCCCACGGCGGGCGCTATGCACCGACCGTGGGGAGACCCCCCTTAACCATTCGAGAAGAACTCGTGCCGGGCCCGGAGGGCCCAACGAGTTGACTTGTGAACCTCCACCGAGGCTCGGTATTGATCGACTGACCCGAGCCAGGGACAAAATTGGATCAGCCGACAGCGCCGCGCCGCAAAGGGGCAAATGCGGCACCCCCACTCTCGGCGCGTAGGGGCTTTTGCCGACGGGCGTCGGCAAGGGGCCTGATACGCTCAGGCGGGCGGTGTAATACGCATTCAACCGCAAGGGCCCATTCCGGGCAATCCTCCAGACTGCAAATGCTGAATCTCCGCCGTCATTCCCGAGGGTCGCGGTCGGCCCTCGGGAATGACGGCCCGAAGGCCGTCAAGATTAGATCCAGCGGAAGACGTGCTGCAGTCGCTCCCCGTCGTCGCACGGAAGTTCGACCACGTCCGCGCGCGCATTGCTCCACGTAGTTCCGCCGAGTGCCTTCGCTTCCTTCCGTAGCGTCCTCAGTCTCCCGAGAGCGTCCGGAGCAGGAAGCGTGGCGACGTAATCGCCCACCAGGGGTGAGCCCTCGTCGGACACCCGCAGGGTGCGGTATTCCGGCGAAGGAAGCGATGCCGCCACGATCCGAGGGAAATCGATCATCCCTAAAACCGCGTTGGCGGCCTCCGCTCGGCTCAGTCGTGGTAGGCCCTCGGCATCACAGTCCATGTCGAGAAACACCCCATTGGGGTCATTCCAGGCGGCCCAGGCAAGCAGTTCCGCGCGTGTGCCGACCTCCAGGAGTCGCTTCTGGTACAGCGGGTCGCGATACAGCTCCGCGAGTTCATAGGTGTGCATGTGTCTGTCTCCTGCATGGAGGGGACAGACCGCCCCCACGGGGACGGTGTCCCCTTGGGGTGAATAAAAGTCATGGACCCACCGGCAATACCGATGGACCGATCGCCTCCCTTGGTAAAGGGGCTGGCTTACGTGGCGACGGGTTTCGTCACGAAGTCGAGGGGGTGGTTGCCCATATCTCCGAAGAACTGCTTGTACTCACGGAGCAGAGCCTCCAAAAGCCACGGCTTGTCCGCGACTTGATGGTGGGCTTCCGGTTTCAGGGGCTCCCCAGCCATGGACACGACGAGATCGCCGTTGCCATCCAGTTCTAGGATCAGCGTTTTGCCGTCCGGTCGTTCGATCAGGCTGGGTCCCTGGTTGAGACGAACGAAATGGCTCGCCAAACGGGGAAGCATGGGCTGCTCGTGGTAGAGGATCATTCCATTGACCGCCTCGGCGACGGTCTTCGTGATGTCCCAGACCTCGAACTCGGGCCCTAACAGCTTTGCGAAACAAACGGGGATGTATTCCCCGTCTCGGGTCGCAAGCGACACCCGAATGATGTCGCCCTCCGACCCGCCCGGATGGGCGTAGACGGCGCAGTGGTGGATCTGTGAAAGATACTCATGGAGGCCTTGGCCGTTCATGTCGCGGGGCTTCGACCAGTATTCAATGCTGTTCTCCGGATGACGGCACGCAACGGCGTTTTCGATGAAACGCCGGAAGTTGTCCACGGTGTCCAGCAGTTGCCCGTCCAGGGGTTCCCAGGCATGAAATTGAGAGTAGCGCATGTGTCTGTCTCCGAATGGAGGGGACAGACCGCCCCCACGGGGAGCGGTGTCCCCGTGGTGGGTGAAGTGAATGGATCGACCGGTGAGCCGGCGCACCCCTGCCCGATCCGGGGGTGCTTTCAGGGGCCTGATACGCTCAGGCGGGCGGTAAAGCCGTCATTCCCGAGGGTCGCGTGCGGCCCTGGGGAATGACGTCCCCGAAGGGGCGTCGTTTTAAGGAATGGGACTCCCCGGAGACGGTCCGGTGGTCACATCAACTGCAGCATGGCGAACATGGAGGCCAGGATCGCGCCG
>NZ_KB906373.1:0-55782 GCF_000381305.1 Thioalkalivibrio sp. ALE16
CGCCGCGTAAGCCTACAAAAACGGAGAAGCGAACGCGTTATTACGTACCCAACCCTCGATTGCGCAAGCGATTGAGCATGATGGCAACGGGAGCGATCCCGGTGGGGGCCAGTCCGATCATTGCGAAGCACCTCGAGTGCGTGACCTCGCTGGGACCCTCCACCCGCGGAATCCATCCGGGACCGTGGCGAATGAAAGCCGCACACGCAGTCCGAATGTACGGGAGCAATCGTCGCCCCGAAACCATCACTCAAACGCTTGGCAAACCGGGGGCGTCCATGTACGCAATGACGAGGGGATGGGCGGAGCTGCGGCCCCGTTCGCGCGCGCACTCAGTAGTCGAGCCGGTTGTAGCGGATCACGCGATCCAGCTCGGCGGTGCTCAGCGCGAGGCCGTAGTCCTGCTGCAGGCGGGCGTGCAGGTCGGCGGGGCTGTTCGGGGCCGGGTCCATCTCGCGGGCAAACTGGCCGACATCCTCGATGACCGCCCAGGGATAGAGGATCCAGCGCCACTCCTGTACCGCCTGGCTGTGGAAATCGGCGCGACAGGACGTTCCGGCCTTTTCGTGCAGCACCGCGGTACGTACCGCGGCGGGCTGGAAGCCCTCCAGGTGCGGGCGGGCGGCCGCCAGGGTGTCCCCGGAGTCGTTAACGTCGTCCACCAGCAGGACCCGTTCCCCACGGACGTCTCCGGCGAGCGGGACGGTGACCGCGGCCGGCTGTTTCGCGCGGGCACCCGAGGTGTAGTGTTCGACCTTCAGGCTCAGCAGCTTGTGCACGCGGAGAAAGTCGCAGAGAAAACGCGCCGGCATGAATCCGCCGCGGGCAATCGCCACGATGCAGTCCGGCTGGAAGCCGCTGTCCAGGACCTGGCGTGCCAGGTCGTCGGCCGCCCGGACCACCTCGTCCACGGTGATCAGCTGGACCGGCATCTTGTTCGGTTCAGGCATACGCCGCGACCTCCACGCCGGCGGCTTTCATCTTTTTTCGGGCCTCCGCGCCGCCCTCCGGCGTAACGGGCAGCGCGGCATGCGGGATCAGGTGGACGTCAAAGCCGTTGTTGCGCGCGTCCACGGCTGTTGCCGCCACGCAGACGTCGAGGGCCAGCCCGCCCAGCCAGATTCGCGTCACGCCCCGTTTCCGCAGTTCTTCGGCCAGGCCGGTCTGGTCGAACGCGGAGTACTGGTCGTGGTCGAAGCGCGTTCCCTTCGTGACCTTGATAACGCCGGCAGGCAGCCCGAGGTCCGCATGGAACCGGGCCCCGGGCGAGTCCTGCAGACAGTGTGGAGGCCAGGGGCCGCCCTGTTCCCGGAAGCTCGGGTGGCCGGCCGGGTGCCAGTCGCGGGAGGCATAGACCGGCAGTCCCAGCGCGTCCGCGGCCTCAAGCCAGCGGTTGAGCACCGGGATGACGGTGTCGCCGTGATCAATGGCCAGGGCCCCGCCGGGGCAGAAGTCGTTCTGTACGTCGACGACCAGCAGGGCGTCCCCCGTCTGAAGCTGGTGGCGTGGATCGTCCGTCATGAGACTCCCCCTTGGTGTTGCCGCTGGCCGGATGTGGCGTGCCGGGCGCGTATGGCGCGAGTGACCGCATCCTGGTGTGCCTGTAGCGCCGGGCTGACGGACACGGGGTAGGGTGTCTCCGCGGGCTCGATGGCGCGGATCGCGGGGGGCAGTTGCGCCCGCTGTTCCCGCGCGTGGTCACGCAGCGTGTCCAGGTCGCGAGGATGCGCGGGCAGGCGCTGGCCCTCGTGCATCACCGGCTGCAGTAACGGTTCCCCGGGGTGGTTTTCGTCCTGACGGGCAATGATGTCGCCCGCGAACCGGTCGCCTTCCCGGCGCCGGAAGATCTGCTTGGCGCCCGGCAGGATGGGCTTGCCACTGGAGAGCTTGAGGCGGCCTTCTCCGGCGTACTCGGCCAGCTTGTAGGCGATATCCAGGTCCGGCACGTCGGTGGAGATGCCCATGCTGGTGCCGACGCCGAAGGCGTCGATGGGTGCGTCCCGTGCCAGCAACTCCGCGATCGCGTGTTCGTCGAGGCCGCCGCTGGCGAAGATCCCGACCTGCTGCAGTCCGGCGTCGTCCAGCATCGCCCGGGCTTGGCGGGCCAGTGTTCCGAGATCACCGGAGTCCAGGCGGATGGCGCGAACGCGGAAGGCCTCGCCCCGTTCGTGGCCGAGCTGGATGACCCGGCGCACGCCTTCGAGGGTGTCGTAGGTGTCCACCAGCAGCACCGTGTCCGGGTAGAGGCGGGCAAAGGCGGCGAAGGCCTCGGCTTCATCCTCGTGCGCCTGGATGTAGCTGTGGGCCATGGTGCCGCTCACCGGGACGCCGTAGCGCTTGCCCGCCAGCACATTGGAGGTACTGGCGACGCCGGCGATATGGAAGGCGCGCGCGCCCTTCAGGGCGGCGTCCAGCCCGTGCATGCGGCGGGCGCCGAAGTCCACGACCTGCCGCTCCCCGGCCGCGGTCACCAGGCGGGCGGCCTTACTCGCCTGTACCGTCTGCAGGTGGATCTGGTTCATCACCAGGGTCTCGATCAGCTGGGCCTCGGGGAGCGGCGCGGTGACCTCCAGGATCGGTTCGTTGGCGAACACCGGGGTGCCCTCGGGCACGGCGCGGACCGTCCCGGTGAAACGGAAGGCCTCCAGCCAGCGCAGGAACCGGTCGGAGAAGCGGTCGAGGCCGGCCAGATAGTCGAGATCCGACAATTCGAAGCGCAGGTCTTCGAGCTGTTGCAGGACGGTGTCCAGCCCGCAGGCCAGCAGATAGTTGCGGCGCTGCGGCAGGCGGCGCACGAACAGGCTGAAGACTGCGGGTTCGTGCAGGTTCTCCTCGTAGTAGGCCTGAAGCATGGTGAGTTCGTAGAGGTCCGTGAACAGCGCCAGGCCAGGGGTGTACGGGGCGGTTGCGTGCCCGGCGCCGGTCATGCCGTCAGCTCTTCCAGGATCTGCGCGTGGATCTCGCGATCGGCCTCGGTGTGCAGGACGAAGCGGATGTGGCCGACGGCGTCCAGACGCGGGGTGGCGCCAATGACCGTCTGCAGAGCGATCCGGGCGGCCTCCTCGACGGGATAGCCGAACGCCCCGGTGGACAAGGCCGGAAAGGCGATGCCGTAGACCCCGGCCTCTTCCGCCCGGAGCAGGGCATTGCGGTAGCAGTCGGCCAGCAGTCGGCTGGCCGGCTCGTCATGCCCGTAGACCGGCCCGAGGCAGTGGATCACGAAGCGGTTGGGCAGGTTGTGGCCGTCGGTCAGAACGGCCTGACCCGGTTCGATCGGCGCCAGCGGCTGGCATTCACGCTCCAGCCCCGGGCCCGCGGCACGGTGGATGGCTCCGGCCACACCACCGCCCGGTCGCAGCCAGGCATTGGCGGCGTTGACCACCGCATCCATGTCGCGTTGCGCGGCGATGTCGCCGGTGGTGCATTCGATGGTGACGCCGTGAACCTTGACCCGCATGTGTTCCCCTTGTCCGGAATGCCCGTGGCCTGGCCGGCCCCTGATCCAAGCATAGGGCACTCGTCCCAATCGGGTGAACCGCGTCTCAGCGAGCGTCCCCGGCGAGCCGGTCGCGTACCGCCGCGGTCAGTTCCAGCGAGCGCCGTCGCGCCGCGTGATCGAAGGTGGAGGTGGTGACGATCAATTCGTCAGCGCCGGTCTGCTCGAGAAACCGGCGGATCTCGGTCTCCACCGTGTCCGGTGCGCCGATCGCGGAGCAGGCCATGGTCTGCTCGACGATCGCGCGTTCGGCGCGGTCGAGCCGCTCGCGGTAGCCCTCGACGGGGGGCTGGATCGGTTCCGGGCGCCCGCGACGCAGGCTGATGAACGCCTGTTCCATGGAGCTGGCCAGGGTGCGGGCCGCGTCGTCGGTGTCGGCGGCGTACACGTTGTAGCCGAGCATCGCGTAGGGGCGGTCCAGCCATGCGGACGGTCGGAACTGATTCCGGTACAGCGCCAGTGCGTCCATCAGTTGCCCGGGAGCGAAGTGCGAGGCGAATGCGTAGGGCAGTCCCATGCGGGCCGCCAGCTGGGCGCCGAACAGGCTGGAACCCAGGATCCAGACGGGCACCTGCTGGCCGGCGCCGGGGATGGCGCGGATCACCTGGTCGGGCTGCGGATCGTCCAGGTAGCCGAGCACCTCGGCGACGTCCCGGGGGAATTCCTCGGGGTCGATGTCCGGGGCGCGGCGCAGGGCGCGGGCCGTGGTCGGATCGGTCCCGGGTGCCCGGCCCAGTCCCAGGTCGATGCGGCCGGGGTACAGGGCGTTCAGGGTGCCGAACTGTTCGGCGACCACCAGGGGTGCATGGTTCGGCAGCATGATGCCGCCGGCACCCACCCGGATCTGTTCGGTGGCGGCCGCGACCTGGCCGATCACGACGGCGGTGGCGGCGCTCGCGATGCCGGGCATGTTGTGGTGCTCCGCCAGCCAGTAGCGCCGGAAGCCCAGCGTCTCGGCGTGGCGCGCCAGATCCAGGGTGTTGTGCAGCGCCCGGCCGGCGTCGCCATCGGCGGTGATCGGGGCCAGGTCGAGGACGGAGAATGCGGTCATGGGTGCGATTGTACCGGCGCAGGTGTCGGGCGCAGCCGCCGGCGTTGCCGGTGGGGTCTATAGTCGGGTTAAGGCCTTGCCGGAGGGCGCGCCATGAGTATTTCCAGGACCCTGAACAACTTTCTCGACGAGCATGCGGTGACCTACCAGATCGTGCACCATCCGCACTCCGACTCGGCCAGCCGCACGGCCGAAGCGGCCCATGTGCCGGGTGACGCCGTGGCCAAGGCGGTGCTGCTGGTCGAGGAGGACGGGCAGTACCGCCTGGCCATCGTGCCGGCCACGCGCCGGGTGAAACTGGGACGCCTGCACCGGCTGCTGGGCGAGCATGTGGGCCTGGCCACCGAGGACGAGGTGGCCCGCGTGTTTGCCGACTGCGAACGCGGCGCCATCCCCGCCCTGGGGCCGGCCTTCGGGCTGGAGACCCTGGTGGACGAAAGCCTGCTGGAGCAGCGCGACGTGTATCTCGAGGCCGGCGACCACGAATCCCTCGTGCACCTGCGCGAGGCGGATTTCCTGTACCTCCTCGGCCAGCCCCGCCGCGGCGACTTCAGCGCCCACGTCTGAGTTGCCGGCCCTGACGACACTACCCTCCCCCGAGCGAATTCGGTATCGCGCGGCCACTTCGTCTATCGTCGGTGGCTGTCCTGCAGGAGGAGGTGGCTGGATGACGACGATGGATCCGTTTCTGGAGATGGCGCTGGACGAGGCGCGTGAGGGGCTGGGCGAGGCCGGAATCCCCATCGGGTCGGTGCTGGTGCACCGGGGCGAGGTGATCGGGCGCGGACACAACCGGCGCGTGCAGCAGGGCAGTGCCATCCTGCATGCCGAGATGGATGCGCTGGAGAACGCCGGGCGCCAGCCCGCCCGGGTATACCGCGAGTGCACGCTCTACACGACGCTGTCGCCCTGCGCGATGTGCAGCGGGGCCATCGTCCTCTACGGCATTCCGCACGTGATCATCGGCGAGAATGAGTCCTTCCTGGGTGAAGAAGACTGGCTGCGCGGGCACGGCATTCAGGTGGATGTGGTGCAGGACCCGGGCTGCCGCGAACTGATGCGGTCGTTTATCGACAACCACCCCGAACTGTGGCACGAGGATATCGGCCACTGACGCCACCTTCCGGCGACTGCGCGGGCTCAGGGGCCTTCGCGCGGGGGCGGATCGGCGTAGGGATAGTCGCTCGCCTCCAGGTTTTCCTGGAAGCTCTCGAGGCGTTCCACGGCCAGGTCGGTGCGGTTGAACTGGGCGATGTGGAACAGGGCGTCGCCCTCGTTGATCAGCGGCAGGTTGAGTTCGCCGATGATGATGCCGGAGGCGGGGGCGAGGATCTCGGTCTCGGTCTCGCCGAAGGGGTCGGAGACGATGGCCAGCCGGGTCTGGTCGCGGACGACGCGATCGCCCTGGCGCACGAAGGTCCGCAGGATGCCGCTTTGCGGCGCCCGGACCCAGCCGCTGGTGCGGGCCATGATGGGCTCTTTTCGCGGGCGCCGGCGCACGGCCGGGAGCATCTCCAGGTGGCGCATGACCTCGATGATGCCGTGTACTCCGCCGCGGATGGAGAGCTCGTCGAAGCGCAAGGCCTCGCCGGCCTCGTAGAGCAGGATCGGGATCTGGCGTTCCGCGGCCGCCTCGCGCAGGGAACCGTCGCGCAGCGCGGAGTTGAGGATCACCGGTGCGCCGAAGGCGCGGGCCAGCTCGCGGGTTTCCGTATGGTCCAGATTGGCGCGGATCTGTGGCAGGTTGGACCGGTGGATGGCGCCGGTATGCAGGTCGATGCCGTGCGTGCAGCGCTGGACGATCTCGCGCATGAACAGCCGCGCGACCCGGGCGCCCAGCGAGCCCTTCTGCGATCCCGGAAAACAGCGGTTCAGGTCGCGCCGATCGGGCAGGTAGCGGCTCTGGTTGATGAAGCCGTGCATGTTCACCACAGGCACGGCGATCAGGGTGCCCTTCATGCGCCGCAGGGCGGGCACCTTGAGCAGGCGGCGGATGATCTCGACGCCGTTGATCTCGTCGCCGTGGATGGCGGCACTGACGAACAGCACCGGCCCCTTGCGCCGGCCGCACAGGACCTGAACCGGCATGTTGGTGGGTGTGTGGGTGTACAGCGCCCCCAGTTCCAGTTCCACCGTGCGGCGTTCGCCCGGGCGGACGGTGATGCCGCCGATCGTGATCGGGTCGTTGCGAACGGCCCGCGGGGTCGCCATTAGCCGCGGCCCTTGGTCTTGGTCCGGTTGGGCTTGGCGTTCTTCTCGATGAAGTCGATGATCATGCCCGCCACGTCCTTGCCGGAGGCGTTCTCGATGCCTTCCAGGCCGGGCGACGAATTGACCTCCATGACCACTGCGCCGTGGTTGGAGCGCAGCAGGTCCACGCCGCAGACGTTCAGCCCCATCACCTTGGCCGCGCGCACGGCGGTGGCGCGTTCTTCCGGGGTGATGCGGCACAGCGTGGCGCTACCGCCACGGTGCAGGTTGGAGCGGAACTCGCCTTCCTTCGCCTGGCGCTTCATGGAGGCGACCACCTTGTCGCCGATCACGAAGCAGCGGATGTCCGAGCCCCTGGCTTCCTTGATGTATTCCTGCACCAGGATGTGCTGCTTCAGGCCCATGAAGGCCTGGATGACACTCTCGGCCGCCTGCTTGGTCTCGGCCAGCACCACCCCAAGGCCCTGGGTGCCTTCCAGCAGCTTGATCACGCAGGGCGCGCCGCCCACGGTGGCCAGCAGGTCGTCGATGTCGTCCGGCGAGTGCGCAAACCCGGTGACCGGCAGGCCGATCCCGCGGCGCGACAGGAGCTGCAGGCTGCGCAGCTTGTCGCGCGAGCGCGAGATGCCGACGGACTCGTTCAGCGGATAGACGTTCATCATCTCGAACTGGCGTAGCACGGCGGTGCCGTAGAACGTGATGGACGCCCCGATGCGCGGGATAACCGCGTTGAACTGGTCGAGGATGTCGCCCTTGTAGTGGATCTGCGGGCTGTGCGCGGTGATGTTCATGTAGCAGCGTAGCGGGTCCACCACGCGGACCTCGTGGCCCCGCTGGTCGGCGGCCTCGACCAGGCGTCGGGTGGAGTAGAGCTTGCTGTTACGCGAGAGGATGCCGAGTTTCATTCAGGCGCCTTCTGGGCTGTTGGGGTGGACGGACGATGGCTGGCAATGAACGAGGCCTGGGGATCGACCAGGAAGCGACCCCGCATGGCCTCGCGGCCAAGTAACATGCGAAAGAGCATGGTATCGCGGCTGGTCAGGGAAAGCTCAACGGGCAACAGCAGCGGGCCCAGTTGCACGCGGGTGGCGATGAAATAGCGATCGCCGCTGTGTCCGCCGGAGTCGGTGACGCGGCGGATGTCCAGTACCGGGGCCTCGCACCAGACCTCGGTTGTGGCGTCGTGCTGGTGAGGGTGAATGCCGAAGCGTACCCATTCGTGACCGTCACGGGTGAACGGCTCGATGTGGAAGGTGTGGAGCGCAGAGCTGCGCGCGCCGGTATCGACCTTGCACTTGATGGCGGGGATCCCGAGATCGGGGAGCCCGACCCATTCGCGCCAGCCGAGGATGGGCGCCTCGCGGGTTTGCGGTGTAGTTTGGCTGGAAGGGGACGGGTGATCCACGTCGGCTCCCGGTGCGGGTGGAAGCCTCACTATAGCGAATCACCCGCCCGCTGCGAGCGGCCGGGGTCACTTGGTTGCATGTGACCCCGAGGAGGGTTCAGTCCTCGGCGATCGCCGCGTTGGTCAGGTTGTCCAGCGCGTTGCTCATGGTATCCAGGATGTCGTCCCGGTCGTCGATCCCGTGGCGTTCGGCCATCCATTCCGGATCGTTGTACGCCAGCCAGGTCTGGCCGTCGTCATCGGTCCAGGCCAGCGCCTTCATCGGCAGGTCGATGCCCGCGGTCTGCTGGCTGGTGAACATGTGGCTGCCCAGTGCCGGGTTGCCGAACAGCAGGAGTTCGGTAGGACCGAGGTCGATGTCCACACCGTCGGCCTTTGCCGCATGGTCCCAGCGCAGGGCGACGCCGACGTCGTTGGCTGCGAGCGCGTTCTCCAGCCGATCCAGGGTCTCGGAGGCCGAATGCGGGCTGGTCTTGGCGATCATGCCGGGGACGTCGACTGCCAGCGCCGGTGTCGCGGTCAGGGCCAGGGGCAGCAGGGCAGTGAGCAGAGTCTTTTTCATGACGAGGTCCTTGTCTCGGGGAGAATTGAACAGGTCGGGCCGGAGAGCGGTGGGCCGTTGCCCCGGGTTGCACCTGCGTGGAAAACCCACGGCGGGGAAGGTAGACGATCGATACAGATTTTGCAGGGCCCCTCGCGACGATGGTCGGTTCGGGGCCTGAATTCGGGGGCAGTCTGCCGGGGCGGGCGGACGCCGGCCATGCTCGACCGGCCGGGAGACATGTTCCGGCGTCCGCCAGGTTGGGGAGGTGGCGAGGTCTGCGTCACTGCATCAGCAGGTAGCCTTCATGCTGCAGTTCGATGATCTCGGCGTCGGCCATCGGCACGACGTTCACGAAGCCGTGGATGTCCTCGAGCTCGATCCCGCGCAGGCGGGCGGAGGCTTCGCACATGCGGAACTCGATATTGCCGGCCTGTGTCAGCGAGCGGGCGCGGCGCATCAGTTCTTCGTGCTCGTCGAATTCGTCGCGGGTGAAGTAAGGCACTTCCTGCCCGTGCAGCACCATCACGATGTGCGATTCGAACGGGTCGGCCTCGTAGACATTGTTCAGCATGCTCACCCGATCCAGCACCATTTCCAGCTCGCGCGGGCTGCTGGTGTAGACGTCATAGACCACCTTGCGGGGCTCGTAGGGGCGATCTATCTTCTCGGCGGAACCCCACGGCAGGTTATCGTCCGAGCCGGCAACCAACGGGGTGGCCAGCAGGCTGACGGCGGCCAGCAGGATCAGCAGCAGTCGGGTTACGGGACAGTTTTTCCGGTTCATGAGTGGCTCCTTGGTTGCTTTGCCTCGTTGAGGGTGGACGCTTTGCCGTAGCGAAACGTTCCTTGCGACGCGGGACGCTACATGCGGGTCTCGGGCCCCTGGTTCCGCAGTACGCGCTCGAGGACCGATTCCATCGCGAAGGTGATGCGCCGGCCCAGCGTCTGGGGACGGTGATAGGTCAGTTCGAATACGTCCGCCTCGCGGGTCAGTTCCAGCAGCAGATCATCGCTGGTGCGCAGTTCGTCGGCCAGGCCCATCTCGCGGGCCTGTTCGCCATACCAGTGTTCGCCGGTGGCGACCTGCTCGAGGTCCAGTTGCGGGCGGTAGCGGGCCAGGAAGGTCTTGAACAGCTCATGCGCCTCTTCGAGTTGCTCGCGGAACTTCTTGCGGCCCTCGTCGGTGTTCTCGCCCAGCATGGTCAGGGTGCGCTTGTACTCGCCGGCGGTCAGCAGTTCGACGTCGATGTCGTTGCGTGACAGCCAGCGGTGAAAATTGGGAATCTGCGCGACCACGCCGATCGAGCCCAGCACCGCGAAGGGGGCGGCCACGATGCGGTGGCCGACCGCCGCCATCATGTAGCCGCCGCTGGCGGCCACGCGGTCCACGGCCACGGTCAGGTCCAGACCCCCTTCGCGCAGGCGGGCCAGCTGGGCGGCGGCCAGCCCGTAGGAGGGGACCAGGCCCCCTGGACTTTCCAGGCAGACAATCGCCCGGTCCTGGTCCGGCCGCGCCATCGTGAGGATCGCGGTGACTTCCTCGCGCAGGCTTTCGACACTGGAGGCGCGGATGTCGCCGTCGAAACGCAGCACGTACACGCGGGGGCGTTCGGTCGTCGAACCGTCGTCCGGAGGCGCATCGCCGGATTGCGTCATGTCCGCGCTCCCCGATCCTTCCGCCTGCGACGGGGCATCGTGGGCTCGCCCCAGCTTGCGACGGCTCCAGGCGCGCAGGCGCTCGAGCCGACCACGGCGGCGTTCAACGGCTCGGCGCACGGTTTTCTCCATGCGCTCGAAGCGGTCGTTCAGGCGCTTGACCTGCAGGCGGTCCGGCCGTCGCTCGCGCGAGCGGGCGAGCAGGCCGGCGAACGCACTCAGCACGATGAGCGCGGCGATTACGGCCGTGGCGGCCTTGGCGAGGAAGAGTCCGTATTCCTGCAGAAATTCCATTTCGTGTCCCGGTTGAATGGGGTTGCGTGGTGAGCCGCGAAGGCGGTGTGTGCATAATGCCAGCATGGATACCGATACAGTTGAAGACCCCCGGAGCGCGGGACGGTTTCACGGCCAGGAAGGTTCCGCGGCCGGTCCGGTTCCCGAGCCGATCATTCACGCCGGGTATGCCACGCTGAGCCTGCGCCAGATCGACGACTGGAACGGGGTGCCCAAGGGCACGGCCTTTCGCCTGTTCAAGGCACGCAAGGACCAGCTGCGCGAGGGCGTGGATTTCTTCTACATCCCCGAAGGCAGCCACCCCGAACTGACCGAGACCCTGCGCCTGGATGGCCGAATCTATCCCTCCACCGTACACCTGGTACTGCTGACCGGCGCCGCCTATGCCCGCCTGCGCGAGGAGTGGCATGCGCGCACTCACAAGCCGGGTTGCGGATGCCCCGACGAACACTGACAGGGCGCGGCCCCATGGGCCTGTCCGAGCGGGCCGATTGATGCGTGTCACCCTTGAACAGTGGCGGATGCTGCAGGCGGTGGTGGAGGCCGGCGGCTTTGCGCGTGCCGCCGAACGGGTGCACAAGAGTCCGTCGAGCATCAACCATGCGGTGCAGAAGCTGGAAGAGCAGCTGGGGGTGGATGTCTTCGAGGTGCAGGGCCGCAAGGCCGTACTCACCCCGGCGGGCGAGGCGCTTTTGCGCCGGGCCGGGCATCTGCTCGAAGAGGCGGCGGAGATCGAGAACCTGGCCGGCGCGCTGGCGGCAGGGGTGGAATCCGAGATCCGGCTGGCGGTGGACCAGCTGCTGCCGCGCGAGCCGGTGATCCGGGCGCTGGAGACCTTCTCGAAGGCCTACCCGGCCACCCGGATCCAGCTGCACGAGGTGGTGCTGAGCGGGGGGCCGGACATGCTCCGGGAAGCGGCCGTGGACATTCTGCTGGGGCCGGAACTGCCTTCCGGTTATCTCGGGAGCTGTCTGGGCGAGTTGTCGATGGTCTGCGTCGCGCATCCCTCGCATCCCCTCGCCCAGGCGGAGGCGGCCCTGACCCGGCGCGATCTGCAGGCACACCGCCAGGTGGTGGTGCGCGATTCCGGCGACCAGGGAGGTGGCCAGGGCGGCTGGGTCGAGGCGGACCAGCGCTGGACGGTCTCGCACATGGGCACGGCCTGCGAGATCCTGCGTTCGGGCATCGGGTTCGCCTGGGTGCCGGAGGATCGCATCGCGGGGGATCTTGCCGCCGGCCGCCTGGTCGAACTGGATCTGGAGGCCGGGGCGCGCCACCGGGTTCCGTTCTACATTACGCATGCTGATCGTGATCGCGCCGGCGTGGCCAGCCGGTCCCTGATGGCAGCACTGGAACAGGGTTTCCGAGGCGAGCCTTCATAGTCAGGCAAAGCTTGTGGGAGCGGGCTTGCCCGCGAAGCGCCGGCCCGCGCCGGATCGTGCCCGCAAGCCTGAGCGCAATACCCAATCACAAGGAAAGAACCAATGTGCGGGATCGCAGGAGAATTCGTCTGGGGTGAGCGGCGCGCCAGCGGCGAGGCCGTGGCGCGCATGCTGCCCTGCCTGGAACGGCGCGGGCCGGATGCCGACGGGCTGTGGGCCTCGGGGCGGGTCGCGCTGGGCCACCGGCGCCTGTCGATCCTCGACCTGTCGCAGCGCGCGCACCAGCCGATGTTCGACCCGGAGACCGGGCTCGCGCTGGTGTTCAACGGTGCGATCTACAACTTCCGCGCCCTGCGCAGCGAGCTGGAGGGCCGCGGCCATCGTTTCTTCTCCACCGGCGATACCGAGGTCATCCTGCGCGGCTATGCCGAGTGGGGCGAGGGCATCGTGGCCCGGCTGCACGGCATGTTTGCCTTTGCGCTGTATGACGGCCACGCCCAGCGCCTGCTGCTGGCGCGGGACCGCATGGGCATCAAGCCGCTGTATCTGGCGCGTACGGGCGACGGCATCCGCTTCGCCTCCAACACCCAGGCGCTGCTGGCGGCGGGCGACGTGGATACCGAGCTGGATGCCGAGGCACTGCACATGTTGTTCTCGCTGCACGCGGTGGTGCCCGCGCCGCGCACCGTGCTGCGCGGCATCCGCAAGCTGGAGCCGGGGCATTACCTGAGCATCGACGCCCGCGGCCAGGAACGGCTGCAGCGCTACTGGACGCTGCATGCCCACCGCCCGGACGCGGCCGTGTCCGACGCCGAATGGCAGGAGCGTATCGAGCACAGTCTGCGCAGCGCCGTGCGCAGGCGCCTGGAGGTGGCCGACGTGCCGGTCGGCGTGCTGCTCTCCGGCGGGCTGGACTCCTCCCTGCTGGTCGCGCTGGCGATGGAGGAGGGGGCGCAGGACCTGCGCACCTTCACGGTCGGTTTCGAGGATCAGCCGGAGGAGAAGGGCTCGGAGTTCGAATACTCCGATCCGGTCGCCGAGCGCTACGCCACCGACCATCAGGCCACGCTGATCCCCAACGACCAGGTGCTGGCCCGATTGCCGGAGGCGGTCGGGGCGATGGCCGAGCCGATGTTCGGCCAGGACGCGGTGGCCTTCTACCTGCTGTCCGAGCAGGTCTCGCAGCATGTGAAGGTGGTGCAGTCCGGCCAGGGCGCGGACGAGGTCTTCGGCGGCTACTTCTGGTACCCGCAGATGGCCGAGGACCGTCACGGCGACTGGGTGGAACGTTTCCGCCGCCACTACTTTGACCGTGACCACCCCGAGATGGCCGAGATGCTGCGTCACCCGCCGGCGAACGACGTGACCGGCGACTGGCTGCGCGAGCAGTTTGCCGAACTCGAGACCGACCGCGCGGATTCCTTCATCGACGCGGTGCTGGCGCTGGATGTGACCACGCTGATCGTCGACGATCCGGTCAAGCGCGTGGACAACATGACCATGGCCTTCGGCCTGGAGGCACGGGTGCCGTTCCTGGATCACGAACTGGTGGAGACGGCCGCCGCGATGCCGCCGCACCTGAAGCTGGGCGACGGCGGCAAGGACGTGCTGCGCCGCATCGCCCGCGGGCGCCTGCCGGACGCGGTGCTGGACCGGCCCAAGGGCTACTTCCCGGTGCCGGCGCTGAAATACGTGCGCGGCGACTTCCTTGAATTCATGCGCGACATCCTGACCTCGCGCGCATCCCGCGAGCGCGGGCTGTACCAGCCGGCCTACATCGACAAGCTGCTGGACGCCCCGGACCAGTACTTCACCCGCATCCAGGGCTCCAAGCTCTGGCACGCAGCCCTGCTCGAATACTGGCTGCAGACTCACGTGGATGCGTGATCAAAGGGTGTATGTCACCACGAAGCACACGAAGGCACGAAGAAGGTCAAGGTCAAGAGCGGATTAACCACAGAGGACACGGAGTACACGGAGACGGCCCATGGCATTTCGGGTGAAGGGCGCGAGCATCATGGGCCGGGAATAGTCCGTCTAAAGGGGGTCACCCCAATGCAGTTCGATATGCTTGGCACGTACTTCAGCTGCAAGCCAATCAACGACTTTCTCCGTGATCTCCGTGTGCTCCGTGGTGCAACCCGCCCTGGACCTTCTTCGTGCCTTCGTGTGCTTCGTGGTGAAATCCGTGTTTCCCTCAGGACTCCGTCAGGCGCGGCATCAGCATGGTGAGGTTGCAGGGCATGGTGCGGTCGTCGAGCTGGGCCTGGATGATGCGGTCCCACGCGGTGCGGCAGGCGCCGGTGGAGCCGGGCAGTACGAAGATGTAGGTGCCGTTCGCGACCCCTGAAAGGGCGCGGGACTGCAGACTGGAGGTGCCGATCTCTTCATAGGAGAGCATGCGGAACAGCTCGCCGAAGCCCTCGATGGTCTTGTCCAGCAGCACCGAGGCGGCCTCGGGTGTGCCGTCACGGCCGGTGATGCCAGTGCCGCCGGTGGTGAGCACCGCATCGATCTCGGGGTCTGCGATCCAGCGCGAGAGTTCCGCGCGGATGGCGTAGATGTCGTCCTTCACGATCCCGCGATCGGCCAGGCGGTGGCCGGCGCCTTCGAGGCGTTCTACGAGGGCATCGCCGGAGCGGTCCTCCGCCAGTTCGCGGCTGTCGGAGACGGTGAGCACGGCGATGTTCAGCGGCTTCCTGACGGGGGTGGTTTCCGGCGTGGAATCGGTCATGGCAACGTCCTGTTGGTGTATCGTGGCGCCCATCTTAATGAGTTGCTGGAGTTCCGGGAATGTCGGAGCGGGTACAGAAGGTCCTGGCGGCGCGCGGGCTGGGTTCGCGGCGCGAGATCGAGGGCTGGATCGAGCGCGGTGAGGTGCAGGTGAACAACCGGACCGCGCAGCTGGGGGATCAGGTCGACGAGCACGACGTGATTCGCGTGCGTGGGCGCATCGTGCGGCGCCCGGAGCACCCGCACCGCTGGATCGTGTACCACAAGCCGGTCGGCGAGATCTGCAGCCGCTCCGATCCGGAGGGCCGGCGACCGGTGTTTGCCAGCCTGCCGCGTCTGAAGGGGCAGCGCTGGGTGGCGGTAGGCCGGCTGGACCTGAATACTTCGGGCCTGCTGCTGTTTACCACCGACGGGGAACTGGCCAACCGGCTGATGCACCCGAGCATGGCCCTGGAACGCGAGTATGCCGTGCGGGTACTCGGCGAGGTGCCGGCGGCCACGCTGGACATGCTGCGCGGGGGCGTGGAGCTGGAGGATGGCCCGGCGCGTTTCGACAGTCTGGAGGAGCAGGGCGGGGACGGCGCCAATCATTGGTATCACGTGATCGTCAGCGAGGGCCGCAACCGCCTGGTGCGGCGGTTGTGGGATGCCGTCGGGGTCACGGTCAGCCGGCTGATCCGGGTGCGCTACGGGCCGGTGGTCCTTGGGCGGGGTCTGAAGACCGGCGCGGTCCGCGACCTGGAGAGCCGCGAGGTGGCCGGGCTGTACGCGGCGGTGGACCTGCCGATCCCGGAATCGGCGCGCCCTCGCGGGCGGGGCGGACCGCGCCGCGACCCCCGGAGCAAGCAGCGGCCCGGCAAGCCGGCGGCGGCCGGCAAGTCGCGCAACAGTCGGGCGGCGCGCGAGGACGGCTGGAGTTCCTCGCCGCCGAAGAAGTCGGGCAAGCCGGCATCCCCTGGTGGTCGCGGTGGTGGCCGGGGCGCGAAGCCCTCGGGCGGTCGTTCCGGCGGGCGCCCGGCGGGCGGTGGCAAATCGGGCGGGCGTCGCCAGCGGTAACGCCACGTGCGGATTCCCGACCTTCTGGAGGCCCTGCGCGCGGAGTACGGTGACCTGCAATGGTGGCCGGCCGATACCGCCTTCGAGGTGATGGTCGGTGCGGTACTGACCCAGAACACCAGCTGGACCAACGTCGAGAAGGCCCTGGACAACCTGCGCGCCATCGATGCCCTCTCGCCCGAAGGACCGATGGCGCTTGACCCGGAAGAACTGGCCGAGCGGATTCGTCCCAGTGGCTACTTCAACGTGAAGGCCGACCGGCTGCGGCATCTGCTGCGCTTCCTCGAGGCATCCGGCGGTGTCGAGGGACTGACCGCGCTGGAAACGGCCGAGTTGCGCTCGGCGTTGCTGGGCGTCAAGGGCGTGGGCCCGGAGACGGCCGACGATATCGTGCTGTATGCCTTCGACCGCCCGGTCTTCGTGGTGGATGCCTACACGCGGCGTCTGTTCGAGCGCCTGGAGGTCCCGCAGGCGCAGGCCCCCTATGATCAGCTGCGTGGCCACGTCGAGACGGAGTTGGGGCCGGATGTGGCCGCCCTGAACGACCTGCATGCGCTGATCGTGGAGCATGGCAAGGAGCGCTGCCGCCCGCGACCGCGGTGCGAAGGCTGCCCGCTGCGCGACCACTGCAGCCATCCCGACACTCGGGGAAACCCTTGAGGTCGCCGCCTCGTGCCGGTTGACGCTGACCCCGGGGCGCCCGAACCTGAGCGTTTGGCCCGACTGACCCGGGAGGTCGCATGCGGTACGTCTACTCCCTGCTGATCATCGTGTTCGTCGCGGTGGTCGCGATCTTTGCAATCCAGAACCTGCGACTGGTGACCCTGAATTTCCTGACCCTGCATGTGACGCTGCCACTGGCGTTGCTGATCGTCGGGATCTACCTGCTGGGGCTCGTCTCCGGGGGCGCGCTGGTGGCCCTGCTCAAGCGCTGGATCCGTGGCGCGAGTCGCTGATCGGAGCGCTTCGATGCCTATGACCGGTCGCGTACGGTGACGGCGCTCTGGATTCGTCGTCACCCCCTGCTGGTGATCGTGGCGGCACAGCTGTTCGGCACGTCGCTGTGGTTCTCGGTCAACGGGGTCGGGTTGTCGCTGCAGCAGGCACTGGGCTGGTCGCCGGCCGAGATTGGCTGGCTGACCATGGCGACCCAGACGGGCTTCATCACCGGGACGCTGGCGGTGGCCGCGACCGGCCTGGCGGACCGTTTTCGTGCCAGCCGGCTGTTCGCGATCTCTGCCGTGGCTGGGGCCGGACTGAACGCCATGTTTATCCTGCTGGCCGGTGTCTGGGAGATGGCCCTGCTCACGCGGTTCCTGGTCGGACTGGCGCTGGCCGGGGTTTACCCCCTGGGCATGAAGCTAGTGATTGCCTGGACGCCCGAGTACAAGGGCTGGGCCCTGTCCTGGCTGTTGGGCATGCTGACCCTGGGCACCGCGCTGCCGCATCTGCTGCGCGGCGCCACGCTCGACTTCCCCTGGGCGATCCCGGTGCTGCTGGCGTCTTTCCTGGCGGTGCTGGCGGCACTCCTGATCCTGCGCCTGGGGGATGGGCCCCACCTGCCACCCCCGGGGCGCACACCGGGTCTGGGCAAGGGGTTTCGTGCATTGCGGCGGCGGGACTTCCGGGCCGTGGCCGGAGGCTACTTCGGGCATTGCTGGGAACTGTACGCCTTCTGGACGCTGGTCCCGCTGCTGGTGGCGCGCGAGCTGTCGCGTCTGGAGGCCGATGCCGGGCTGATCCCGTGGCTCGCCTTCGGCGTGATCGCGCTGGGGTTGGCCGGCTGCGTCTGGGGCGGCCGCCTGAGCCGGAGCCTGGGGAGTCTGCGCGTGGCGCGGGTGGCCCTGGCGACGTCGGGCCTGGCCTGTCTGCTGTATCCGCTGCTGGCCGGGCACTCGCCCTGGCTGCTGTTCGGCCTGCTGGCGTTGTGGGGCCTGACGGTGATCGCGGACTCGCCGCAGTTCTCCGCGCTGGCTGCGGACAGTGCGCCGGCGGACGCGGTGGGGTCCGCGCTGAGCGTCATGAATGCGATTGGCTTTGCCCTGACCCTGCCGGGGATCTGGCTGACCAGCTGGCTGTGGGCGGACGGCGGGGTGTGGGTCCTGTGGCTGCTGCTGCCTGGCCCGTTGCTGGGGCTCTGGGCGCTGGCCCGCCTGTCGCCGCCGCATCGCTCCGCTGTGGCGCGCTGAAGCGATCGTGTCGCGGGGCTTGCGATGCAGCGGTCAGGGGCTCGCGAGTTCGGCCTGCGCCCGCGCCAGCAGTTCGGCGGCGGCGTCCGGTTGTTCGCGCAGGGCGCGGCTCCAGTGCGGGAACAGGTTCTGCTCCTCGCGGCCCTCGTGCTTGGCCAGCGCGCCGGAGATCAGGGCGAAGAACGGGGCCACGGCCCAGGCCTCGTCGACCCCTTCGCTGAATTCATGCTCGAGCATCGCGGTCTGTTCCAGGATCTCGTCGTGCTCGCGCAGCATGATCGAGGTCGGGTCCTGGCCGTTCGGGCTGCGCGGCAGGTCCAGCAGCGGCACGATCAGTTCGTTTTCCACCTCCACGTGGCGGCGCAGGCCATCCACGTAGGCGTGGAAATCCGGTGCGGCCCCCTCGAGATCGCCGGCGTTCACCTTGTGCAGGGCGCTGGCGAACAGGCGGTCGATGCGCAGGTGGTCGCGCTCCAGCAGGTCGACCAGATCCACCGGGGCGACATCCTCGCGGCGCTGCACCGCGAGCTTCCACAGCGGTGGCCCGTTTTCGAGACCCCGCCAGTGGATGGCATGCCGCAGCTGCAGGCCGACGGCGTCCATCAGGAGCTTCGGTTCCTGGTCCAGCCAGACCTCGAAGACCTGGCCCGGCCGCAGTTCGCGAAGGGTGTAATAGGCCCGCGTATGGGCATGGTCGCCCAAGCCGCGCAGATCGAGCAGGAAGTCAGCCATCGTCATTCCCGATCCCGCGCCGTGCGGCCATGCGGGCACCGATGGTGTGGCGCTCTTCCGGGCTCAGCAGGTGTTCGGCGAACGGCAGCACGGCCCGCTCTTCCAGGTCGAGATGCACGCGGTATTGCCGGATCCAGGCCTCCGCGCCGGTCAGTTCCGCGGTCGAGCCGTCGGCAATTCGCTGCAGGGCCGGTTCCAGCCGGTCCCAGCCGGCCTCGATCTCGGCATGTTCCGCGCTCAGGCGCTCCAGCCATTCGCACAGTTGGGGGTGGCTGTCGGGGTGGTCGCAGTGCCGCTGGAGGAGGGGGAACAGATCCTCGTCCTCGTCCGCGTGGTGATTGGGGGCAGCCTCGTGAAAGTATTTCAGGACCCGCTCCGCCGCGGTGCGCGCCTCCTCGTCGGCGCCCTTTTCGGCGAGGTGCGCGGGCAGACGCTCGAGGATGTCCAGGGAGTTGAGGATGCGCCGGTGACAGGCGCGCAGCAGTTCGACAGGCTGCTGGAATCCGGGGACGGTTTCGTGGAGTTGTAGATGCATGGCGGTTGCGGCCTTGGCGGGTGTTCCTGAAGGATGGACTGTTACCGAATGGGCGGCAGCAGGTGTTGATCTCGATCAATGCATATGGAATATAGCTTAAAGTATGCTGAGTCAAACCTGACAAGGAGCATCGCATGCACCCTCGAAACCGGATGTTCATCCTCGCGGCCCTGGTCTATGCCCTGCTGGGCGGGCTGCTCGGCATCCTCTGGCTGGTGCATCCCGGCCTGATCCCCGGCAACGTGCCGCGCATCCACGGCCACCTGATGCTGCTGGGTTTCGTGACCATGATGATCTATGGCGTGGGGCTGCATGTGCTGCCGCGTTTTTCCGGGCGGTCCCTGTTCTCCGAACGCCTGGGGCATGCGCAGTTCCTGCTGGCCAACATCGGGCTGTGGGTGATGGTCGCCGGCTGGCTGGTCTTCCATAACGCGACGGTCGCGGTGGGTGGCGCGCTGGCCTGGGGGGCGATGATCCTGTTCGCCGTGAACATCGCGCTGACCGTGCGCCACTATGGACCGAAGGGGGCATAACCATGGCACGCGCGGAATACAACGGCTGCGAGCTGCCGGACGACCTGTTCTACGACCTGGACTACGTCTGGGTGCGGCCGGAGGACGACGGCACCTTCACCCTCGGGATCACCGATCCGGCGCAGACCATGGCGGGCCGTGTGCAGTACTTCCGTTTTCGCAAGCCGGGTTCGCACCGTGCCGCGGGCAAGCCGGTGGCGCGGCTGGAGTCGGGCAAGTGGGCGGGCGGCATTCCGACCCCGTTCGACGGCACCATCGAGCGTATCAATCCGGCGGTGGAGGCCGATCCGGGTCTTGTGAACGTCGCGCCCTACACGGATGCCTGGGTGGTGGTGATGCGCCCGGACGATCCGCAAAAGGCGCTGGAGCGGCTGCACACCGGGCCCGAGGCGATCACCGGTCTGAAGCAATGGATCGATCGTTACGACATCCACTGCATGCGCTGCGCGGACTGAGCCGGGGGAGACGGATTCATGAAGGTGGAACTGCTGGTATCCGAATGGTGTGCCTCCTGTCACGATGCCGAGCGCATCTGGCGTCAGGTGGCCGAGGACAAACAGATCGACTTCGCGGTGGTCGACATGGGCCAGCCGGAAGGCCGCGAGCTGGCCACCCGGCTGCGTATCCGCTCCATCCCGGCCGTGGTGGTCGATGGCGAGCTCAAGCACATCGGTCTGCTGGATCGCACCGCCGCCACCGAACTGGTGGGCGCCGCCCCGGAGCGTACGCAAAAGGCGGCCCGGCATGTAGGGCTGGGCCTGTCGCCCTCCAGTCGGGCCTCGGTGCTGGGGGCAATGGTCTGGCTGCTGATCGCGGGGGCGGCGCTGCCGCTGGGGGGCTTTTTCCTGGAGGGCGCGGCCCGGCCGGCGGCGCTGCACGGCTTTACCCTGGGCTTTCTGCTGCTGCTGATCATGGGGCTGGGCGAGCACATGCTGCCGCGCTTTACCGGGCACCCGATCGCAGGCGGCTGGCTGTGGACCTGGGCACCACAGATCCTGGTGCATCTGGCCGTGGTGGGGATGGGCCTGGGCTGGATCCTGGGGGTTGCGATGCTGACGGCGGTGGGTGCGCTGGCGGCGCTGATCGGCCTGGCGCTGTTTACGGTTCGGGTGGTGCCGCTGCTGGTGCGTCCGTCCCTTTGAAGCTCGCGCGATAGGATGGTGGCCTACCCACGATTCGGAGTGTGTCCGTGAGTCTTTTCGAGAAACGTATTGGTGATCTGGAACAGAGTTTGCCGCATCTGGAACCGGCCGAGGTGGCCCGCTGGCGCCAGGACGGGAAGCCGTTTCTGCTGGTGGACGTGCGCCAGCCGGAGGAGGCGGCCGAGGGTACGATCGAGGGCGCGGTGAATATCCCCCGGCCCAAGCTGGAGGCCACCATCGAATCTCACATGCAGGACCCCCAGCAGCCCGTCGTGGTGTTCTGTGGGGGGCGTGGCCGGTCCCAGCTGGTGGCCGACAGCCTGCGGGCGATGGGGATCGATGCGCATGTGCTGCGCGGCGGCTATGCGGCCTGGCGGGACGGCGAGGGCCGGTAGTGAGTGTGCGGGCGGATCGATATTCCAGTGCCGTGACTGGCTGGATCGCTTTTTCGTCGAGACTTGGCTAATCTCGAAGTTCGTTTCCCGGTTTCCGGAAAATCCCTGAATTTTCTTCTCTGGCGCGTCTCTCCGGGGGCGCGTCGTGTATTTGGAGTGTGAACGTGAACAAGCCGAAGATCATCGTCTCCACCACGGACATGGAGCGTCTGGACAAGCTGCTGGAATCGCTGCCGGAGGATGCCTTTCCGGGCAAGGCCGATCTGGAGGCCGAGCTGGACCGCGCGGATGTGGTGGATTCGCACGAGATCCCAGGTGCGGTGGTGACGATGAACTCGAAGGTCCGGTTCCGGGTGACCGAGTCCGGCGAGGAATTCTCGATGACGCTGGTATACCCGCGGGACGTGGATGAAAGCGGCGGCACGCTGTCGATCCTGGCGCCGGTGGGCAGCGCCCTGCTGGGGCTTTCCGAGGGGGACGAGATCGAGTGGCCGCGCCCGGGTGGCGGGCAGATGCATGTGCGCATCGTGGAGGTCGAGTACCAGCCGGAGCGGGCGGGCGAGTACCACCGCTGACGGACGGGGGCGGTGGGCGTATCCGGCGCGGATTCAGCCCCAGTAACCCTGGCGATACCACTGGCCACTGCGCAGGCAGCGATACAGCCAGAGCCGGCGGCCCTGGCGATCGAGTGCCCGGGCGTAGTCGCGCCGTGCATCCTGGCCATGGTCCCACCAGCCGTCTTCCAGCCGCCCCAGCCATTGCGGCTGGTCGGGCGGGGTGGCGGGGTCGGGGCCCTGCAGCCACAGGGCCGCCCCGACGGTGCGCTGGCCCGGTGTCGGGGCGACCGGGGCCGGAGTAACGGCGAGATCGTGGCGTGATCCCTGGGCCTCCTCCGGCCTTGGGGTGCGGCGGTTGACCAGGCGGGTGACCGCCGGCTCGCCCAGGCGGGCGCGCAGTCGGGCCAGGACCGCGGGCAGCTGATCCGCCGGTGGCGTGCTCGCCGGGTCCCCGGCCAGCAGGCTGTCGCCCCGGTCCGGGGGATCCAGCAGGCGGGATGCCCGCAGGCGCAGGCCGATGACGGCCTCCGGCAGGGTTTCGCGCTCCAGACGAGTCTGCCACAGGGGTAGCCATTCGTCGGCGCGCATGCCCGGCTGTCCGCGTTCCAGCGTCAGCCGGGTGCGCGCCTCGCGATGTGTCAGTTCCAGGGTCATCCCCTGCAGGCTGCGGTTCAGGCCGCGCAACTGGGCCTCGGCCTGGCGCAGCAGCCGTTTGAGCGGGAAGGCCAGGGCCGTGGTGGCGTGGATCTCGTGCTCCAGGCGCAGGGGCAAATCCAGCACCGGAGGTGGCGCAAAGCGGGGCAGGGTCTCCACGCGTCGGGCCAGCAGGTGATCCAGCAGGTCCAGCAGTTCCGGTCCGTGGCGCCGGGCCAGCTCGGCGCGTGACAGGCGCAGCAGGTCGCCCAGCTGGCGCAGGCCCAAGGCGCGCAGGCCTTCGCGGGTGGCGTCGGCCAGCGGCAGGGCCTCCAGCGGCACGGGTGTCAGCAGTCGGCGCAGGCTCTCGGGGTCCTCCGCGATCGCGGGGTTGCGCAGGTGCGCCAGCAGGCGCGCGGCGGCGGGGCTGCGCCCCAGCCCGATGCGGGGATGGAAACCCAGGCCGGCCAGGGTGTCCTGCGCCTGCTGGCGCAACGCCTCCAGGCCGCCGAACAGGCGGCGGCTGCGTCCGACCTCCACCAGGATACGGTGGACCTCCGGTTCCGGGTGCACATGGTCGGAGAACCGCAGCAGTACGCCGGCCAGCATCTCCAGCTGGGTCCGCAGGGCGTCCGGGTCATGTTCGACCAGTTCCGGGGTATCCAGCACGGCCAGCGCATCCCCCAGCGCCATGCCGGGTCGCGCACCGGCGCGCCGCGCCGCACGGTTGGCGGTGTGCACCCGGGGTGCCGCGCCGGACGTCACCACCAGCAGGGGGCGCTGCAATCGCTCCGGCTCCGGTCCCGCCCGGGCCAGGGACTCCAGCGCGAGGTGCGGCAGCTCGATGGCCATCCAGTGTTCCCGCCGCGCCCGGGTGGCACTGGCGGGGCGTGCCTCCGGTGGCCGGGGAGTGGGCGCGGGGGCGGGCGCCGCCGGCAGCAGGCTCAGTTGCTGCCGGGCAGGTTCGGGGGGTGTGGCTGCGCGCGCGGGGCGGGCGGGCTGGCCCATTTCAGGCCCCCGGTGCTTCGGGAATCCACAGAGGCTGGCCGGAGCGGGCCCAGTGGCCGGCCCCCTTCAGGCAGTGCAGTTCCAGGCCGGTGGCCGCGGCCTGCCAGCGCAGGCGCTGATGGGCCGGCGAGGGCTGGGCCGCGGCGTCCGGCGGCCGGTACAGGACGGCGCAGGCCCGGCTCTCGCTGGCGGCCAGGCGTAGCCGGCGCAGCAGGGCTGTCTCCACGGGACGGCGCAGCCAGGCGAGCAGCACGCCGAAGGCCGGGTCGCGCAGACACTGCTCGCCGGCCCAAAGGGTGTCGCGATCGTGCTCGGTGTGGATCAGCAGTACCCGCTCCGGCGGGATGCCCAGGGTCTGCCAGCCCGGCAGCCAGGGGGTAGCCGGTGGCGCGATCACCGCGATCCAGTAGTCGTCCTGGCCGCAGGCGGTCAGCATGGGGACCAGCAGCCGGGTCTCGCCGCAGCCGAACGGGGCGCCCAGCAGTTCGACCAGCTGGCCGCGTGGCCAGCCCCCGCCCAGGGCCCGGTCGAGTTCCGCGTGGCCGCTGGGCCAGACCGGGGCATCCGGGGCCGGGGTGGCGCTGCGTCCGCGCCAGAGGGCCGGATGGTCGAGCAGGGTATCCAGCGCGCCCATAACTCAGGCCTGGGGGTCGAGATCGCGCAGAACGCCCACGCCGACCCCCTCGATGGCCAGTTCCTGGCGCTCCAGGTCGATCTCGATGGGGGCGAAGTCGGGGTTCTCCGGGAGCAGGCGCACCCGCGGGCCGTCCTGCGCGAAGCGCTTTACGGTGACCTCGTCCTCGATGCGGGCAACCACGATCTGACCGGGCCGGGCCTCCGGGGTCTGGCGCACGGCCAGCAGGTCGCCGTCGAGGATGCCGGCGTCGCGCATGCTCTCGCCATGCACGCGCAGGAGGTAGTCGGGGTGGGCACGGAACAGGGCGTCGTCGACCCGGTAGTGGCGCTCGATGTGTTCGGTGGCAAGGATGGGCAGTCCGGCGGCGACGCGCCCGACCAGGGGCAGCTCGCGCGGTGTGCTGCGCACCGCGCCCGGCAGGCGGATGCCGCGGGAGGTGCCGCCCAGCAGTTCGATGGCGCCCTTTTTTGCCAGCGCCTTCAGGTGGCACTCGGCCGCGTAGGGTGAGCGAAAGCCGAAGGCCCGGGCGATCTCGCTGCGGGTCGGTGCCGTGCCCTGGTTGGCGACGGTCTCGGTGATGTAGTCGAGGATGGCCTGCTGGCGTTCAGTAAGCGACACAAGGCGCCCTCCGGTATCTGTCTATATATACAGTATCCGGAGGGCTCGCCGCAGGGCAAGGGCGGATTCACCACGAAGCCCACGAAGGCACGAAGAAGGTCAAGATCCAGGTCAAAAACGGTCTACAGGAAGAAGAGAAGGCTGGAAGATAGAGGGGCCATGACGGGCGCTACCAGGGCAATGCTGGGAAGCGGCCACTTTAGGGGCGTACGATTCAGTCAGCGCTCCCCATATGTCTGCCTGCCATCACGCTTCACCATCAAAGCCTTCTAACCTTCCAGCCTTCCTGTGAATCGCCCTTGAACTTCTTCGTGCCTTCGTGCGCTTCGTGGTGAATTTGCCCTGGGTTTTAAGACGTTTCAGGTGGGGGTGTAGTCGAGTGGCAGGGCGGTGCGGTCGACGACGCGGCGCAGGACGAAGCTGGAGTGCACGCTGTCCACGCCCTCCAGGCGGGTGATGCGCCGCAGCAGGAAGTCCTGGTAGGCGTCCATGTCGGGGACCACGACCTGCAGCATGTAGTCGGCGGACTGGCCGGTGATCAGGTAGCAGTGCTGCACCTCGGGGTAGCCGGCCACGGTCTCCTCGAAATGTGCGAAGCGTTCCGGGGTGTGGCGGTCCATGCCGATGTGGATCAGGGCGGTCAGTTCCAGCCCCAGGCGGCGCCGGTCCAGCAGCGCCACGCGGCGCAGCAGGATACCGGCCTGCTCCAGCGCGCGGACGCGGCGCAGGCAGGGGGAGGCACTGAGTCCGACGCGTTCGGCCAGGGCCTGGTTCGACAGGCTCGCGTCCTCCTGCAGGATTTCGAGGATGCGGCGGTCATAGCGGTCCAGTGAGTGCGGTTGCGGTTTCATAGGTGGATTATTGCGCATATTGAGCATTAATGCGCAATGATAGATCCCTCCTAAGGCCTTGATAGGGAAAAACGCAAGGTTATGCCCGGATGAATGCGTTAGGATAATGCACAGACAGAAATCCTCAGCGCGGCGGCCGATTGTACGGCCCGGGCCGCGCCCTTACAGGAGATGCGCACCATGGCCTTCGATCACACCAAATATGCCCCGTTCCCGCCGATCGACAAGGCGGATCGCCGCTGGCCGGCGAAGCGCACCACGGTTGCGCCGCGTTTCTGCGCGGTGGACCTGCGCGACGGCAACCAGGCGCTGGTGCACCCGATGAGCGTCGAGCAGAAGATGCGCTTCTTCGAGGTGCTGGTGGATATCGGCCTGACCGAGATTGAGATCGGGTTCCCCTCTGCCTCGCAGATCGACTACGACTTCACCCGCCGCCTGATCGACGAAGACCGCATCCCCGAGGGCGTGTATATCCAGGTGCTGACGCAGGCGCGCGAGGATCTGATCCAGAAGACCTTCGCGGCGCTGGAGGGCGCACCGCGCGCGGTGGTGCACGTGTACAACTCCACCAACCCGGCGCAGCGCGAGCAGGTGTTCCGCATGGACCGCGCCGGCATCCGCGGCATCGCCGAGAACGGCGCGCGCTGGGTGCGTGACTATGCGGCGCAATACCCGCAGACGGACTGGATCTTCCAGTACTCGCCGGAGAGCTTCTCCACCACCGAGCTGGACTACGCGGTCGAGGTCGTGGATGCGGTGAACGCGATCTGGCGCCCGGATCAGGGCCAGAAGGTGGTGATCAACCTGCCGGCCACGGTCGAGTCGGCCACGCCGAATGTCTTCGCCGATCAGGTCGAGTGGTTCTGCGACCACGTGCAGTACCGCGAGCACTTCTGCGTGTCGCTGCATACGCACAACGACCGCGGCACCGGCGTGGCCGCGGCCGAGCTGGGCCTGCTGGCCGGGGCCGACCGCCTGGAAGGCACGCTGTTCGGCAACGGCGAGCGCACCGGCAACATGGACCTGGTCACCGTCGGCATGAACCTGTATTCGCAGGGGATCGACCCGACCATCGACCTGTCCGATATGGAACGGCTGATGGAGGTGTACAAGGAGTGCACCGACATGCCCATCCACCCGCGCCATCCGTGGGCGGGCGAATTGGTCTATACCGCCTTCTCCGGCAGCCACCAGGATGCGATCCGCAAGGGCCTGGCGCACTACAAGGAGCAGGGCGGCCACTGGAACGTGCCCTACCTGCCGATCGATCCGGGCGATCTGGGCCGGCGCTACGAGGAGGTCGTGCGCATCAACAGCCAGTCCGGCAAGGGCGGCGTGGCGCATGTGCTGGAACGCGATTACGGTATCGAGGTGCCGCGCTGGCTGGCGATCGAGTTCGCCCGCATCGTGCAGAAGGATGCCGAGGCCTCGCAGATCGAGGTCTCGTCAAAGCGCATCCACGAGCTGTTCGAGCAGCATTACCTGACGCCGGTCGCCGGCTGGGATCTGGTGCGCTACGAGATCGAGAAGGAAGGCCCGGTGGTGCGCCTGGACGCGACCATGGGCCCGCCCGGGCGCGAGTCGCGCCTGCAGGGCGAGGGTCACGGTGCGGTCGAGGCCCTGACCGCCGCGATGCAGGCCGAGCGCGGAGTGGAGGTGAAGGTCAGCCACTTCGACGAGCACGCGATGGAGTCCGGCACCGAGGCGCGGGCCATGGCCGCGGTGGACGTGCAGGTGGACGGCGAACGCTCGGTCGGCGTCGCTCTGGGCGAGGACACGACCGCTGCCACGCTGCAGGCCGTGCTGAACGCCACCGGCCGCCGCCTGGGCGAACGCGCCACCGAACCGGCCGCCGTTAACGCCTGATCCCGCGGCCTCCTGTGCGTCCGAGGGCGCGCAGGCGGGGCGTTGAGCGCAGTGCAGGCACCGGTCGTTGAGGTGGGGCTGGCTTTGGCAGGGGCTTCGCCTGCAAGCAGGCTCCTACCGGGGTGGGATGTGGTCTTGTAGGAGCCGCCTTGGCGGCGAAGCCCCTGCCCGCGCCGGAGCGCCGCAGCCGGGTTCCTTCCCGGGCTCTTTGCTTTACCCGCTTCTCCCGCGCGTCGGGTGCCGGAGGCGTCAGAATCGACGAACGGTCAGGCCCATCGATGAAGCCGCGTCCGCCAGCACGTTGTCTGCGGTGGCGATGACTGGAAACTCGTGATGCCGCGCGGTTGCGATGTGCAGTGCGTCCAGTGTCCGCAGTGGGTGTTCGGGGTAGCGGGTGATCAGGTTGGTCGCTTCCTCGAAGAGTGAATCATCGAAGGGATAGAGCTGTAACGAGGCACTGGAGATGTCGTCCTGGAAGGTGGCGAAGATGATCGTTTCCAGCTCCTGCGGCAGTTCGCCCATACGCCGGCGCCGTGCGAGCAGGGACCGCAGTTCCGTGGCCACCAGCCGACTGATGATGGCGACGTCGACTTTTTGCAGGTAGTCGACAAAGGCCTCGGAGCCCGGTTCGTTCAGGTACCACTTGGCCAGGGCACTGGTGTCGAGGTAGCACCGTTCATCCGCGCTCATCGCGCTCTTCCCTGAGGAGGGTCTCCGAGGGAATCAGTTGCGCGGTGCGTTGGCGAAGCTCGTGGTGGTCGGGACGCTGACGCCCGCGACGCACGGGGAGGACGCGTGCAATGGGTTTTCCGTGACGGGTGATGGTAATTTCGCCGGACGCCTGTACGATTTCGTCCAGGTGCCCAATGGAGGCCCGCATCTCGCGGACGTTGAGCTCTTTCATGGCGCCCCTCAGGTGTGCTTCATTTTCTGATATTGAAGCACGAGGCTGTACGTCCGGCAATGACGGGGCCCATTGGGGCACGCAAAGGCGCTTACTTCACCCGCTTCTCCAGCATGTTCTGCATGCGGATCAGGCGTTCCTGCAGCTTGACGGTTTCCTGCTGGATCTCGTGGATCTCCGCGTGCAGGGCCTGGTTCTCCTCGTGCACGCTGTCGTGGATCATCTGCTGTTCGATCTCCATCGCGCGATCATGCATGCGCTGCATGGCGTCCACGATGATCGCGATGAACAGGTTCAGCACGGTGAACGTGGCGATCAGGATGAACGGCACGAAGAATATCCAGGCCCAGGGGTAGACCTCCATCACCGGGCGGGCGATATCCTCGGACCAGCCCTCCAGCGTCATTACCTGGAACAGGCTGTACATGGTGGCGCCGAGGGTGCCGAATTTCTGCGGAAAGGATTCGCTGAACAATCCGGTGGCGATGATCGCGAACACGTAGAAGATCAGTAGCAGCAGTCCGATGATGGAGACGATGCCGGGGATGGCCCGTAGCAGCGCCTCCACGATGAAGCGCAGCTTCGGCACCATGGACACCAGGCGCAGCAGACGCAGCACGCGCAGCACCGAGAATGGCCCGGAGGCGGGGATCAGCGCGATCCCCACCACGAAGAAGTCGAACACGTTCCACGGGTTGCGCCAGAAAGCCAGGCGGTAGACGAACAGCTTGGCCAGCACCTCGGCGGTGAAGAGCGACAGGATGATCGCGTCCGCGGCCAGGATGACCGGCCCCATCCAACCCATCACGGTATCCGAGGTCTCGAGCCCCAGGGTCAGGGCGTTCAGCAGGATCAGGCCGATGATGAAGCGCTGGGTCAGCCGGGCCTCGATGAAGCCTTCCAGGCGCGTGCGCAGCGTGGGGGTCTCGCTCATGGTGTCGGGAGTCGTCGCAGTGCTCGGGGAGGCGCAAGAGTAGGGTAAAGGCCGCATTCCGGCAATCGCGCCCGCTAGGGAAACACTGATTAATGCACCCGCTCGCGTTGGCACCCCAGGTTTTCCGAGACAAGGCGCGTCGCGCAGCGGGTAGCGGTTCTACCGCGCAAGCGGCGCAACGCAGGATCGGGGAACCTGGGGTGCCAACCCCCACAAGCTAGTGAAAGTCGGGGCTCGGCCGCCCGTTGTTGATCAAAAACGGGCGCGCGCACGGCGTTTCGGTTCCCTTGTGCAGAATGACTGCACGGCAGTCACCGCGCCTTGTTCGCACGCAAAAGCGACTCGAGCGCGAGCGCGTGCATTAATCAGTGTTTCCCCAGGAGCCTGTGTCTCTGCCCCGCGCGTGGTAAAACGCGTGGACCGATGGACCCTGGCTGCAACCGTGAGGAGACGATGAATGTGGGACGAGCGCTACGCGGCGGATGAGTATGTCTATGGCACCGAGCCGAATGATTTCCTGCGTACCGCGGTGGCCAACGTGCCACCTGGGAAGGCCCTGTGCCTGGGCGAGGGAGAAGGCCGCAACGCCGTCTTCCTGGCGCAGCAGGGCTTCGAGGTGCTGGCGGTGGACAGCTCCGCCGTTGGCCTGCAGAAGGCCCAGCGTCTGGCAGAGGACCGCGGCGTACAGATCGAGACCCTGGTGGCGGATCTCGCGGATTACGCGATCGAGCCGAACTCCTGGGATCTGATTACCTCCATCTTCTGCCATGTGCCGCCGCCGATCCGGCGTCGTCTGCATGCCGGGGTGGTTGCCGGGCTGCGACCCGGCGGGGTGTTCATCCTCGAGGCCTACACCCCGGCGCAGCTGGAATGGGGGACGGGCGGGCCGCCTACGGCCGAACTGATGATGACGCGGGACGCGCTGGTCGAGGAGCTGGACGGGCTCGAATTCGAGGAAGCCGTGGAGCGCGAACGCGACGTACTCGAGGGGCAGTTCCACACCGGGCGCGGTGCCGTCGTGCAGATCCTAGGGAGACGCTGATTGAATCGCGCGTGCGCGTTGGTACCCCAGATTTTCCGAGACAAGGCGCGGTGCGCAGCGGGTAGTGGTTCTACCCGCAAGTGGCGCAACGCAGGATCGGGGAACCTGGGGTGCCAACCCCACAAATCATTCAATGCAGGGGCTCGGCCGCCCGTTGTTGATCAAAAACGGGCGCGCGCACGGCGTTGCGGTTCCCTTGTGCAGAATGACTGCACGGCAGTCACCGCGCCTTGTTCGCACGCAAAAGCGACTCGAGCGCGAACGCGCGATTCAATCAGTGTCTCCCTAGCCATAATCCAAGGCAGCATTGGGGGTAGGTCCCGGCCCCGGCCCCGGCTCTGGGCCGAGCGGCCGGTTCAGGCGGGCCGGGGCGGGACGGCGATGCCCGCCTCGCGCAGCCACTCGCCGAGGGTGATCAGCGGCAGGCCGACCAGCGCGGTCGGGTCGTCGCCTTGCATGCGCGCGAACAGGCTGATGCCCAGCCCTTCCGACTTGAAGCTGCCGGCGCAGTCCAGCGGCTGCTCGAGTGCCACGTAGTGGTGGATCTCCTCCGGGGTCAGTTCGCGAAAGGTCACGGTAAACGGGACTTCGCCGGTCCGCGCCTGCCCGCTGGCGGTATCCAGCAGGCAAAGGCCCGTGTGGAAGGTCACCGTCTTGCCCGACAGGGCCGCGAGCTGAGCCTCCGCGCGGCCTGTGTCGCCCGGCTTGCCGAGGATGCTGTCGGCGTGGCTGGCGTTCTGGTCGGAGCCGATCACCAGGTGGTCGGGATAGGCATCGGCCACGGCGCGGGCCTTGGCCTCGGCGAGGCGGGTCACCATGGCGTCGGGACGCTCGTGAGGCCGGGGGGTCTCGTCCACCTCCGGGCGGGCGGTCTCGAACGGCAGGCGCAGACGCCCGAGCAGTTCGGCGCGGTAGGGCGAGGTGGAGGCGAGGACCAGTTTGCGCGCGGTCTCAGTCATCGGCGTTGTCGATTTCGATCAGCGCATCGTCGGGATTGGCGGCCGCGCCCTTGGCGATGTTCACCGCAGTGACGGTGCCGGACACGGGGGCGGCGATCTCGGATTCCATCTTCATGGCCTCCAGCACCAGCACCGGCTGCCCGGCCTCCACGTGGTCGCCCTCGGCCACCAGGACGTCGATGATGGTACCGGGCATCGACGTGGTGACGTCGCCGGGGCGGGTCGCGCGCCGCGACTTCTTGCGGCTCCCACCCCCGCTCGGCGCGGCATGGCCACCACTGGCGGTCTCGATGGTATCCAGGGTCTCGATCTGGACCTCTTCCGGCATGCCGTCGACCGTCACGTACATCGGACGAGTGTCCTCCCGATGGTGGCCGGAGCCGGTTACCTGGATGTGGTAGGTCTCGCCGTGGAAGGTCACGTTGAACTCCACCGGGGCCGGGCAGCCCGCCTGGGTGTTCTCCGGGAGGTTCAGCGGTTCCGGCTCGAGCGTGCCGTCGTGGCGTTGTTGCAGGAACTGGCGCCCCACCTCGGGGAACAGGGCGAAGGTCAGCACGTCCTCCGGCCCGCGGGCCAGTTCGCCGATCTCGGCGGCCAGCGAGTCCATCTCCGGGGGCAGGAGGTCGGCCGGCCGGCTGTCGATGACCTCGGCATTCCCGATGGCCTGTTGCCGCACCACGGCGTTGATGGGGCCCGGTGCTCGGCCGTAGTGCCCGGTCAGGTACTGCTTCACCTCGTTGGTGATGGTCTTGTAGCGCTCGCCGGCCAGTACGTTCATCACCGCCTGCGTCCCGACGATCTGCGAGGTGGGCGTCACCAGTGGCGGGTAGCCGAGGTCCTCGCGCACCCGGGGGATCTCTTCCAGTACCGCGTCGAAGCGATCCAGTGCGTTCTGGTCGCGCAACTGGTTGGCCAGGTTGGAGATCATCCCGCCGGGCACCTGGTTGACCTGTACGCGGGTGTCGATGCCGGTGTATTCGCTCTCGAAGCGCTGGTACTTCTTGCGCACCTCGTGGAAGTACATCCCGATCCGCTGCAGCGCGACGAGGTCCAGCCCGGTGTCGTACCCGGTACCGGACAGTGCGGCGACCATGCTCTCGGTCGGCGGGTGGCTGGTACCGCCGGCGAAGGCGGAGATCGCGGTCTCGATATGCCGGCAACCGGCCGCGATGGCCTCCCAGTGGCACAGCTCGGACAGCCCCGAGGTGGCGTGGGCATGCAGGTGGATCGGCACGTCCAGGGCCTCCACCAGTTCGGTGACCAGCTCGCGGGTGGCGGTCGGCGTGAGCAGCCCGGCCATGTCCTTGATTGCGATGCTCTGCGCGCCCATGGCGACCAGCTCGCGTCCCAGGGCGACGAATTGTGTGGCCGAATGTACCGGGCCAGTGGTGTAGCAAAGTGTGCCCTGGGCATGGCCTCCGGCCTCGCGGGTGGCCTCGATCGCGGTGCGCAGGTTCCGGGCGTCGTTCATCGCGTCGAAGATGCGGATGATGTCGATGCCGCCGGCGACCGAGCGCTCGACGAAGGCGCGGACCACGTCGTCGGCGTAATGGCGGTAGCCCAGCAGGTTCTGGCCGCGCAGCAGCATCTGTAGCGGGGTGTTCGGCAGCGCGGCCTTCAGCTGATGCAGGCGCTCCCAGGGGTCTTCCTTCAAGAAGCGCACGCAGGCATCGAAGGTCGCGCCGCCCCAGACCTCCAGCGAGTGGAAGCCAATGGCGTCCATGTGCTCGCAGATCGGCAGCATGTCCTCGGTGCGCATGCGCGTGGCGATCAGGCTCTGGTGGCCATCGCGCAGGGTGACATCGGTGATGTGAACTCGATCCATGGTCATTCCGGTGTCCGTGCGGCGGGCTGCGGTCTACAACCCGTGGTGAGCGGCGAGGGCGGCCGCGACGGCCACCGCGAGCTGGCGATCGGAACGCTTGCCGGGGAAGTGCGTGAGCTCGGGGTGCGCCGCGACAAATCCGGTGTCGAAGTGGCCGCTGCGGAACACCGGGTGGTCGACGATCGCCAGGTGGAAGGGGATGGTCGTCTTGACGCCGAATACGCCCATATCGCGTAGCGCACGGTTGGCGCGGGCCAGCAGGTCATCCCACTCCAGGGCCCAGCAGATCAGCTTGGCGCACATCGAGTCGTAATGCGGCGGGATGGTGTAGCCCGTGTAGATCGCCCCGTCGGTGCGCACGCCCGGTCCTCCCGGGGCGAAGTAGCGGGTGATGCGGCCGAAGCTCGGCAGGAAGTCGTTCTTCGGATCCTCCGCGTTGATGCGGAACTCCATCGCGTAGCCGCGCCGGGTGATGTCGGACTGGGCATAGCGCAGGGGTTCGCCGGCGGCGATGCGCAGCTGCTCCTGCACGATGTCCACCCCGGTGATCATCTCGGTCACCGGATGTTCTACCTGAAGACGGGTGTTCATCTCCATGAAATAAAAGGAATCGTTCGAGTCCATCAGGAACTCGACGGTCCCCGCGTTCTGATAGCCGACGGCCTTCGCGGCTCGCACGGCCAGCTCGCCCAGATGGTCGCGCTGGGCGTCGGTCAACTGCGGGGAGGGCGCGATCTCCACCAGCTTCTGGTGGCGCCGCTGGACCGAGCAGTCGCGCTCGAACAGGTGGATCGCCTGGCCGTGGGTATCGCCCAGGATCTGCACCTCGATATGCCGCGGATTGACCACGGCCTTCTCCAGGAAGATCTCGGTGCTGCCAAAGGCGCGGGTGGCCTCCGAGCGCACGCGTTCGAAGTTGTGCTCCAGGGCGCGCGCATCCTCGCACAGGCGGATCCCGCGTCCGCCGCCGCCGGAGGTGGCCTTCAGCATTACCGGGTAGCCGATGCGCTCGGCGACATCGAGCGCGGCCGCGACGTCCTCCAGGTTGCCCTCGGAGCCGGGCGTGACCGGCACACCGGCCTCGATCATCGCCCGGCGTGCGGCGACCTTGTCGCCCATGCGTCGGATGACCGTGGCGTCCGGGCCGACCCAGATCAGGTTACGCGCGGCGCAGGCGGCGGCGAAGTCGGGGTTCTCCGAGAGGAAGCCATAGCCCGGGTGGATGGCGTCGCAGCTGGCGGCGCGCGCGACGCTGATCAGACGGTGAATACTGAGGTACCCGCCCATGGAGTCGGGGCCGATGGCGTAGGCCTCGTCCGCCTTCTTTACATGCAGGGCGTGGCGGTCGGCGTCCGTGTACACGGCGACCGAGATGATGCCCAGTTCGCTGCAGGCCCGGATCAGGCGCACGGCGATCTCGCCCCGGTTGGCAATGAGCAGCTTGCGAATCAAACGGAAGGTCCCGGACAGGTCGATGACTTCTCGAGTATCGACGTCGTTCGGGGTGGCTGCAAGTTTCTGTTTCCCTTTGACAGATCGCCCGCGCGCGCGTATATTCCGCGCCCTCGTTCCGGGGAGGCCCGAACGGTTTTCCCAAGAGTTTGTTATGAGTCGTATCCCCGTCTCTCTGGACCCGTGGCAACCGCGTGCCCGGCACCTCGAATTCGAGGGCGACCTGCGTCCCGAAGACCTGCCGCGACTGCGCGCCGACGCGTTGCCGGGACACCCGCTGCGGGTGCACGCGAAGTTCCTGCTGGAACGCGGGACACTGGACGAGATGCGTCTGAGCGGGGTGATCAGCGGCGAGCTGTGGCAGACCTGCCAGCGCTGCCTGCAGCCGCTGGCGTGGGAATTCCGTCTGGAGGCGGATGCGGTGCTGCTGCCGGCGGAGGGCACGCCGGCCGGCATGAGCGAGGACGACGATTTTGTCGAACTCGAGGCCGACGGCCTGCTGCGCCCCGCGGCATGGATCGAGGAAGAGATCCTGCTGGCGTGGCCGCTGGTGCCGCGCCACGCGGATTGCGAGCCGGCGGCGGCGCCCGAGTTCACCGAAGGCGAACGCGGCGAGAACCCGTTTGCCGTGCTGGAACAACTGAAAAAGGGGGGCGGCCCGGACCGGGACGACCCGTGAAGCGAACGCGGTCGGGGCATTGCCCCCGCCGAACCGTTATACTTGCGCCCGTTTTGATACCGGGCTCACTCCCGTCGCCACGGGAATCTGATCAATCTGGAGATGCATCATGGCTGTTCAGCAACGCCGCAAGACCCGTTCCAAGCGTGACATGCGCCGCTCCCATGACGGGCTGACGGGCGCCACCCTGTCCACCGATCCGACGACCGGCGAGATCCACCGCCGTCACCACGTGACCCCCGATGGCTTCTATCGCGGTCGCCAGGTGATCCAGCAGGACGTCGAAGTCGACGAAGACGAAGATTAAGGTCCGGGTAATGACCGTCCCGGGGCCACGGCTGCGCTTGCACCGTGGCCTTTCCGCGTTTGAATCCGGCTCTGTCCCGGCCGGTCGTCGGACTCGAGCATGACTGCCAGCTTCACCATCGCACTGGACGTGATGGGCGGTGACCACGGCGCCCCCGTCGTACTGCCAGCGGCGCGTCGCGCACTCAAGGTGGCGGACGACTTCCGCCTGCTGCTGGTGGGCGACCAGGACACCATCGAATCGGGCCTCTCCGGCTGGTCGGCCAGTGAACGCGAGCGCGTCGACATCGTGCACGCCAGTCAGGTCGTGGGCATGGAGGAACTGCCGGCGGTGGCGTTGCGCACCAAGCGCGACTCCTCCATGCGCGTGGCCATCGACCAGGTCAAGAATGGCACGGCCCAGGCCTGTGTCTCCGCCGGCAACACCGGCGGGCTGATGGCGACCGCGCGCTATGTGCTGAAGACCCTCCCCGGTATCGACCGCCCGGCCATCGCCACGGCGTTGCCGTCGATGGATGGGCACACCCACATGCTCGATCTGGGCGCGAACGTGGATGTCGAGGCCGCGCACCTCTACCAGTTCGCGGTGATGGGCTCGGTGCTGGCGAACGCCGTGGACGGCCTGGAGGCCCCGCGCGTGGGGCTGCTCAACATCGGCTCCGAGGCGATCAAGGGCAACGACCGGGTGCGCGAGGCCGGGCGCATGCTGGAGGCATCCAGCCTCAATTACATCGGCTTTGTCGAGGGCAACGACGTCTACTGCGGCGATGTGGACGTGGTCGTCTGCGACGGGTTCGTGGGCAATGTCGCGCTGAAGGTCAGCGAGGGCGTCGCCAAGATGATCTCCTCGAACATGAAGGCGGAATTCCGGGCCTCGCTGTATTCACGTCTGGCTGGACTGTTCGCCCTGCCGGTGCTGCGGCGGCTGCGTCATCGCTTCGATCACCGCCGCTACAACGGGGCCTCGCTGCTGGGCCTGCAGGGCGTGGTCATCAAGAGCCACGGGAGTGCCGACGAACTCGCCTTCGAGCATGCGATCCGCATCGCTCGCATCGAGGCGGAGGCGAACATCTCGCGGCGGATCGACAAGCAGCTGGGCCAGCTCCTTGGGCAGGAGAACAGCGAGTGAAGCATGCACGTATCAGCGGCACCGGCAGCTACCTGCCCGAGCGCATCCTGACCAATGCCGAACTGGAGGCGATGGTCGACACCTCGGATGCCTGGATCCGCGAACGCACCGGCATCCGCGAGCGCCACATCGTGGCGGAGAACGAGGTCACCTCGGACCTGGCGCTGAAGGCCGCGGAAAGGGCGCTGGATGCCGCCGGCATTCGGGCCGCCGATCTCGACCTGATCCTGGTGGCGACCACGACCCCGGACCAGATTTTCCCCAGCACGGCGTGCATCCTGCAGGCCAAGCTGGGCGTGGGCGGCTGTCCGGCGTTCGACATCCAGGCGGTGTGCAGCGGTTTTGTGTACGCGCTGGCGACCGCCGACCGCTTCATGCAGAGCGACGAGATCCGCCATGTGCTGGTGGTCGGGGCCGAGACGCTTTCGCGCATCACCGACTACACCGACCGCGGCAACTGCATCCTGTGGGGCGATGGCGCGGGGGCTGTGGTGCTGTCGCGCTCCCCCGACCCGGGAATTATCTCCACCCACCTGCATGCCGACGGCCATCACAAGGGCCTGCTGGAGGTCCCGGGTGGCGTCTCCCAGCCGAATGACAATCCCGATCTGGAATTCATCCGCATGGAGGGCCGCGCGGTCTTCCGGGTCGCGGTGAACACACTGGACCAGATCGTTGACGAGACTCTGGAATACAACGGCATCGACAAGTCCGAACTGGACTGGCTGGTGCCGCATCAGGCGAATATCCGCATCATCCAGGCGACCGCGAAGAAGCTGAACATGTCCATGGACAACGTGGTGGTCACGGTGGACCGCCACGGCAATACCTCGGCCGCCTCGATCCCGCTGGCGCTGGACACCGCCGTGCGCGATGGCCGCATCAAGCGGGGCGACCTGATCCTGACCGAGGCCTTCGGCGGCGGCTTCACCTGGGGTTCCGCGCTGATCCGGATGTAGCGCACGCATCCGACTTGGGCGGGGGCTTCGCCTACAGGCAGGCTCCCACAGGATTCATGCGGCGGTTCGCCGCAAGACGGGAGTCGACGACATGGGGCGCGAGATCGAACGCAAGTTCCTGCTGGCCAGTGATGCCTGGCGCGAAGGCGTGGTGCGCTCGCAGTACATGCGCCAGGGCTACCTGTGTGGCAACGATCGCGCCTCCATCCGCGTGCGGGTGGACGAGGAGGGGGCCAACCTCAACATCAAGAGCGCGACCCTCGGCGTGGAGCGCGACGAATACCAGTACGACATCCCGGTGGACGAGGCGCATCGCCTGCTGGATACCCTTGCCGGACCGCAGGTGGAAAAGACCCGGTACTGGGTGGACGTCCAGGGCTGGGAGTACGAGATCGACGTGTTCGAAGGCGCCAACGCCGGGCTGATCGTCGCGGAACTGGAGCTCCCGAGCAGCGATGCCGAGTTCCCGCGTCCCGAGTGGCTGGGCGACGAGGTCTCGCACGACCCGCGCTACTACAACACCGAATTGGCCCGGAACCCCTACCGCGAGTGGTCGGATGCCTCCTGAGCCCCACGAAATCTTCGCGCCGGACTGCCGTTCCTGCCCGCGGCTGGCGGCCTTTCTGGAGGACGTGCGGGCGAAACATCCCGAATACCACGCGGCGCCCGTGCCGTCCTTCGGCCCGCTGGATGCGCGGCTGCTGATCGTCGGTCTGGCACCCGGCATGCACGGGGCCAATGCCACCGGGCGCCCGTTCACCGGCGACTACGCGGGGGTGCTGCTGTACCAGACCCTGCACGAACACGGCTTTGCCAGCGCACCGGAGAGCACGCGCGTGGACGATGCCCTGGAACTGGTCGACTGCCGCATCACCAACGCGGTCAAGTGCCTGCCACCACAGAACAAGCCGACCACCGAAGAGATCCGCACCTGCAACGGCTTCCTTGCGGCCGAGATGACGGCGATGCGGCCGCGGGTGATTCTGGCGCTGGGCAAGATCGCCCACGACGCCATCCTCCGGGCCAAGGGTCTGCCGCTGTCCAGCCTGCGCTTCGCCCACGGCGCCGAGCACGAGCTGGACGCGCACACCTGCCTGATCGACTCCTACCACTGCTCGCGCTACAACACGCAGACCCGGCGCCTGACCCCGGCGATGTTCCACGAGCTGTTCGCCCGGATCCGCGGCCACCTCGGTTAGCCTTCCGGCCCGGAAGGTCTGCCCGGTGCCCTCAGGGCCTGCGTCCGGGGTGGCCACCCGGATCGCCACGCACCTGCGGCCCTCGCGATGACGCTGTGCTTCCCCTGTCATTGCGAGGCCCCGCAGGGGCCGTGGCAATCGGTCAGTTTACGGGCAGGGCCGAGCTCCCCGCCTACGGGCAATGGAAATGGCGGCAGAAATGCGCCCGGATCCCATCAACGGTTTGTGCGTCGAGCTTCGCGTATTGATGAGTGATCAAACGGCTACTGAGCGTGAATATCTTGTCGTAGCGAACCCAGCTGGGCTTGGGAAGTGAACCCTCCAGCAACATGTTCGGGTTCACTTCTATTGCATGAGTCTGGTTTGGCGACGATGTTACGGCGAGCGCAGCGAAATCGCCGAATCGATCGATCGCGGAAAGGACAAGGACAGGCCGGCGTTTTCGAGTGGTCAGGTCCGAAAAGGGAAAGGGGATGGCAACGATAGCTCCCGGCTCAGCGGTCATCCCAGACCTCGTCCTCGGGGTTTTCCCAGATCGATCCGAGAGCAGTTTCCTGGGCTTTCTTGATGTCTTCGCCGGGCGTGTCACTCAATCCGTGCTTGGATTCCAGATAACCAATGAAATCCAGCACTTCGCGCGAAAGGGGTTCGGGCAGGCGCTTAACCTCTTCATAGATCTGATCGGCGATGTCCATGGTTCGACCCTCTTGGTGCGCCGCCTCGGCTGGCGGAGTGACATTAGAGATTGGCTTGAAGGATATCCCGAACAGGATCGGTCGCGCACGAGGCCTATGCCGGGCGAGGGGGCAGTTCCGGTATCCTGATGCGATCATGAGTACCCCCGAGACCGGATTCGATCACAAGGCCTTTCTGCAGTCGCTGACGCAGTCCCCCGGCGTGTACCAGATGCTGGATGCGTCGGGGGCGGTGCTGTATGTCGGCAAGGCGCGAAACCTGAAGAGCCGGGTGGCCAGCTATTTCCGTGGCAGCGATGACCGCGGCCCGCGCATCCGCTCGATGGTGCGGCAGATCGCGGATATCCGTGTGGCGGTGACGCACACCGAGGCCGAGGCCCTGCTGCTGGAGGCCAACCTGATCAAGCGCCACCGGCCGCGCTATAACGTGCTGCTGCGGGACGACAAGAGCTACCCCTACATCTACGTCTCCAACCAGGAGTACCCGCGGCTGGGGTTCCACCGTGGTGCGCGCAAGAAGGGCGTTCGCTACTTCGGGCCGTACCCCTCGGCCGGGGCGGTGCGCGAGAGCCTGGCGCTGCTGCAGAAGCTGTTCCAGGTGCGCCAGTGCGAGGACAGTGTGTTCGCGCATCGTTCCCGCCCCTGCCTGCAATACCAGATCGGGCGCTGCACCGCCCCCTGTGTCGGCTACATCGAGCCGGAGGACTACGCCCGCGACGTGGAGGCTTCGGTCAAGTTCCTCGAGGGCAAGAGCGAGGCGGTGGTCGCGGAATTGATGGAGCGCATGGAGGCGGCCTCCGCGCGCCTGGATTTCGAGCACGCGGCGCGCCTGCGCGACCAGATCGCGCGGTTGCGCCAGATCTCCGAGCAGCAGTTCGTCTCGGGCGGCGAGGGCGATGCCGACGTATTCGCGCTGGCGCAGGAGGCGGGGGCCTGCGCGGTGGAGATCTTCTTCGTGCGCAATGGCCAGAATCTCGGCAACAGCGAGCTGTTCCCCAACGTGCCCGAGGCCACGGATACGGACGAGATCATGGCCGCGGTGCTGGCGCAGTACTACGCGGAACGCGAGCCTCCGGCGCGCATCCTGCTTTCGCACGAGCCACAGGGTGCGGAGGCACTGGAGGCCTTTCTGGCGGAACGTCGTGGCGGGAAGGTCGCGCTGGCGTGGTCGCTGCGCGGCGAGCGGGCCCGCTGGCTGGACATGGCGCGGCGCAACGCCGAGCTGGCGCTGAAGACCCGCATCGCCAGCCAGGCCGGGCAGACCGCGCGGCTGGATGCCCTGACCGCCGAGCTGGGGCTGGAGGAGGCACCCCGGCGCATGGAGTGCTTCGATATCTCGCACACCGGGGGCGAGGGCACCGTGGCCTCCTGCGTGGTGTTCGGGCCGGAGGGGCCGATCAAGTCGGACTACCGCCGCTTCAATATCGAGGGGATCGAGCCGGGCGACGACTATGCGGCCATGCATCAGGCGCTCAGCCGGCGTTTTGCGCGGCTGAAGAAGGGCGAGGGCCAGGAACCGGATATCCTGTTCATCGATGGCGGCAAGGGCCAGGTGACGCAGGCGCTGAATGTGCTGGCGGATCTCGGGCTGGACCACATCAAGGTGGTGGGCGTGGCCAAGGGTGAGGAGCGCAAGCCGGGGATGGAAACCCTGATATTGAGCGGGGTAGAGGCGCCCTCTATACTCCCCGCGCATTCCGGCGCGCTGCATCTGATCCAGCAGATCCGCGACGAGGCCCATCGGTTTGCGATCACCGGACACCGCGCCCGCCGCGCGAAGGCGCGCAAGGAATCGACCCTGGAGGCCATTCCGGGGCTGGGGCCGAAGCGGCGCAGCGCGCTGCTGAAGCACTTCGGCGGCCTGCGGGGCGTCAGCAGGGCCGGGGTCGAGGAGCTGACCAAGGTGCCGGGGATCCATCGACGCCTCGCGCAGTCGATCTACGACCAGTTTCACGAGAGTTAAGGAAACACTGATTAATGTGCACGCTCGCGTTGGCACCTCAGGTTTTCCGAGACAAGGCGCGGTGCGCAGCCGGTAGTGGTTCTACCGGCAAGCGTCGCAACGCAGGATCGGGGAACCTGGGGTGCCAACCCCGAAGGGGCTCCGGCGTTGCGGTTTGCTTGTGCAGAATGACTGCACGGTGGTCACTGCGCATTAGACGCACGCAAAAGCGACTCGAGCGCGAGCGTGCACATTAATCAGTGTTTCCTTAAGCTACTGCCATGTTCCCCCAACTGCCCACCTGGCTGACCTGGTCGCGGATCGTAATGATCCCCTTGCTGGTAGCCGTGTTCTATGGCCTGGCGATGCCCCTGGGCGGCGTCCTCGCCGCCATCATCTTCGCCCTGGCGGGGCTGACCGACTGGCTGGATGGCTATCTGGCCCGGCGCTGGAAGGTGACCAGCCGGTTCGGCGCCTTCCTGGACCCGGTCGCGGACAAGCTGATCGTGGCCGCGGCGCTGGTGCTGGTGGTCGATCACAACCCGGGGCTGGGCCTGGCACTGGCCGCGATCGTGATCATCGGGCGCGAGATCGCGATCTCCGCGCTGCGCGAGTGGATGGCGGAGATTGGCGGCAGCGCCAAGGTGGCGGTGTCCTGGGTGGGCAAGGTGAAGACCACGGCCCAGATGGTCGCGATCTTCCTGTTGCTCTGGGCGGAGCCGATCGCCGGGCTCCCCACCTTCGTGATCGGCGAATGGCTGTTGTATCTTGCCGCGGCGCTCACGCTGGTCTCGATGATCCAGTACATGCTGGCTGCCGCGCGAAGCAACTGACGCGCGGCGCGATCCCTTCTCATCGGTGGCCCCGACACCACGGGACAGGCCGCGCCCACCGGGCGATACGGTGCGTTCCGCTGCGCCGGGGTTTGGCGATACACTGCGATGATCGACCACGTGTCGCCCGCGGGAACGCCCATGCCTGGTCCCCAGCTAGACCTCGACAACATCCAGACGCTGGAGGCGCTTCAGGGGCTGCTTCCCGGCTTCGTCTACCAGTTGCGCAGAGGGCCGGACGGGCATTTCGTCTACCCCTATGTGGGCGAGGTGGTGGAGCGCTGGTTCGGCGTGGACCGGGAGTCACTGAAGGTTGACGGCGCGCCGCTACTGGAATGCATCCATCCGGACGACCGCGAGCGAGTGGTGCGATCCACGATAGCCACCGAGGAACATGGGGCGCACGCGAGCATGGAGTTCCGCATGCGGTGTCGCGGGGGCGGCGAGATGTGGCTGTCCGCCTACGACACCGCACGGCGCCTCGACGATGGCTCCGTGGTCTGGACCGGCTTTGCCACCGAGGTGACCGAGCGCAAGCAACTGGAGGCTTCGCTGCGTCAGAGCGAGGCGAAGTTTCGCGCCTTCGTGGAGACGGCCAGCGACGTCATCTACTCGCTACGCCCCGATGGCGTGCTGAGCTACGTATCGCCCAACTGGACCGAAAACCTGGGGTACCCGATCAGCGATGCCATCGACCACGCCATTGATGAGTACGTCGCGCCGGAGGATCTTCCGGCCTGCTACGCCTTTCTCGAGGGAATCGCCCGTACGGGGCAGAAAGCCTCGGGCATCGAGTATCGAATCCGTCATCAGGATGGGCATTACCGCTGGCACACTAGCAACGTGTCGCCGGTGCTGGACGAGGAGGGTCGCGTGACGGAGTTCCTCGGTATTGCGCGTGACATCACTGATCGCAAGGTAACCGAGGAGCAGATGCAGAGACTGGCTCATTACGACCCGCTCACGGACTTGCCAAATCGCACTCTTTTTTACCAGATCCTTGATCACGAACTGACAGGGGCTCGCCGCGGCGGGCAGCCGGTAGCCCTGATGTTCGTCGACCTCGACGAATTCAAGCCGGTGAATGATCAGTATGGCCACGCGGTTGGGGATCTCCTGTTGCGTGCGGTGGCTCAGCGTCTGGCGGGTGCGATACGCGAAAGCGACGTGGCTGCGCGCATTGCGGGGGACGAGTTCGTGGTGATGCTGCCGCGCTTCCAGTCGGCGCAGGAGAGCCGGGCACAGGCCGCCGTGATTGGCGAGAAGATTCGGGCGGCCCTGGCCGAACCGTTCGACTGCGACGGCGTCGAGGTGCGGATCTCCTGCAGCATCGGGATTGCGCTGTTTCCGCTGGATGCGGCCGACGGACCGGGCTTGTCGCGGGCAGCGGATGCCGCGATGTATGTCGCGAAGAATGCCGGACGCAACCAGGTGGTGGTGTTTGACCGCGCGGTGCATGGCGCTGGGGCGATCGGCTACCGCGGGTATTGACCTGCCGGGAATCTGCGGTAGAATACGCGCCGATAACGAAGAGCGGGAATAGCTCAGCTGGTAGAGCACAACCTTGCCAAGGTTGGGGTCGCGAGTTCGAATCTCGTTTCCCGCTCCAACAGATTCCTGAAACCCCGGTTCCGCCGGGGTTTTCTGTTTCGGCCCGCGCAGATGCCCGTGCGTTCGCGGACCGGAACCCACCCGATACAGGCTGGGTGGCAGAGTGGTTATGCAGCGGACTGCAAATCCGTGTACGCCGGTTCGATTCCGACCCCAGCCTCCATCATTGCAGTACCTGCAAAAGGCCGCCTCCGGGCGGCCTTTTGCGTGGTCGGGATTGTCCCGCGTGATGACACCCGGCATGCTCGGGGCACCCGGGGCGTGCGCGAGGGTCGGCCCGGGAGCCATTCATCAGCGGCGGTCCGTCCGTCCGATCGGGGATCAGGCGATGGACGATCCATCCAGCGGCGGTGCTCATGCCGAAGCGGCACAACTGCAGGGCCGCAAGCGCCTCGTATACTTGGTGGCGCTGGCGGGTGGGGTGGCGATCTTCCTGCTGAGCTGGTCGATCCGCGGCCCTGACGATCCCTTTCTGACCTACCTCTATCCACTATTCGCCGGACTGCTGGCCGGTCTGTGGCTAGCCCTGTGGCGTCGTCCCGGCTGGCTCATGCGGCTGGAACCCTGGATGCTGGGACTGGTCGCCGCGATCGTCCTCGCGCGGCTGGGCTGGCATTTTCATGCCGGGGGATCCCTGGACGACCGCCTTCTGGTCCTGGCTGGTGGCCATTACTGGGCGGTGGGGATTGTGATCCTCGCGGCGTTCGTGATGCTGGATCACCGCGCGGGTCTGCGCGCGGGGCTGGCTATCCTGATCGTTGCGTCGCTCATCGCCCTGGCCGGGGTGGTCGGAGAGGCCCTGGACGGGACGCTTGCCACCGAGACCGCGGTCTATCTGCTGCGGGTGCACCTGTTCCTGGGCGTGCTGCTGGTGCTGGCCAGTATTGCCACCTCGATGCGTGACACGGTGAAGGATGCCCTGGTCCGGTCCGAGGCCATGGCGCGGGCCGCGCGCACCGACCCCCTGACCGGACTTGCGAATCGCCGGGCCGCGGAGGCCTTTCTGGACCGCCAGGCCGCGGCCGTGGCGCGTTACGGGCATCCCGTCGCGGTGATCGGCATGGATATCGACCACTTCAAGGCCGTGAACGACGCGCATGGTCACGCCTGTGGCGATGCCGTGATCGAGGGTGTGGCGCGTCGACTGGAGGCCAACCTGCGCGAGCCGGACTTCGTCGCCCGCTGGGGCGGGGAGGAGTTCCTGATCGTGGCGCCGGAGACCTCAGCACACGAGGCGCAGCAGCTGGCCGAGCGCTGCCGGGCGGCCCTGGCTTCCGAGCCGATTGCGGGAGTACCGGTCACCGGTTCGTTCGGGATCACGGTATTCCGCGCGGGGGATACGCTGGACGATGTGCTGGGGCGCGCGGACAACCTGATGTACGCGGCCAAGGCAGCCGGCCGGGATCGCGTGCTGGTGGAATAGGCGCGACTCCGGTGCCGGCGCGCAGCAGGATCAAAGCCGTGGCACTATGCTGGAGGCTATACCGCCCAGGGAGTTCGATTAACGTGTCGGACGAGTATGCAATGCCTCCGGGCGCCGGTCTGACTCGATCCCGTAAACCGGCGCAATGTCGTAGGCCATGGACGGCCCTCGTGGGGGCGGCGGCCGCGTGCTTGCTCGCAATGCTGCCGGCCGGGCAGGCGTTCGCCGAGGCGGAACTGCGGGTAGGCGTGTACGACAACGCGCCCAAGGTCAGCGTGGACGCGCAGGGCGAGGCCGGTGGTCTGTTCGTGCACCTGCTGGACTCCATTGCCCGACGCGAACACTGGCAGATCGAGTATATCCCCTGCGAGTGGGCTCAGTGCCTGCTGGATCTGCGCCAGGGCCGGCTGGACCTGATGCCGGACGTGGCCCTGACCGAGATGCGCGACGAGTTTCTCGACTTTCACCAGATCCCGGTCGTGCAGGGCTGGAGCCAGGTGTACGCCTTCCCGCAATCCGGCTTCAGCAGCCTGGAAGCGCTTGGCTCGCGGCGGCTCGCCGTACTGGAAGGCTCCGTGCAGGAAAGCCATCTGCGACAGGAGCAGATGCGCGATCCGGACCTCGAGTACGAACTGGTCACCTTCACCAGCCTGCCGGCGGTCCTCGCGGCGGTTGGGGAAGGCGAGGCTGTCGCGGCGGTCAGCAACAACTTCTACGGTCGCCAGCATGCCAGGGCCTTCGGCCTGGTGGAGACCCCCATCACCTTCGGCCAGGTGGGCCTTTATTACGCGGCCACGCCGGAGCGGCATGGCGAGTACCTGGCCGTGATCGACGCCTATCTGGATCAATGGAAGCCCCTGGCGGATTCGCCCTATCAGCGGGCCCTTGCCGAGACGCTGCTGGCGGATGATTCGCCCGGGTTGCCGGGCTGGGTCCGCTGGGCGTTGTTTTCCGCGCTGGGCCTGGTGCTGCTCCTGGCGGTCGCGGGACTGCTGTTGCGCTGGCAGGTGCGTCTACGTACCCGGGAGCTGGCGGCCGCCAACCAGCGGCTGGAGCATGTGATCGACAGCGGCCCGACGGTGATCTATCAGCTCGCCTCCTCGGATCTCACGCCACAGTGGGTGAGTCCCAACATTCAGCGTCTGTTCGGGGTTGATCCGGCTGCCGCGCTGCGCCCCGGCTGGTGGGAACAGCAACTGCACCCCGAGGATCGGGTCGGTGCCCTGCAGGAGAATCAGCGGCTGCTGACCGACGGCGAGGTGGTGCGCGGATTCCGGCTGTTTGATGGCTGGGGCAAGCTGCGCCACGTGCGCGACGAGATGCGGCTGGTCCCCGGCGCGAGCGGTCGGGGCGAGCAGGAAATCGTCGGCGCCTGGACCGATCTGACCGACAGCATCGAGCAGAAGGAGCAGCTGCGCCAGATCTCGCACTTCGATACCCGTACCGGGCTGCCGAACCGAACGCTGCTGCAGGATCGCCTCGGGCACACGGTGGAGCGCGCGATGGCCGATGGCGAGGCGCGCTGGGTGGTGCTGCTGGACCTCGACCGCTTCCGCAACGTCAACGAGACCCTGGGGACCTCGGCGGGCGATACCGTCTTGCAGGGGATCGCGCAACGCCTGGGCCAGACGCTGACACCCCAGGACACCATCGCGCGCGTCGGCGCGGACGAATTCTGCCTGATTGCGGAGACCCCGGAACACGACGGTCTGGAATCCTTCATGCAGACCCTGCTGGATACCCTGCGCGCCCCCTTCGAGACCTCGGGGCGCAGCCTGGTACTCACCGTGAGCGCCGGTGTGGCCCGCTTCCCGGACGACGGCCAGACCCGGGAGGAGCTGCTGACCGCGGCCGAACTGGCCATGCAGGCGGCGCGGGCCCGTGGCGGTGACGGCTGGTGCGCTTACACCCCGGAGATGGGCGCCCTGACGGAGCACCGACTGTTTCTGGAAAACGACCTGCGCCAGGCCATCGCCAACGAGGAATTCGTGCTCCACTTCCAGCCCCAGTTCGACCTCGCCAGTGGCGAGTGTGTGGGGGTGGAGAGCCTGGTCCGCTGGAACCATCCGCGCCGCGGCATGGTATCCCCCGCGGAGTTCATCCCGCTGGCGGAGGAGACGGGGCTGATCGTATCGATCGACCGCTGGGTGCTGGAAGCGGCCTGTCGCCAGCTCGCCATCTGGGACACGGCGGGCCGACACATCCCCATGATGGCCGTGAACCTCTCGGCCCGCGAGCTCCATGACGAGGCGCTGGTTGCGACCGTGCGCGAGACCCTCGAGCGCCACGGCATCGCCCCGGAGCGTCTCGAGGTTGAACTGACCGAGACCATGATCATGGAGGACCCGGAACGGGCCCTGGCGATCCTGCGCCGCCTGGACAGCCTGGGGGTCCGACTGGCCATGGACGACTTCGGCTCGGGCTACTCCAACCTGGCGCACCTGCGCCGCCTGCCGCTGCATCGCCTGAAGGTCGACCAGTCCCTGGTGCGCGACATCGGCCACTCCCGCCACAACGAATCCATCATCCGCGCCATCATCGCACTGGCCGCCGCCCTGGAACTGGACCTGATCGCCGAAGGCGTGGAGGAAGAACCCCAGCGAAGCTTCCTGCTGCGCGAAGGCTGTGCCACCGGCCAGGGCTACCTCCTCGGCCGACCCGCCCCCGCCAACCAATTGTTTCAGACCTGACGCGCGGACTGCGCATCGAGCCACACGCTTCACCTGGCCCGACCGAAGCGGCAACGCCACGCCATGTAGGAGCGGTCTCGGCCGCGAAGCCCCTGCCCGCGTGAGCATCACCCCGACCCTCTGGGGCGACCCACGGCCCACGATCGAGAGTAGCTGGACCCTCGTGGGTGGCTGCCGCGATTTCGGCGAAATAGAAAAATATTCCAGCAAAAACTACCGATCAGAGATCGAAATCGACCGCTCATGGAAATGTTCGCCACGCGGCTGGAACTCCACATCGGTTCTGTTAGCTTGTGCCTCGGGGCAGGGAAGCCCCAAAAGGGTCGTCCAGGAAGGGAATCCGGGGCGGCCCTTTCTCGTTCTACGCCCCGGTAACTCTTGATCCCAATCCTGACATTTCCGTAGTGCTGCAGAACAGGTGAGGTGTCCGCGAGGTTCTTCCGGGTCCAGTGGACGTCCCGGTAATCCTAGCGCTTGTCCCGTACGGTCGCGTTCGAGTCCTGCGTTCGCGAGCGATGGGCGGTCGGAGCCTGCTTGCAGGCGAAGCCCCCGCCCGCGCCGGACCTGCCCAAACTGCCGGGTGCATCAGCGAATCCAGCCTCTGGCAATAAGATGCCCGACCGCGCGCCGGTGCTTGGGGAACCAAAAGTAAACTTCCGCCCAGTGTCCTGCGGTCGAATTGGGCCCAGCAACAAAGGACGCAGCATCAAAGTGCGTGTCCTGAGAGAGCGCACCCACCCACCGGTCATCCCGCAAACCGCGAAGCGGTTATCCGGGATCTCGATGATTGGGGCTGCCTCTACGCGGGAGATCCCGGCGCCTGGCTTCGCTCCGGCCGGGATGACATCGCGCCAAAGTGGATGTGCCACCGCGCCAACGAATGGTCGCCAAAGTGGATGTCCCGCAGAACTGAATTCTCGGCAAACTACAGCAGCGTCGCATTCACGCCCATGGGTTCTGCAGCGGCCACGAGCGTCTTGTCGAGTGAGCAAAGTTCCACGCCGTGGTTGTACGCAATGGCCAGGTGAAGTGCGTCGCCCGCGCGCAACCCGGAGGCATGATCGTCGGCGAAGAGGGCAGCGGTGTGGTAATCGATAGACGAGACCGGCAGGGTCGAGAGCGACGATTCCCGCAACGCCGCAAATGCGCCAAGCACGGTCGCCCGTTCCCGGGGTGTCAGGATCTCCATTCGAACCTTCATGGACAAGGCTGCGGAGAACTCCGTAAGCACCCAGTCACTTATGCACAGCGAACCGGCGCTCTGTGCCGCCAGCCAATTCTGCATATCCTCGGTTCGGGGCTCGCGAGTGAGGGCCGCCACCAGGACGCTGGTATCCAGATAGCGCATCAGTAGCGAGCATCATCACGCATACGACGGATGAAGGTCTCATCGATACTGTTGTGCTGGGTATCCGTGACTGCACGGAGCGCATTCGCATCGATCGGCTTCCTGGGTGCGGTGGCACTGGAAAGGCGCACGACCGCCTTGCCTCGCTTGGTGATGAGGATGGATTCACCTGCAGCAGCACGTTCAGCTAGTTCGCTCAGGTGGGCTTTGGCGTTCGCCAGGCTAACCGTCGGCTCGGGCATTTCGCACCCTCCTGACCATGTAGATGGTCATATCATACCCTGGCCATAACCGTTGCGGAAATGGCCTGGCGCGAGGGACGGGGGTGCAGACGCGGGGCTTGCGGCCGATTGCGGCGGCGAATCCGGCTTATGTCCGCAAAGTGGGTGTCCTCGGGATGGTCCAACCCACCCCGACTGCTTTCGAAAACGCGTTTATAACCAGCCGAGACCTGACAACTAACGATTATTAGAAGTCGGACTATGCTCCTTGAGCCAGTCTTTCAAAGCCGAGTCCATTCGCGTCTGCCAACCCTTTCCCGTCGCGCGGAATGCCTCCACGACGTCTGGCGACAGGCGGATCGTGATGCGCTCTTTAGTCACAGGCAGAGGTGGGCGACCGACGCGTCGCAGGGCTTTCGTCTCGTCTTCGGAAGGTTCCCGGGTCTCTGGATCAGCATCGATTCCGGCCTGAATGGACGATTCCTCGTCGGCGTCGTTCAAGACGACGCGCCGACCGCTACGTAGCGTTAGTGATTTCGACATAACGCGCAATCTCCCGGTTGTTGGCTTTGCGCAGGCTGATGATTCGCCGCACGGACGATCGATCGGTGAAAACGACGCAATACAAGCGTTCGCCCATCAAGGCGTACCCGAGCATTCGACGTTCGCCGTAGCTTTTCCGTCGGTCTTCCATGGCCAGGAGCGTATCCCATTCGAGCCCGAGGGCATCGCCGAGTGAGACCCCGTGTTTCGCCAGGTTCGCAGCGTCCTTGTCTGCGTCAAACTCGATCTCCATATACTTATTGTATGCACATTAAATGGAGTGAGCAATTGGCGAGTTGGGTCAGACTCGTGCCCCTGCAAAACGGGGTCGTCTGGAAGGACGTAGCCGCGGCAACAAAGTGGATGTCCCGGCCGACAAAGGAGCGGTCAGATGCCGGTGAGCAGCAAGTCGCAAGCGGCGATGATGGCATTTCGCTCGTGGGCTAGGCTGACGACCTCGGCGCCAAGCGACTCGCGGGAAACTCCGGCCAGTTCAGCAGTCGACAGGACGACCGGTTGGCCCTCGATGGTGAAGGTCGGGTTGAGGATGCGGGCGGGGCGACCAAACGCCTCAGCGTCTACAAGTGGGGCGACCACCACCGTGTCCAGTTCGGAGAGCAGATCGCTCTGAAGGACGAGCAGATAGGGTATCCAGCGCGCGGTGGCTCCGTGCGGGTTGCGATGTACCGCAAACTGCGCCATCAGAAGCGACGCATATGGTCGCCAAAGCTGCCCTGTTTGGCTACGCGCTGGTTGTATTCTTCGAGGGCCTCCCGATTCTCGGTCAGCCATGCGTCGCGACGGGCGTCGCGCACGGCACGCGCCAGCGATTCCTCGAACAGGCCCGAGAGATTGATGCCGAGCTCTCGCGCCTGGGCCAGAAGGTCGGTATTGACGCTGAGGTTGGTGGCCTTGCGCGGTGCGTCTGTGTTGTACGGGGCCTGGTGCACGAAGGCCTCCTGCATAATGCCGATAATGGTGCATATAATATGCGCATCAGTGATGCGCATCAAGAAGATCTGATTAGCGTCCATCGAGGATGGCATGACCAAGGGCGACAAATTGGCAGTCGCAGAAAACTCTCCTGATCTTGATGGCGCAGAGCGTCTGCGAATCCCGGTCGTTGGCGTCTGTATGGCGGTCGACGGTGTCAGGCAGCGTGATTGGGGAAGAGCTTGCGGGCGGCCCCGATGCCTCGCAGATAGCGGGTCTGGCGCGCGTCGCACCGGGCCGTGATGCGACCCGGTGTCCCCACCACGCTGCCAAATTGCCGCAGCAAGCGGCTGGATGTGAGGATGAACTGGTCGGGGTCGATTCCCAGACGTACCAGCAAGGGTGGGGTTGCACCATCAATGAAGCCGCGCTTGTCTTCGCGGATCACGCGGCCGGTTGCCTCCACGAGCTGCAGGTAGTCCTCGAACCCAAAGGGCACCGCCGGTTCCGTCCGGCCAGTGGCATCGAATGGCATTAGCGGGGCACCCGGCAGACGATTCAGGGCCCACTCGGGGTTCAGGGATTCTGCATCCTGTGGATCCGCACGCCACTGATGTCCGACCGCCCTGGCGATTCGGTACGAGCGTCTCATGCACCCTTTCGTTGAATCGGCCGCATCGATGCTCGGTGACCCGCAGGTTTGCGGGTCGTCGTCCATGGCCAACCTGAGGAGCAGGTCGGTCCTCTCGGCAACCGATGTGTAATCCGAACGCTCGGGTGTATCCGCGATCCCGGCCCGGATGGGGTTGAGGTCAACGTAGGCCATGGCGGTCAGGACAGCTTGTTCGTCGAGGAGCGCCTGGCTCTTGAAGCGTCCTTCCCAGAAGCGCCCTGTCACCCCGTCTTCGGCGTTGGCTTGCCGTGCGATCGACTCGTTCAGCACGCGCATGAACCACGAAAGATCAGCCAGACGCGAGCGATATGTCTCCGCCCAAGCGTCCACGAGCTCGATTTCCGCTTGACCGAGCCGTTCCGCATCCGCCAGATACCGCTGCACCAGGGTCGGTCCGGCAAAGAGTTGAGTCCATCGACTCAGGGCTTCGTCCCGCCCCAGGCCCTGGACCCGCGTGTCGTCCACCCGGACGACGATGTGAAAGTGGTTGCTCATCACCGCGTAGGCCGCGATGTCGATGGCGAATACCGAAGCGAGTTGCTTGATGCGGTCGGCGATCCAGCCTCGCCGGTGTTCGAAGGAGCGGCCGGTGTGCGCATCGTGGCCGCACAGAAAGGCGCGCCGCACGCAGCGCGAGACCACGTGGTACCAGGGCGTATCGTCCAGAGAGACGAGGGTCGAGCGGGGTTCGGTCATGATGAACTCCTTCCGTGGAGTAGGCCTGCCGGAACGCATGTCCGTTGCGCTCCTGCCGATAGCATAGCCATTGTCCTGAAGGTTTTCAGGAGCACGGCAAGCAAACTGGGTGTGCCTGCGCTTCCGGTATGCCCTCGCAGGGACCGGCCGAGGAAGTTGGGCGGCCGAGGAAAGTGGGTGTCCCAGAAGGCCCGTTCCAAGTGAGACCCCGTGTTTCGCGAGGTTCGCAGCGTCCTTGTCTGCGTCAAACTCGATCTCCATTGACTTATTGTATGCACAAGAATCGGTGCGCGCAATCGGGAGAGCCGGATCCACTCGGAAGGGAACGGAATTCGTGTCTCCTGGCGGTCGGTCCTGGACACGCCACGGCGGCGACCCTGGTCGATTTGGGGGGTGGGGGGAGTGCGGGATGTAGCAGCGGAGTCTGAGCCAGGCGGCTTCGGCGAATCGAGCTTATGTCAACAAAGTGGGTGTCCAAGAGGATCCGAAGTGGGTGTCCCGGAGGATCCCTCCTCGATCAGATCCCAATCATTCCACCGATCGAGGTGTCCACCAAAATTAGACCAGCACAAAAAACCGGGGAATGGCTAGTGGCCCTGCGGGGAAGGAGCGGACTGGGAATGCGTGCGGAGCCCGGCGCCAATTGGTTGAGTCGCTGGTGTCGGCGAATCCGGCTTGTGACAACAAAAAACCCCGGCACGAGGCCGGGGTTTGGGGAGGGGAAAATAAATCTGTCCCCTTTTAACTCCAAAGTGGGTGTCCCAGAGTGTCACGCCACCAGAGATTATTCCCGTTAACGAAAAAGCCCCGGCACGATGGCCGGGGCTCCAGTACTAGGTGGGTGTCCTTACCCTCTTCCACGTGGGTGTCCCAGAGATTATTCAGGCCGGTTAGAAGATCTAGATTACAGGGCGCAAAAGTGGGTGTCCCAGAGCTTTGCCAGAGCTTTCACCAGAGGATTTCACATCAAAAGAAAGCCCCGGCACGATGGCCGGGGCTCCGGTACTGAGTGGGTGTCCTTACCCGTTCTGAGAATTGAATTAGGGCTGGCAAGCACCCGGGAGGATCTGCGCTTCGAGTGTCGTCGTTCCCGAGGGGTCACAGGTCCAGCCTTCGATTTGGCCGGTGGTGGTATTGAGAGCAGGCAAAAGAGCGAGGGTTTCGGTGTTGTTCGCGCCGGCATCAAAGACGATTTGGATTTCACCGGTGGCGGCATCGACAGTTACGCCACCAGCGCTGAAATATTGTCCATTTAGGTTGGCTGCGGTGTTGGTTACGGCTTGATCATTACCCAAGTCGGTGAAATCGCCGTTCTCTGACGCATGAAGGCCAATCTGTGTCCGTAGCCCACTGGTTGCCTGGAAACCTTCGGTTGCCTGCGCCCGCGCGGTGTAATCCTGATAAGCCGGCAACGCAATCGCCGCCAAAATCCCGATAATCGCCACAACGATCATCAGCTCGATAAGCGTAAAGCCCTGCTGGGCGGTCTTCTTCTGCATGGTCGTACTCCCTTGATGTGATGAAAGCTGGGCCGGAGGCCCGGCCACCCCGTGGGCAGCTGTCTGATTAGAAGCAATGGGTGTGCCAGGAACATCAGAACCCGGATAAACGGCGCTGTGTGGCCATTCGGTTTGGGGTTTGGGTCACGACATACGGCGGCTCAGATGTGTCACGTGACAAAAATGGTCACCCCAAGTGACGCGGGTGGTCAGTTTCTTTGGGGGTTTTGTCACTGGAGGCGACCCCGGCTCTTCGCAGCGCGCTGGCCGGTGGGCCGGGGGTGCTACGGGGTGGATTACGCGCTGGCAGGTGCTTCGCCGCCAAGGCGGCTCCTACAGGGTGGACAAGGCTCTGCGCGACAAGATGGTTTGGTGCGGGTGCGGTTCAGCGCTGGGTGAGGAGATCGGCGGGGCGGAGGATGCGGATGCCGTGGAAGGGATCGAGGTCGAGCAGGTCGCCGTCTCCGGTAACGATGGCATGGGCTTCGCCGTGGACGGCGACTTCGAGGAACTTGTCGTCCTTCGGATCGCGACAGGCGGTGATCGGGGTGGTGATCGTAACGAACCGTGCAATGCCACCCAGCAAGCGGATGAACTGCTGTCGCTCCGCCTGGCTGATGTAGGGGTCGAATCTGGGGCGCGAGAGAACCTGGACGAGCTCGTCGAGGGTGGCCTCCGAGACCAGGAGGATGCCCCGGTCGAGTGCGTGGTCAACGGCCTTCGCCGCGGGGCCGGACGGAACCAGGAGGCGACTGACGAGCAGGTTCGTGTCCAGTACCCACCGACGCTGCCGGTTGGACTCAGTCATCGGCCGGAAGCCTGTCGGACTTGGGCGATCGTCGCGAGCGTGTGGGGAGAGCGAGTCCGTTTTGCCGGTCTCTGGAGGCGCATAGTGGGGCTATGTAACGAGAGAGAGCGGCAAAAGGGGCCGCTCTCCCGCACGCGCAGCAGATCAGTCCCAAGTCCGTCAGGCTTCTAGGAGTTGGTCGAGCTTTTCCTGGGTCAGGCCGGTCGCTTCGGCCTTGCCACCGATCTGGTCGCAGAACCGGCGGAACTCATTCACGTTCAGGTGGACCAGGCGCTCGTATTCTTCGGGCGAAAGGACCACGGCCACATCGCGTTTCTGGCGCTGGATGATGACGGGCTCCTTGCGCGCGGATTCGATGACGCCGGCCAGGCCCTGCTTGGCTTCGCTTGCGCTGACGGTACGCATGTCGGTTCCTTTCTGTCTATTAGGTACAGATTGTACAAAATAGTTAGGGGTGGCGCTATCGGTTAGGGGTGGCGCTATCGCCGGCGGTATCGGGTTCAGGCGGTCGGTTCGTGGATTGGATCGCTGATGTGGGCCTCGGGGGCTGTTGCCGATTTCGTCGTTGTTCTGGGTGGTCCTCGGTGGTGGTGCGGGATGCGGTGGGTTTCGCTCATCGGTGGAGATCCCGGCTCTTCGGGTTACTGGGCGCGGGTCTACGAGAAGCGCTCCGGGATCTCAGGCCGATTGCTTCGTCGCTCTGCTCCTCAATGGGATGGACGCCCCCGCCCTATTACGGCATCGCGATGTGCCAGAGTGGGGGTGATCACTCTCACTCGAAGAAGACGGAGGCGTCCACATGCAGGTTACAACACTCGGTATTGATCTCGCGAAGAACGTGTTCCAGGTCCACGGTGTGGATGCGCAGGGCCGGCAGGTGTTTTCGAAGGCGCTGCGGCGCAGCCAGTTGCGCAACTTCGTCGCCCAGCTGCCGGCCTGCCGGATCGGCATGGAG